>DBEZXW010000097.1:0-34729 GCA_048291725.1 Collinsella sp. | reverse complement strand
CCTATCGAAACACATCTCCACCGTTCCTTCAACTGGGAAAACGGCGCCCCCGGACCCCAGGAGGGGCCGCGGGGGCGTTCAGCTAACTGCGGGAACGGCCTATCCGCTCAAAGTGTTCGGCTGAGATCGGAAATCAACCTTATTGTCGTGAACGGGACTGTGAATTCCAAGATGGATACCATTCACTATGAAGTCATCGATGGCCAGCAACGCCTGACGACGCTCAGCCTTCTCCTTGCTGCCATCTACGCTCGCGTTATGGAGCATAAGGATTCTATCGACGATGACCTGATGCTGGACGATGTCCGCCCTCTGCGCAATCGCCTTATCTTGAAATCCGACAAGTCGAGGACGCGCGTTATTCCTCAGGTTCAGAATCATAACCTTGAGGATTACCGCTGGATCTTGAAGGAACATATCGGTTTAGACGTCGTTATGCAAAAGCCGAAGTTCCTCGGTCTGAGAAAGATGTCTAAGGCATTCAACTATTTTTACGATCGATTGGGCGAGGAAGTTGAAGACGGGAGCGGGATCGAATGTGTTCATGCCCTGCTTGATATCTGCAAGCTGGTGTGCTCCGCAGTCGTGGTCCAGATTACCGTCGATAGCCATGCGGACGCCTATACCCTGTTCGCGTCCCTTAACAACCGCGGTGTCCCCTTGAGCGCCGTTGACCTCATCAAAAACATGCTTCTCGGCAAGGTTGCCGGGGTGGATGACGGACGGATCGACTATTACTTTGAACGCTGGCAGGAAGTGCTCCGCAATCTCGGCGATGACTACAAGACGCAGGAGCGCTTCTTCCGCCAGAACTACGATGCCTTCCGCCGGGAGGTAAATAAGCCATTTATCGGCGAATCAGGTTCCCAACTCCCCCTCGGTTCCGTTGCCACACGTTCCAACCTTCTGAAAATCTACGAGAAGCGGATGGAAGCCGATGACGGCGCCCTTAAGGTGTTGGACGAGCTGACCGAGAATTCCGCACTCTACTCGAAGATCATTGGGCTCGATCAAGAGAGCCCGGATTCCGAGCTTTCGCATCAGCTTTTGGAGCTTTCGAGAGCGCAGGGCGTCGCATCTTACCTGATGCTGCTGTTCCTTTTCAAGAAGCAGGACCAGTTGGAGCTAAAAGATGAAACCCTCGCGCTTCTTGTTAAGCTCCTTGTCTGCTTCTTTGTCCGACGCAACCTTACCGATACGCCTCCCACGCGTGACCTGGAGAGGCTCTTCATCAGTATTTGCGAGAGCCTCGAAAGCGAGGGTCTCAAGGGCATTGCGGCCGCGGAATACATCAAGAAGCGCCTCGTCGACGTGTCTGCCAGTGACGCTTCCTTCAAAGAACGTCTTGAAGGGCCGATTTACGATGTCAATCCCGATATGACGCGCTACATCCTGACCGTTATTGCATCACCGAGCGTTACGAAGGAGATGAAGCCACTTTGGGATCGATATGACTCCGGAAACTACGTTTGGACAATCGAGCACATCTTTCCCCAAGGTAAGAACATTCCCGACGAATGGGTGAAGATGGTTGCGGACGGCGACGTTTCCAGGGCGATTGAGGTGCAGGAGAAGCAGGTTCATACGCTTGGAAATCTGACTATCACCGGATATAACTCAAAGCTGAGCAACATGCCCTTTGTGACCAAGCGAGACCGCAAGGATGCGAACGGGGCGAACGTCGGATACCGCAACGGGTTGAACCTGAACGACGAGTTGGTAAACACGGATACCTGGACCAGCGAGCAGATTCAGGAGCGCACAGACAAGCTCGTTGGACTCACTTTGAAAGCTTTTGACTTTGACGAGATTGAGTTCTAGTGACCGCCAGCCAATATCTTGGGGACATTCGGCCCAAACGATTCAATCTCAATCTGTAACATCTAGACCGGTATTTCTCTTCAAGCTGTTACAGATTGAGATGTTAAGACGGGTTGGCGGGTAATATCTCTATCTGTAACACGAAGAGGCTGAAAACCTTTCTTACTGTTACAGAATGAGACGGAAGTCGGGGCTACTGCGTAGTATCTCAATCTGTAACAGATAGGGGAGAAAATGTTCTCTAAATGTTACAGATTGAGACATAGGCCGGACCGGTCCCAGTCATCCTGGTCGAGCGAGGATTATCGGACATACGAGCGTGGAAAATCTCCTGCTAAGTGAATGAGCGTGGATAATCTCCCACTTTGGGCTCGAAGCCACGCAAAAAGTGGGAGATTATCCACGCTCGATTCTGTCTGGGAAGCCCGATATCGACCTATATATAGGTGCAAATGAGTCGATATCAAAGTTCGATCCTGATGGTGTACTCCACTACGCAAAAGTGTTCCCTCGGGAAATGTCACCGCTATATGCAAATTCACCGTCCTCCATATCCAAACTCAGTAAAACCGCAGGTCAAAAGCATATAGATACGCCCGGCACCGTGTATCTAGAGGTTTTCGTTGACAGCCCCCAAGGTGGCATCGTATTATCTTCTTCGTTCGCGGGGGCGGCGGTCCAAAAGACCAAAGGACCTGCGGATACTTGAACGATTGGGAGTTTGCCCGAGTGGTTAATGGGGACGGGCTGTAAACCCGTTGGCTCTGCCTACATAGGTTCGAATCCTATAGCTCCCACCCGTCAAGTGCCTGTATAGCTCAGTCGGTAGAGCACTTCGTTGGTAACGAAGAGGTCACCAGTTCAAGTCTGGTTGCAGGCTCCATCCGGCGGTGTAGCTCAGTTGGTTAGAGCACACGGTTCATACCCGTGGCGTCACTGGTTCGAATCCAGTCACCGCTACCATAGGTAACACGGTGGCTTCTCAATAGTATGTTGAGAGGCCACTATGGTATAAAGGCAAAGTCCCGTCTGGGGACGACCTGTTAAGAGGAGGGCTTTATGGCCAAAGAGAAGTTTGAGCGCACTAAGCCGCATGTTAACATCGGCACCATTGGTCACGTCGACCACGGCAAGACCACGCTGACCGCCGCCATCACCAAGGTTCTCTCTGAGACCGAGGGCTGCAAGGCTGACTTCACTGCGTTCGAGAACATCGACAAGGCTCCCGAGGAGCGCGAGCGCGGCATCACGATCTCCGTCTCCCACGTCGAGTACGAGACTGCTGCCCGTCACTACGCTCACGTTGACTGCCCGGGCCACGCTGACTACGTCAAGAACATGATCTCCGGTGCTGCTCAGATGGACGGCGCTATCCTGGTCATCGCCGCTACCGACGGCCCCATGGCTCAGACTCGCGAGCACATCCTGCTCGCCCGTCAGGTCGGTGTTCCCTACATCGTCGTCTTCCTGAACAAGTGCGACATGGTCGACGATGACGAGCTCATCGACCTCGTCGAGATGGAGACCCGTGAGCTCCTCTCCGAGTACGATTTCCCCGGCGACGACATCCCCGTCATCCGTGGTTCCGCTCTGGGCGCTCTCGAGGGCGACGCCAAGTGGATGGACGCCATTCGCGAGCTCATGAAGGCCGTCGACGAGTACATCCCGACGCCTGCTCGTAACAACGACCTCCCGTTCCTGATGGCCGTTGAGGACGTTATGACCATCTCCGGCCGTGGTACCGTTGCTACCGGCCGTGTCGAGCGCGGTGAGCTCAAGCTCAACGAGCCCGTCGAGATCGTCGGCATCAAGGATACCCAGAACACCGTCGTTACCGGTATCGAGATGTTCCGTAAGTCCATGGACTTCTGCGAGGCTGGCGACAACGTCGGTCTGCTGCTCCGCGGCATCAAGCGCGAGGACATCGAGCGCGGCCAGGTTCTCTGCAAGCCCGGTTCGGTTACCCCGCACACCAAGTTCACCGGTGAGATCTACGTTCTGACCAAGGAGGAGGGCGGCCGTCACACCCCGTTCTTCGATGGTTATCGTCCTCAGTTCTACTTCCGTACCACCGACGTTACCGGTACGGTCAAGCTCCCCGAGGGCACCGAGATGGCTATGCCTGGCGACCACATCACCATCGAGGGCGACCTCATTCACCCGATCGCCATGGAGGAGGGCCTGCGCTTCGCTATCCGCGAGGGTGGCCACACCGTCGGTTCGGGCATCGTCTCCACGATCATTGAGTAAATTAGCTCTTTGATATAGCTGACTTAGAGAACCCGGCACTTATATGGGTGCCGGGTTCTTTTCTGCAATGGATATTGAGCCGTTGCTGGTGTCGAGAGGATCGATAATGGTCCTGAGTGCACCGTCGATTAGATCTCGTTGGCTCCATTGATGTGTTCCAAATATGAATGGGTTCACCGAGAACCAATTGATTCGAGGTTTTCGTTGACAGCACTTACGTAGAGCTGATAAAGTATCAACTCGTGCCCGTACGGGGCGGAAATGAAAGGTTCAGGATACATGCGTACTCTAGTTACTCTTGCGTGCACTGAGTGTAAGCGCCGCAACTATACGACCACCAAGAACAAGTCGACCATGCCTGATCGTATGGAGATCAAGAAGTATTGCCCCTGGTGCCGTCACCACACGCTGCACAAAGAGACTCGCTAGTCTCTAGTCACATACGCCAGTAGTTCAATTGGTAGAGCATCGGTCTCCAAAACCGAGTGTTGAGGGTTCGAGTCCTTCCTGGCGTGCCAGTCATTATTCCGTAAGCTCCCAATTGGGGGCTTACGGTTTACTCATGTATATGCGCATTGCGCGGAGGTAACCCAAATGGCCAACAAGAAGAACAAGAAGAAGGCTCAGCAGCAGGCGCCTGCCAACAACGCTGCCGCCAACTCCAAGGTTGAGGCCAAGAAGGCCGTTGCCAAGAAGAACGAGAAGGCTGCGAAGTCCAAGAAGAACGAGAAGCCTGGTTTCTTCGCCCGCACCAAGAAGTATTTCGCTTCGGTCAAGTCCGAGATGAAGCGTGTCACGTGGCCCGATAAGAAGGAGCTCGTGAACTACTCAGTCGTCGTTTGCGCTTCTTTGATCGTCGTCGGCGTCGTCATCGCTCTGCTCGATGCTGGCTTTGGCGAGGCTCTTGCTCTGTTCTCTGGATTGAGGGGCTAAACCATGTCTAAGCGTTGGTACGTCGTTCACACTTACTCTGGATACGAGAACCGCGTTAAGTCCGATCTCGAGCATCGCATCGAGACCATGGGCATGCAGGACCGTATCTTTGATATCGAGATTCCTATGGAGCGCGTCACCGAGATTAAAGAGGGTGGCAAGCGCGAGACCAAGGATTCCAAGATTTTCCCGGGTTATGTCCTGGTTCGCATGGAGATGGATGACGATGCGTGGACGTGTGTTCGCAACACGCCCGGCGTCACCGGTTTCCTAGGCGGCAACGGCAAGCCCGCTCCGCTTTCCCGCGACGAGTACAACAAGATGACTCGTCGTCCCGGTAAGGGCGATTCGCCCAAGCGCACCTCGGTTGATATTGAGGTCGGCACGTCCGTCCGCGTCACCGATGGTCCGCTTACCGACTTTGATGGCAAGGTCTCCGAGGTTAACACCGAGGCTGGCAAGCTTAAGGTCACGCTGATGATCTTTGGCCGCGAGACGCCGGTCGAGCTCGACTTTAACCAGGTCGCTGTCATCGCTTAAGTTTTCGTCCGTTCGCGCGAGCGTGCTTCTTCTGTGACTGCTCATCTCAGGAGTGCTTCTAACACGTGCGTGCTTACGATATAGCAAGTACTTCACACTCGTGATTCGAAAGGAATGACCATGGCTGAGAAGAAGGTTGCCAACGTCATTAAGCTCCAGATTCCTGCTGGTGCCGCTAACCCCGCTCCTCCCGTCGGCCCCGCCCTGGGCGCTGCTGGCGTGAATATCATGCAGTTCTGCCAGGCCTTTAACGCCGAGACGCAGGACAAGAAGGGCGACATCATCCCCGTTGAGATCTCTGTCTACGAGGATAAGTCCTTCTCCTTCATCACCAAGACCCCGCCGGCGGCTCACCTCATCAAGAAGGAGCTGAACCTCAAGTCTGGTTCCGCTAAGCCCCAGGCCGACAAGGTTGGTCAGCTCTCCCAGGAGCAGCTCACCAAGATCGCCGAGATCAAGATGCCGGACCTCAATGCCAACGACATTGACGCCGCCAAGAAGATCATCGCCGGTACCGCCCGTTCCATGGGCGTCACCATCGCTGAGTAACGATTTCTTTAGGTAATGACGGGTGCTCCGACCGGAGCGCCCGTTATATGTGTGCAATAGGGCACACGATACGATGTGGGAGGGCATAAGCCCGTTTAACCACAGGAGGTAATGCACATGGCTAAGCATGGTAAGAGCTATAACGCCGCTGCCGAGAAGATCGACCGCGCCACGCTCTACACCCCCCTTCAGGCTGCCAAGCTCATCAAGGAGCTCGACACCGCCAAGTTCGACGAGACCGTCGAGGCCCACTTCCGTCTGGGCATCGATACTCGTAAGGCTGACCAGAACATCCGTGGTTCCATCTCCCTGCCCCACGGCACCGGCAAGACCGTTCGTGTTGCCGTCTTCGCCGAGGGCGAGAAGGCTCGCGAGGCCGAGGCTGCCGGCGCCGACATCATCGGTTCCGACGAGCTCGTCGCCCAGATCCAGAAGGGCGAGATCAACTTCGACGCCGCTATCGCTACGCCGAACATGATGGCCAAGGTTGGCCGCATCGGTAAGATCCTTGGTCCCCGTGGCCTCATGCCGAACCCCAAGCTCGGCACCGTGACCATGGACGTCGCCAAGATGGTCTCCGAGCTCAAGGCCGGCCGCGTTGAGTATCGCGCCGATCGCTACGGCATCTGCCACGTGCCCCTGGGCAAGAAGTCCTTCTCCGAGCAGCAGCTCGTCGAGAACTACGCTGCCCTGTACACCGAGATTCTGCGCGTCAAGCCCTCTTCCGCTAAGGGCAAGTACGTCAAGTCCATCTCTGTGTCTTCCACCATGGGCCCTGGCGTCAAGGTCGATCCCGCTGTCCAGCGCGACTTCCTTGCTGAGTAACTTTTAGTTACTGCCTGAGCAAAGCAAGCATTGCTAAAGAAACCCGGTTCTGCCTCGTACAGGACCGGGTTTCTTGCTATCTCGGGCCAAAACCACCACAAAGGGGACAGGCACCTTTGTGGTGGTTTTGGCACTTTGGCGTCAATGTTATGGCATCGCAGCGAGCTGGTTCCAAGTGCCCCAGGTCGCCCCGAAAGAGGAGCGACGCGTACTTTGGTACGCGAGCGACGGTCTGAGGGGCGAGATGGGGTGCCTGGGGCCGGCACAGCGTCAAGCCTTAAAGGTGGTTACCAGGGGGTTCTGGCGGTAGTGGACTCGATGGCCTCGTGGCGCTTGAGCTCGTGGCGCATGGTTTGCGAATTGAGCCAGGCTGCCTGCCATCCACGGATGGGGTAGCGCGCTTCGTCCAGCTCAAACTGCGTATAGCCGCAGGCATTGATGATCGTTGTCCCGCATGCATGCTGACGCTCACGTTGAAAGTCGCGACCATAGCAGTGGTGCACATGCCCGTGCACCATATAGTCGGGATTCCAGGTCTCGAGCGCTGTGTTAAAGCATTCGAATCCTCGATGTGGCAGATCATCCAGATCGCCCACACCGGCGGCGGGTGCATGGGTGAGCAAGATGTCGCAGCCGCCGACCATCCTGATTTTACGCGACAGCTTGCGCACGCGCTTGGCCATCTCGCGCTCGCTATACATGTTGGCACCGTCTCGATAGCGCATGGAGCCGCCAAGCCCCGCAATGCGGACGCCGCGATACACGTACACGGTGTCTTCGACGCAGATGCATCCACCCGGTGCATGACGTGCATAGCGGTCATCGTGATTGCCGCGCACGTAGATGAGCGGTTTGTTGATGACGGTGACCAAAAACTCAAGATAGTCCGGGTCCAGATCGCCAGCTGACAAAATCAGGTCAACACCTTCAAAGCGTTCCTTGCGAAAACACTCCCAAAGGCATCGTTCTTCGGTATCGGCTACGGCAAGGATTTTCATAGGGCGCTGACTTTCGGCTCATCGTTGGGCTGCGGAATGGCGCCTACCACGTTGTCGGCCAGCCAGTCCATCTCGACGATTTGCGTGCTCGGCAGCGGGGGAAAGCCCTCGATCTGCACCACGCCGTCTTGGCTATGGAGCTCGCCGCCAAAGGGGTTGATGGAACCCTCGACAATGCCGTTGCGGAGCAGCTGCACGAGCTTGCGCGTCTGATAGGGCAGGCCCGGAGCGTAGCGAATGTCGATGACGCCCGAGCTCATGCCATACCAGTAATTGACGGCGCGAACCTGGCTGTCGTCACTGGTCTCATCCCAGGTGCCATGCAGTAGGCTTCGCACGATAAGCTCGTAGTAACGGCCCCAGTTCCATACCGGCATGGCGATGCCGGTGACTTTGCCATCGACCAGGCGGTGGAGTCCGTAGGCCGTAGGGTCTTCGAGCGACTTGGACATGTCAGCGCCGGTCATAACACTCACGCCTTCGCGGCACATGGCCTCGGCAAGACCGCCGGCGGGCACATCGCCCCAGGTGAGGATTACCTGCGCGCGGGGGTCGAGCAGCGAGGCGCCAATCGCAAAGGCGTTGATCTCGCTGAGTGCGCCCGAGGCGAAGACCGACGCGTGATAACCGATGCGGTGGTTGTCCGCCATGCTGGCGGCAAGGGCGCCCAGGAGGAATTTGGCCTCGTACATCTTGCCAAAGTACGAACGCACGCTTTGGTGGGGAAGGCCGATAGAACAGTTGAGGAACCGAACCCGGGGATACTCAACGGCAGCCCTGAGCGTGTATTCCATCAGGCGGTGCGAGGTCGAGAAGATGACGTTCGCCCCATGTTTGACAGCCGTTTCCACGGCGGCGTAGAACACGTCCGGATCGTGGCAGTCCTCGAACGCCTCGGTGCGCACGATGCCGCCAAAGTGCTCGTCGAGATACTGACGCCCTTGGTCGTGCAGGCTGTCCCAGCTTGACGATGCACAGGGGAATTCATGGATAAAGGCGATGCGCAGAGGGTTGGCCGCCGAGTAGACGGTCTTGCCCATAAAGAAGCTGAGCACGCCGGAGCTGGACTTGGAGGGTGACTCCTTCTCATCGACGCTCGGTGCCTCGACAAGATCGACCTTGTCCTCGTCATTTTTGCCGGCAATGACCAACTCGCGCCAAATCCTGCACAGGCGGTTTACGACGATGTCCGTCGGCGTGTCCAGCAGACGGTCCTGGTTGTACACATTGAGGTAGACGAGCATGGCGTCGGCGGGCGTAATGTCCAGGTGGTCGCCGCCTGCGCGAAGGTAGGCACGCTTAAAGAGTAGGAAGGTGTGGCGCAGGTAGTCGACTTTTTTCTGCGGCCATTTTTCGATAAGGTTCTGACCGAGCATCTTGGCGAGCGTCTCGTAGCTTCCCTCGCGCGAGAACTCGATCTCGTATAGGGGGCAGACGCGCCAAAACGCGCAGAACTCGCCGTACAGGCGGCTTTCGACGGAATCCCATGTGCCGGGGTAGAGACGGGTGACCTTGGCCGAAACCGTCGGGGCGTCCAGGAATTTGAGGACGCTGACGCGCTTGTTGCCTTCCTGGACATAGAACCGATGCATGAACTCGGTGACGATGACGGGATCGCGATAGCCCTCGGTCACCTGGATGTCGTAGAGGTTGGACCACTTGCGGGCGAACTCGGTGTTAAACGGCAGCAGGGGCATAAAGTTACACGAAAAGGCAGACTGACGGCCTTTGGTGACCGTGCCGACGACCATTTCGAGCGGAATGTCCCTCAAGCCGACGCTCTCTCGCTGACCTAAGGGGAGCTGGGCAACGAGGCCGTCGAGGTCCGTAAGGTACGGGTGCTCGCTTTGGCTGATGGCGCGACGGCGTCCCTGCTCGCCGCGCTTGCGTGCTTGACGATAGGCCTCTTCCATGGTGTCTACTCCCTTAGTCGTTTAAACAACGATATAAACCATGGTACCACGATGCGAAACCACCACAAAGGTGCCTGTCCCCTTTGTGGTGGTTTTAGGCGATGATGGGGGCGATGGCGCGGATGCAGGCGTCGGCTGCCGTGAAGGTGGTGCTATCGTCGCTGACGATAAAGATGATCTTGCCCTTGATGCCAAAGTCGCCGATCTCGCTAAAGAGCACGTAGGGCTCCTTGTCAAAGCCCGAGATGGGAAGCACGGCGGCTTTGGTGGCATCGGTGAGCTCATCTGCCAACGCGTCCAGTGAAGCCCACTTGGACGTGTCCTTGACCGCGACGGGGACGGCCACGCGCCCAAAGGGCATCAGATGCACGAGCGTGTTCTTGGAGATATTTGAGTTGGGGACGATGATGGTCTGCCCGCAGGCATCTTCGATGGTCGTATGGCGCCAGGTGATGTCCTGGACCACGCCGGACACGCCGCCGACCTCGATATTGTCGCCGGGTTTGATAATGCCCATAAACGTTACCTGCATGCCACCGATAAGGTTTGACAGCGTGTCCTGAAAGCCGAGCGAGATGGCGATGCCGCCGACTCCAAGAGCGGCGACGAGGGCGTTTGCGTTAATGCCAAAGCAGTTGTCGAGGATAAAGCTGCCGCCGATCATCCAGATGACGGCGCGCGCGATGTTGATGAAGATGCTTGATGAAGGGAGTGGGTTATCGTCGCGGTTGAGCAGGTGGTACAGGGTCTTGGACGCGACCTTGGCGGCAACGGCGGTGCCGATGGCCAAGATACCTGCCCAGATGATATTGTGGACCCATCGTTGTGCAAAGAAATGAAGAATCGGTTCAAACAATTCCATGTAGGGAAAACCTCCTCATGATCGTTCAACCATGATACCCACCAGAAGCCTGTCCGATCACGTTCGGACAGGCTTCTGTGCTCGATATAAGGTTTGCACGGCGGGGCTGCAAGGCCCGGCGGTGTAGCTTAGCGGCGGCGCTTCCAGATCAACGCGGCGGTTAACGCAAGGCGGGGGACGAATCTTTTCATGGCAGTCTCCTTAGTCCTTAACAAAAACCACCACAAAGGTGCCTGTCCCCTTTGTGGTGGTTTTCTAGGTCGTTAGCTCAGCAGCATGCGGTCGTTGGCGAGCTCGCCGCCCGAGACCTCCTCGAACTTCTGCAGTAGGTCGGCGACGGTGAGCGATTTCTTCTCATCGCCCGCCACGTCGTAGATCACGTGGCCCTCGTGCATCATGATCAGACGGTTGCCCAGACGGATGGCGTCGTTCATGTTATGCGTGACCATGAGCGTGGTCAGGTGGTTCTCGTCGACGATCTCCTCGGTCAGGTTGAGCACCTTCGATGCCGTCTTGGGGTCGAGGGCCGCCGTGTGCTCGTCGAGCAGCAGCAGGCGCGGCTTGGTGAGCGTGGCCATCAGCAGGGTGAGTGCCTGGCGCTGGCCGCCCGAGAGTAGGCCGACCTTGGCATTAAGGCGTGTGTCCAGACCGAGGTCCAAGCGCTTGAGTAGCTCAACGTACTCGTCCTTCTCGGCCTTGGTGACGCCCCACGAAAGGCCGCGACGCTGACCACGGCGCTTGGCAAGGGCCAGGTTCTCAGCGATTTGCATGTCGGCTGCGGTGCCGCGCATGGGGTCCTGGAACACGCGGCCCAGGTACTTGGCGCGCTGCGACTCGCTCAGACGCGAGATGTCGGTGCCGTCGAGCTCGATAACGCCCGAATCGAGCGGATACACGCCGGCGATCATGTTGAGCAGCGTAGACTTGCCGGCGCCATTGCCGCCGATCACGGTCACAAAGTCGCCGTCGTTAAGGGTAAGGTCGACGCCGGTGAGTGCGCGCTTTTCGGTGACGGTGCCCTTGTTAAAGGTCTTTTTGACGTGCGAGAGCTTAAGCATTCGCCTCATCTCCCCTCGTATAGGAGCTGCGGAGCTTGTAGCGCTCCCAAACCACGGGCACGCACAGGGCCACGGCAACGATCACGGCGGAGAGTAGCTTCATGTCGTTGGCATCCATGCCCAGCTGTAGCACGATGGCGCGAATGAGGAAGTACACCACGGAGCCAAAGACGGCAGAGGCAAGACGGACGCTAAACTGCGTCAGACCGCCGGGCAGCAGGCGGCCGAGCACCTCGCCGATGACGATAGCGGCAAGACCGATAACGATGGCACCGGTGCCCATGCCAATGTCAGCGTACTTCTGGCTCTGGCAGATGAGCGCGCCGGCAAGGCCGATGAGGGCGTTGGAGAGCACGAGGGCGATCATCTTGGTGGTGTTGGTGTTAACGCCCAGGGCGCGGATCATGTACTCGTTGTTGCCGGTGGCACGCAGCGCCGAGCCGATCTCGGTGCCAAAGAACCAGTACAGGATGGCGACGATGGCCACGGCCAGCACAATGCCCAGGATGATGGCAACGGTGGACTGCGGCAGGCCCGTCATGTGGCTGACGGATGAGAAGATGGTGCCCTTGGCAAGGATGGGCGTGTTGGATTTGCCCATGATGCGCAGGTTGATGGACCACAGACTGATCTGCGTAAGGATTCCGGCGAGGATTGCGGGAATCTCAAAGACGGTGGTCAAGATGCCCGTGATGGCGCCGGCGATGGCACCGGCGCACATGCCGGCTAGCACGGCGAGCAAGGGGTCGACGTTATTGTTGACGATGAGCACGGCGCAAACACAGCCGCCGAGGGCAAAGCTGCCGTCGCAGGTCATATCGGGGATGTCGAGCAGGCGGAACGTGATAAACACGCCAAGCACCATAATGCCCCAGAGGACACCCTGGGAAACGGCGCCCTGCAATGCAATGAGCATACTTCATACCTCCTAGGATAGGGTGGACACGTGATTTTCCATAATAGCGGTAACACTGCATAAAAGAGCTGCGGACGGATGTTCTGTCTCATCCGAAACAAGCAGGGCGAACGCCGGTCTTTAGCGTTCGCCCCTGTGGCTCAGATATTGAATAACGCGGCTATGGCACGAGCGCGGGCTCTAGATGCATTGCCACGCATGACGCTACGCGTCCAGAGCGGAAAGGTCGATACCCAGAGCCTCGGCCATCTCGTCGTTCTTGACGACGACCAGGTCCTTGCTCGAGAGATGCTTGATCGGCATATCCTCGGGCTTGGCCTCGCCCTTCAGGATCTTGACGGCCATCTCGCCCGCGGCGTAGCCCAGGTCCTCGTAGTTGATGGAGAGGGTGAACACGCCGCCGGCCTTGCACATGCCTTCCTCGCCAGTCACGAAGGGGAGCTTGTTCTCCTTGCAGATCTGGCCCACCTGCGAGGCACCCGCGGCGATGGTGTTGTCGGTGGGGGAGTACAGCGCGTCGACCTTGCCCACGGCAGACTCGACGACAGACTGAATCTCGTTGGAGCTCGAGACGGTGAAGTCAGTGTACTCGAGGCCCAGCTTGTCGAGCTCCTTCTTGGCGGCCTTGATCTGGACGTCGGAGTTGGACTCGGCGGTGCAGTAGAGCAGGCCGACCTTCTTAACGTCGGGCAGGACCTTCTGCATCATCTCGAGCTGCTCGGCGACCGGGGTGAGGTCGGAAGCGCCCGTGACGTTGGTGCCGGGCTTGTCGTTGTCCTGGACCAGGCCCGAGGCGGCGTAGTCGGTGATGGCACAGCCAACGATGGGGATATCGGCGGTGGCGCCGGCGGCAGCCTGCGCGGCGGGCGTAGCGATGGCATAGATCAGGTTGACGCCGTCGCCTACGAACTTGTCGGCAATGGACTTACACGTGGACTGGTCGTTCTGGGCGTTCTTCTGGTCGATCTTGACCTTGAGGCCGCTCTTCTTGATGGCCTTGACGAAGCCGTCGTTGGCGGCATCGAGCGCGGAGTGCTCGGTGAGTTGCAGAACGCCGATGGTGTAGTCGGAACCGGCGGCAGCGGAGCCGGAACCAGAGTTGCCGCCGCATCCGGCGAGCGGAGCGAGCGCGAGCAGGCCAGCGGAGACAAGAAGGCTCCTGCGGCTGATGGTGATGTCCTTCATATCATTACCCCCAGTATAAAAATGGCTGGAAACACTGCACTTGGACAAAGTGCAAGTGGAACTATAGTAGCGCTGATGTCCATTTTTACAACAGCCTGGCGGGTTTTTTAATACAGAATCGGATGGGCGGTACGGGTAGTCGAATGGGCGGCGGAGGGTCTTATGCGGCGGAGGAGGCGTCGTCCTCGTCTAGGGCGGCGAAGAGCTTCTTGCCGTCGAGGAGACGTGTGGTGACGTTTCTCATTCGGCCAATCTCTACGGTACGCAACGTGTCATCGGCGCCTCGGGCGTCATAGACCGTTCCCAGCAAATAAGAGATGCCGTCTCGTTGCTTGATGGCAAAGGGACGGAGTGTCATCCGTGCTGCTTCGGTTTCACCACGCGTCGTGACGCTCGAAATATCAAAACTCACCGTGGTTCCGTGGTCGATGGCCTGCTCGACGAGCTCGCACGTGTCGATACGCTTGATGGGCGTGCGTGTTGCCTTGGTAGCCTTGCTGCCTGCGCTCGGAACGGGTTCGGGTGTATCGAGGTAGCCGCGAACGTCGGCACTCGCCATGGCAACTAAGTGCTGCGCCATGCTCTTGCGGATAGCGATAGGCGTGGAGCGGTTGCGCATGACCATACCGTGGAGCCGGATGATCTCTTCGTCGGTGAGCGGACGGGTAAGAAGTTTGTAGCCCACGCCGCGTTTGTACTCAATTTCGTATCCGGCATGGCGAAGCGCGGAGATGGCGGTGTAGATGCTGCGCCGCGCCGCCGAGATGGGCATGCGGGCGGGGTCGTCGGGATGGGCGAGGCGCCGGATCAACTCATCGGAAAGCATGGCCTTGTCCTCGCCGGTGTTTTCGCTTAATAGTTGCAGGATGCGAACGGCGCGATAGGCCGCCATCGAGGCGGCGCCCCTCGTCGTGGTGTCGTAGGTTTCAACAGCGGCTTCGGTCATCGTGCCCACGTCCTTTCCGTTTTGGGTGGCGACGGTATGGAGCCTAGGACGTGGGGCTTTCCCAGGGGCGCAGGGCGCTCTGGGCGGTCGGTAGTCGTCGGCAAACGGCGGGTCGAGTTTTCAACAGCCCTGCTCAACTGGCCAAAAACTTGCCAAAAGCTTGACGGATGCTGTTGAAAAAAGCGTCTCTCGACCGATGTCGAGAGACGCTTATGCGATGAGCGTTGGCGTGTGGCGACGCGAGCTAGCGTCCGACGATTAGAAGTCGGCGTTGCCCACGGTGCGCGGGTGCGGCAGGACGTCGCGGATGTTGCCCACGCCGGTCAGATACATGACCAAGCGCTCGAAGCCCAGACCGTAGCCGGCGTGCTTGCAGGAACCGTAGCGGCGCAGGTCAAGGTAGTACTTGTACTGCTCGGGATTCATGCCCAGATCCTTGATGCGGGCCTCGAGCAGATCCAGGCGCTCCTCGCGCTGGGAGCCGCCGATAATCTCGCCGATACCGGGAACCAGGCAGTCGGCGGCGGCGACGGTCTTGCCGTCCTCGTTCATGCGCATGTAGAACGCCTTGATCTCGGCCGGGTAGTCGGTCACGAAGGTCGGGCGCTTAAAGTGCTCCTCGGTCAGGAAGCGCTCGTGCTCGGTCTGCAGGTCGATGCCCCAGCTGACGGGGTAATCAAACTGGTGGCCAGCAGCGACTGCCTGCTCCAGGATCTCGACGGCCTCGGTGTAGGTAACGCGGGCAAAGTCGGAGTTGGCGACATGGTCCAGGCGCTCGAGCAGACCCTTGTCCACAAACTTGTTGAGCATATTGAGCTCGTCGGGGCAGGTTGCCATGACGTCCTTGAGGACGTACTTGAGCATGGCCTCGGCGTTATCCATGTAGTCGTTAAGGTCGGCAAAGGCCATCTCGGGCTCGATCATCCAAAACTCGGCGGCGTGGCGCGTGGTGTTGGAGTTCTCGGCACGGAAGGTGGGGCCAAAGGTGTACACGTCACCAAAGGCCATGGCAAAGTTCTCGGCATTGAGCTGGCCGGACACGGTGAGGCTTGCATGCTTGCCAAAGAAGTCCTGGCTCCAGTCGACCTCGCCGGACTCGGTGAGGGGCGGATTTTTGGGGTCGAGCGTGGTCACGCGGAACATCTCGCCGGCGCCCTCGCAGTCACTCGTGGTGATGATGGGGGTGTTGACGTAGACAAAGCCCTGCTCCTGGAAGAAGCGGTGGATGGCGGCAGCCGCGACAGAGCGGATGCGGAACACGGCGCGGAACAGGTTGGTGCGCGGGCGCAGGTGCTGCTGGGTGCGCAGGAACTCGACGGTTGCGCGCTTCTTCTGCAGCGGGTAATCCGGGGCGCTCGTGCCCTCGACCTCGATGGAGGTGGCAGAAAGCTCGAAAGGCTGGGGCGCATCGGGGGTCAGCTTGACGGTGCCGGTGCAAATGAGTGCGGCCGAGACGTTTTGATGGGCGATCTCGTCGTAGTTGTCGAGTGCCTCGCGGTTCATGACGACCTGCAGGTCGCGGAAGCAGCTGCCGTCGTTGAGCGTAACAAAGCCAAAGTTCTTCATGTCGCGGACGGACTTGACCCAGCCGGCGACGGTGACGGTCTGGCCGCCGAGCGACTCGGCATCGGCATAGAGCTGCGCGATTTTGGTGCGGTTCACGTATCCTCCCATAACGGTTGAATGATAGTTATCCATACAGTTCGATATTCTAGCAGCTCGGCTCATTTGAGCTATACAGATAAAGCATTGGCGGGATGGTTTTTCAAACGAAAAGCGCCCGCGGCCAAATGGTCGCGGGCGCTTGACGAGGTGCCTTTTGGCTGTGTGGCGTGGGGCCTGGCTACTTGGTCTTGGCAACCAGCAGCGGGTCGCCAAGCTTGACGAGCGGGTTGCCGTCGATAAGCGTTCCAGACTCGCCGACATGGTCGATGCTCTTAAGACGATCGAGCTCGGAGACGATGACGGTCACGATGTCCTCGTGACCAGCGGCCTTAATGGCCTCGCGGTCGAAGCTGATGAGCGGCTGGCCTGCCTTGACCACATCGCCCATCTCGACAAAGCGGGCAAAACCCTTGCCGTTCATTTCCACGGTGCCCAGGCCAACATGGATGAACACGCGCAGGCCGTCCTCGGTGATCATGCCGATGGAGTGGTTGGTGACAGTGGTGGCACCGATGCGGCCGTTGGCGGGCGCATAGATGGTGCCGGTAATGGGCTCGATGCCATAGCCCTGGCCAAGCATGCCCGAGGCGATCGTCTCGTCGGGAACCTCGTTCAGGTTGACGAGCACGCCGTTGACGGGGGCATAGATGACGCCTTCGCGGGTAGCGAAGCTTGCTGCGGGCGGAACGGACGCCTCGCCGGTCGAGGTGAAGGTGGACTTAAGCGAATCGAGCAGACCCATAGTTGCCTCCAACTTAAATAGGCGCATATCGCGCGTTTGGTTTGCCGGAAACGTTTCACATGTGTTTCGCGGCTTGGTCAACGCCCCTATTCTACGCTGCTCAACGATACCTCTGAACTGGGATTATGTGATATATCAGTTGAAGGGAAACTTATTGCCGGAGTGTTTCTGCGCCACGGGTTCAAGTGGGGTACGCTTGAAAGCGAAAAACAAGGGCGCATAATTTGCGCGAAGGGAGCACATATGATTGTCGAGAACCATGCGCTGTGGGGCGAGGAGCCGACCGAGGAATATCCGGCGACGTTTACGTATTTGGGTGCCGAGCCGCTGCCCGATAAACCGAATGGCCGCCGCCCTGCCGTGATTATCTGTGGCGGAGGTGCGTTTACGCATATCGCTCCGCATGAGCAGGATCCTGTGGCGTTTGCGTTTTTGGATCACGGTTACCAGGCCTTTGTGCTCAACTATGTCACGAGTTCTACGGGTGACGTGAGCTTTCCGCACCCCCAGGCAGATCTTGCCAAGATGGTCGCCACGGTGCGCGCCAACGCAGACGAGTGGCATGTCGATCCTAAGCGTGTGTGCGTCGTGGGATTCTCGGCGGGCGGCATGATCTGTGCTTCGCTGGCAACGCAATGGAAGACTGGTCCCTTCGCGGGCTTGGCAGGGGCGCGTCCGGACGACATTCGTCCCGATGCCGTGGTGCTGGGCTATCCATTGCTCGACTTTGCCTATGTGCGCGACATGCAGACGCGCGATCCGCGCATTGACTTGCGTGTGCCCAAGACGGGCGGCAAGACGGGGCGCGATTTGCTCAACGACTACCTGTCGATGGTGACGGGTGGCGAGGCAACTGACGAGCATCTGGCCGACATCTGTCCCACCACGCATGTTTCGCGTCAGATGCCACCGACCTTTGTGTGGGGCGTGTCCGACGACAAGACGGCGCCGATCGCGCAGGTCTACCCGTTTGCGCAGCGCATGGCCGAGGAGGGCGTTGCATGCGAGATGCACGTCTTCGACCAGGGTGGTCACGGCCTTTCGCTCGGCAACGCCAACACCGCGGTCGACAACGAGGACAAGCAGGTGGCTGTCCGTCCTTGGATTCGCCTAGCCTTCCGCTTCCTGGAGCGCCATCTGTAAGAGTAAGAGGGCCAGCCCCATCCCGTCTCTCATAACTTGCGGTGAAATAGTTCCTGTTTTTGCTGGTTAAAGCCCCAAACAGGAACTATTCCACCGCAACTTCGTTTTGATCTGTTGGAGACGGAGGAAAATGGATCATTTTGTCGAGGGAGCGGGCGGCTGTTTCTGCTCCCGCGGGAAACCACGTCCCGTTTGGGAAATCGTGACCCGTTTTGGGCGCAGATTCCGGGTCGCAGTTTCCCCGAGGGGCTCGATCGGGAAATTGCATCCCAGTCTGAATGCCGATTCCGGGCTGCAGTTTCCGCTAGATGCCTCAACCGGAAAGCCCATCCCGTTTAGGTGTTCCGGAGTGGGATTTGGTTTCCGCAGCAGGCCCGTCTGGGATGCAATGGCCCAGAATCCCCCTTGCACCGATCTGTCGATTGAACATCGTTGCGTGTTCGCGCTATCATGCATGGTTACAATTGGTTAGCCATGGCAAACGGTTAGCCATGGTAAACAAAATGCAACGCCCTGTGGGCGCCGGGGGAGGAACACGGACGTGAAGCTCGATACGCTCGAGATTGGAAAGGACGCCGTTGTCGCATCGGTGACATCGGACGACCAGGCACTCCGACAACATATTTTGGACATGGGCCTAACACCGGGCACCGAAGTCACCATGATGAAGTACGCCCCCATGGGCGACCCGCTCGAGATTCGCCTGCGTGGCTATGAGTTGACGCTGCGCAAGGACGATGCCGCACGGATTGAGCTCGTGGGTGTTCACGACACCGATACGGGTCCGCGCGCTAACGCCGCAATCGGCACGACGGAGCACCCGGCTCTCGGCGAGGGAACGTATTCGCCCCGTGCGGCAAAAACGGCCGTGCCCGAGGGCGCACCGCTTCATTTTGCCCTCGCCGGCAACCAAAACTGCGGCAAGACCACGCTGTTTAACCAGCTGACGGGCTCCAACCAGCATGTCGGTAACTTTCCCGGCGTGACGGTCGACCGCAAAGATGGCACTATCCGCAACCACCCCGAGGCGGGCGTTACCGACCTGCCTGGCATCTATTCGCTGTCGCCGTACACGGGCGAAGAGATCGTTAGCCGTCAATTCATCCTTGACGAAAACCCCGACGCCATCATCGATATCATCGACGCCACCAACATCGAGCGTAACCTGTACCTGACGCTGCAGCTTATGGAGCTCGACCGCCCCATGGTCATCGCGCTCAACATGATGGACGAGGTGACGACCAACGGCGGCGCCATTGACGTCAACCTGCTCGAGAGTCTGTTGGGCGTGCCGGTCGTCCCCATTAGCGCCGCACGCAACGAGGGTATCGGCGAGCTGGTGGACCATGCCCTGCATGTGGCGCGTTTCCGCGAGCGTCCCGGCCGCCTGGACTTCTGCGCACCCGATGGCCCAGACGGCGGTGCACTGCATCGCTGTATTCACGGCATTGCCAACCTTATCGAGGACCATGCCGCGACGGCGCACATTCCCGTGCGTTTTGCGGCGACCAAGCTGGTTGAGGGCGACGAGCTGGTGACCGAGGCGCTTCACCTGGATCGTAACGAGCTCGACGCTATCGAGCACATCATTACCCAGATGGAGGGCGAGGCCGGCACCGACCGCCTGTCTGCGCTGGCCGATATGCGCTTTAGCTTTATCGGCGACGTGTGTGGGCGTTGCGTCGTTAAGCCGCACGAGAGCCGCGAGCACGTGCGCTCCGTCAAGATCGACCGCATCCTGACGGGTCGCTACACGGCCATTCCGGCGTTCCTGGTGATCATGGGCCTCGTTTTTTGGCTGACGTTTGGCGTGATCGGCGCGGCGTTGCAGGGACTCATGGAGGACGGCATCGCTGCCATCATCGCCTCGGCCGATGCGGGTCTCAAGGCGTTCGGCACCAACGACGTGGTGCGCTCGCTGGCTGTCGACGGCGTGCTTACGGGCGTGGGCAGCGTGCTGACCTTCCTGCCGATTATCGTCGTGCTCTTCTTGTTCCTCTCCATTCTGGAAGACTCGGGCTACATGGCGCGCGTGGCCTTTGTCATGGATAAGGTGCTGCGTCGTTTTGGCCTGTCGGGCCGCAGCTTTGTGCCCATGCTCGTCGGTTTTGGCTGCACCGTGCCGGCTATCATGTCGACCCGTACACTCCCATCCGAGCACGACCGCAAGATGACGGTCATGCTCACGCCGTTCATGAGCTGCTCGGCCAAGTTGCCGGTCTACGGTCTGCTGTGCGGGGCGTTTTTCCCGCAGGCGACAGTCCCCGCCATGGTGTCACTCTATGTGCTGGGCATTGCGGTCGGCTGCATCGCGGCGTTGGTGCTCAACCGCACGGCATTTAAGGGCGACCCGGTGCCGTTTATCATGGAGCTCCCCAATTACCGCCTGCCGAGCATTAAGACGACAGTGATGCTGGCATGGGATAAGGCCAAGGACTTTATTACCAAGGCCTTTACCATTATCTTTGCCGCGACTGTGGTCATCTGGTTCCTTCAGACGTTCGATATCCGCTTTAATGTGGTCGCCGATCAGTCGCAAAGCCTGCTTGCGGGCCTCGGCAGCATCATCGCGCCGGCGTTGGCGCCGCTTGGCTTTGGCGACTGGCGTGCATCCACGGCGCTCGTCACCGGACTTATTGCCAAGGAGAGCGTCATTTCGACCCTCACCGTGCTTTTGGGCGCAACCTCGCCCGCGGCGCTGTCGACCATGTTTTCGCCGTTTACCGCCTACGTGTTCCTGGTCTTTACGCTGCTGTATCCGCCGTGCGTGGCAGCCATCGGTGCCGTTAAGAGCGAGCTGGGCGGACGCTACGCCGTAGCGGTGTTCGCGTTTCAGGTGGCGGTCGCCTGGATCGTGGCGTTTATCGTGCATTCGGCGGGCATAGTGCTGGGGTTGGCTTAGTTATTTATTGACGGCGCAACCTCTGTGTATCGAATTGTTTTCGGCCCCGCATCTGTTGCTGACGGATGCGGGGCCGTTGCTATATAATCGCCTCCGCTCAAAATGATTGGAGACGTTATATATGAGTCAGGCAAGGCAAGACGGCATCACGCTCAGGCAGTGGCTCCCGCTCGTCGGGCTCACCTGCTGTGCGTTCGTGTTCAACACGTCGGAGTTTATGCCCATCGGCCTTTTGACTGATATCGCCGCGTCGTTCTCGCTCACCGAGGCCCAGGCGGGCATCATGATCTCGGTCTATGCCTGGGGCGTCATGCTGCTGTCGTTGCCGCTCATGGTGTTCGCTTCGCGTTTCGAGTTCAAGCGGATGCTGCTGGGCGTGCTTGCCGTGTTCTCGCTGGGCCAGTTCCTGTCCGCCTTGGCGCCGACCTATCCCATCTTAGTCTGCGCGCGCCTGGTGGTTGCCTGCGCGCACGCCGTGTTCTGGTCGGTCGCCTCGATCATGGCGTCGCGCCTGGTTGACACACGCCATGGGGCGCTCGCTATCAGCATGATCGCTACGGGCTCGTCCATCGCGCAGATCTTTGGCCTGCCGCTTGGCCGCGCCATTGGCTTGGCCGTGGGCTGGCGCATGACGTTTGCCGTGGTCGGGGGCCTCTCAGCCATCGCGGCCGTCTACCAGGCAGCGGTGTTCCCGGCCATGCCGGCGGGTGAGCGCTTTACCGTCAAACAGCTGCCCGAGCTGCTCAAGAACCCGCTCCTCATCGCGCTCTACGCAGTCACGGTCTTCATGGCGACCGGCTATTACGCAAGCTACAGCTATATCGAGCCTTTCCTGGCTCAGGTCGCCCATGTCGACGCAAGCGCTATCACCATGACGCTGACGGCGTTCGGCTGCTCCGGTCTGCTCGGAAGCTGGCTGTTTGGCCGCCTGTTCGATGGGCATCGCTTCCCGTTCTTGGCTATCACGCTCTCCGGCGTGCCGGTGGCCCTGCTGCTCATGGGGCCGGCCGCATCGTCGCTCGTGACAGTGCTTGCCGTCTGCGCACTGTGGGGTTGCTGCGCCACGGCCTTTAACGTGGCGTTTCAGGCCGAGCTCATCAAGCACACGCCGGCAGATTCGTCGGCCGTCGCCATGTCGATCTTCTCGGGCCTGTTCAACCTCGGTATCGGCACGGGTACCGCGATCGGCGGAGCCGTGGTTTCGGGCCCCGGTATCGCCTGGATCGGCTGCGCGGGCGGTGCGATCGCTGCCGTGGGCGTCATCCTTGCCATCACGGTGATGTTCCCGGCTATCCGCCGCGCCAAGCCCGTCGCCTAATCACGTTCCCTCATCAATTGCGGTGGAATAGTTCCTGTTTAAGGCCTCTGAAGGCCCAAGCAGGAACTATTCCACCGCAACTTATTTAGGGGAAGAGGATACAAGCCGGGCATACAATGGATGTCGTTGTGTTGAGCTTACCGGGAGGTTGCTATGTGGGCATACGAGACGACGTTCTATCAAATCTATCCGCTGGGCTTTTGTGGAGCTCCGCGCGAAAACGCCGCCCCCGTTGCCGAGGATGAGCTCGCCCAGGCCGCCGATGCCACAGCTAGCCCCGATGCCCCCATCATGAAGATTGCCCAATGGGCCGACTACCTGCAGGAACTCGGTATTGGAGCTGTGCTCATCAACCCGCCGCTCGAGTCCGATAGCCACGGCTACGATACGCGCAGCCTGCGCCATATCGACCGCCGCCTGGGTGGGGATGCCGACTTTGCCGCCGTGTGCGACACACTGCATGCCCACGGCATCCACGTGGTGCTCGATGCCGTCTTCAACCACGTCGGTCGTGGTTTTTGGGCCTTCCGCGATGTGCAGGAGCGCAAGTGGGACTCGCCCTACAAGGACTGGTTCCACATCAGCTTTGACGGTGACTCGTGCTACGGCGACGGCTTTTGGTACGAGGGCTGGGAGGGCCATTTTGAGCTTGTGAAGCTCAACCTGCAAAACCCTGCCGTGGTCGATTACCTGCTTGAGTCCGTGCGTCGCTGGTCCGAAGTCTTTGGCGTCGACGGTCTGCGCCTGGACGTTGCCTATATGCTCGATCGCGATTTTATGCGCCGCCTGCATACTTTTACCCGTGAGCTCAAGCCCGACTTTGTGCTGATTGGTGAGACGCTCCACGGCGACTACAATCAGATCGTCAACGACGAGATGCTCGACTCCTGCACCAACTACGAGTGCTACAAGGGCCTGTACTCCAGCTTTAACTCGGTCAACATGTTCGAGATCGCCCATTCGCTGCACCGTCAGTTTGGCGGCGACCCTTGGTGCATCTACCGCGGCAAACATCTGCTTTCGTTTGTCGACAACCACGATGTGCCGCGCCTGGCAAGTATCCTCACCGACAAATCCTGCCTGCGTCCCGCCTACGGCATGCTCTTTGGTATGCCGGGCATTCCGTGCGTCTACTATGGCAGCGAGTGGGGGATTCCTGGCGAAAAGGGCGGCCCCGATGGTGACTGGGCTCTGCGACCTGCGCTCGATGAGCCTGCGCCCAACGAGCTGACGGCGTTCATCACGCAGCTCGCACACCTTCGTTCGGCCGACGACGCGGCGGCCCGTGCTCTCAACTACGGTGCCTATCGCAACGTGGTGATCCAGAACAAGCAGCTGCTGTTCGAGCGCGCCTGCGACGACGCGACGGTGCTCGTGGCGGTCAATGCCGTGAACGAGCCCTATACCTTTGGAGCCGGCGAACTCAACGGCTCCTTCGTCGACCTGCTTGCCGACGGTGCGCCCACGGTCGAGCTGACGGGTACCCTTGAGCTTGCACCCTACGAGGTGCGCTATCTGTTGAGGGCCTAGATCATGACAGCGCCGGACGAGGGCTATCAACATATTGAGCATGGGTTTGAACCCGTGTTTGACGAGCACTCGCGCGTTTTGGTGCTGGGGTCGTTTCCCTCGGTGCTTTCGCGCGCCAATGCCTTTTATTACGGCAATCCTCAGAACCGCTTTTGGCGCGTGATGGCTGCGTGTCTTAGTGTGCCCGTGCCGCCCAACGAGGGCGACCCTTTGGCAAGCGGTGAGCCCGCGACGCTCGACGCCTCGATTGCCGCCAAGCGATCCATGCTGTTGAACGGTGGCGTGGCCCTGTGGGATGTGATTGAGAGCTGCGACATTAAGGGCTCGAGCGACGCGAGCATTCGCAACGTTGTGCCGGCACATATCGAGCGCATTACCGGCGCAGCTCCCATTGAGCAGATGATATGCAACGGTGGTACAGCTGGCCGGCTCTACAAGCGCTATCTACAAGAACGCACCGGGCTGCCTGCCATCGTCCTGCCCTCGACAAGTCCCGCCAATGCCGCCTGGCGCCTGGAGCGTCTTGTTGAGCGTTGGAACGGCGCCGCCGATTGGCGGGCTTCTTCGATTTAGCAGTTTGAGTGTTTGGCAAGACGTCTCATAACGGCGTGCCAGATCGGTGTGGGCAGTGCAGGCTCGGCGCGTACCATGCCGTCGGTGTCGGCGCCGCCCGTTGCTGCGCCACCGAGCTTCTGCGCGTGTTCGACGGAACACCCCATGCGAATGGCGCCCACGAGCTTGTCCATGGCCTCCGAAAACGGTCGTCGCAAGAGGCCCATGCGTGGGGAATGGCGAAGCGCTGCGATGCCGCTGCCGGCGCAGATGGCAACGCCGCCACACCACAATTGGTCATGGCGCTCACATGCCTTGCGCAGGCGAACGGCGGTCCCACGCGCCCGCTCAGTGCCCTCTTGTGCGGCTCGAATCGCGGCATAGACGCGCGTTCCCGTACCGCCAAAGCGCTCAAGCGCCTGCTCGATGGCTGTCAACGTCTCATCGTCAGCCACATCTTCAATGGCCAGCACGATGCCATCGGCAACGCCGTCGGCATTATCCGCCTTCAAGTCAACCGGGTGGGGGAGTACGGTGCCGGAAAGCCGGGCATAGGCCGCGATGGCATCCTGCAGGTCCCAGAGCAAAAACTCAAGATCGGCGCTATTGGGAATGCTGATATACGCGATGGTTTGCAACGTTTTTGGTACATCGCCGCATGCGGTCGTCTCCATGCCGCCCCCTTTCCGGCTCGTTTCCGTTTAGGTTACACCGTCTGGCGGCACCTCGCCGCGCTATCCTAGTGCAACCCTTACGAAAGGAACGCCATGCGTCTGCCCATGAATACCTCGCTTGCCACGCTTAAGCCCTCCGGTATCCGCCGGATCAACGCACTCGCCGCCCAGCACCCGGGGTGCATCGCGCTTGCGCTTGGCGAGCCCGATTTTCCCACGCCCGATGTGATTAGCGCCGAGGTGACCGCCGCACTGGACCGCGGTGACACGCACTATCCGCCCAACAACGGTCGCCCCGCCCTGCGTGATGCACTGTCCAAATATATGGATGACGCGGGCCTGGCGTTTTCCGCCGATGAGGTCATCCTGACCGACGGCGCGACCGAGGCCCTGTCGGCAACATTCATGGCTATGCTCAACCCAGGCGACGAGGTCATTATCCCCACGCCGGCCTTTGGCCTGTACGAGAGCATCGTCGTGGCCAATCACGCCAAGGCGGTCTTTTTGGATACGGAGCCTGCGCAATTTCAGATCGACGAGGACGCACTTCGTGCTTGCGTGACGCCGGCGACCAAGGCCATCGTCATCTGCACGCCCAACAATCCTACGGGCTGCATCCTCAACGCGGCGTCACTCGACGCCGTGGCGCGTGTGGCAGAGCAGGTGGGCATCTACGTGGTCTGCGACGACGTATACAACCGCCTGGTCTATGTGGATGGCTACGAGCGCTTCGCCCAGCGACACCCGGAGCTGCGCGAGCAGACGGTCGTCATCGAGAGCTTCTCCAAGCCCTGGGCTATGACCGGCTGGCGCCTGGGTTGGCTCGCAGCCGCAGCCCCCGTCATCGCCGAGATCGCAAAAGCTCACCAATACCTAGTATCGAGCGCCGTCTCCTTCGAGATGGACGCCGCAGCCCGAGCCCTCACCGTCGACCCAACCCCCATGCTCGAAGTCTATCGAGCCCGTCGCGAACGCGTACTCGCAGCCTTAGACGCCATGGGCCTCGACGTAGTAGAGCCCGCAGGAGCCTTCTACATTTTCCCAAGCATCAAAAAGTTCGGCCTAACCAGCGAAGACTTCTGCATCAAAGCCATCAAAGAGGCAAACGTAGCCCTAGTCCCGGGCGACTGTTTCGGAACCAAAGGCCACATCCGCCTAAGCTACTGCGTCTCCGACAAAGACCTAGACGAAGGCCTCCACCGCCTGTCCACCTTCATTTCGACCTTATAGTCCTCAGGGACGCAACACATCAGCCCACCGACCCAAGCATTATGAGCGGGGCGCGCCGGCCAACGGCAACTATGGCTGTCCCAAAGTCAACACAGGTCGCGCCGCCAAAGGCCAGGCGCAAGCTTTTCGTAGATTCCGCACGAGCCGAAGAGCACTAAATGTGCTCTTCGTGCGAGCCCAGGACCTGACCGAGCGAAAAGCTTGCGCCTGGCCTTTGGCGGCGCGACCGAGATGGTGGAATTGTGTGCAGCCAGGGTTGCCGTTGACCGACGCCGGGGTCCCCGCCATAATACTTTCGGTTCACGCACGAATCCGCTGCCAGAGACAGCCGGCGCAAACGGGTCTTACCCGCGAGCTTAATGGGACTTCCCGCCAGCCGAGGTGGTCGAGTAGATATGTCTTCTCGCCCCCGTCGCTCATGCAGCGCGGGGGCTTTCTTTTTGGACATGCCCCCGTCACGTCCTTGTGGCGGACCGTGCCCGGAAAGAATTCGAGGAGGTGTAATTCATGCCCCAGCAGTACAAAATCGACAAGGTTGCAGAGATCGAGTCCCGTATCGCCGAGAACGCCGGTCTGTTCGTCGTTAACTACAACGGTCTGACGGTTAAGCAGGCTCAGGAGCTGCGTCATCAGCTTCGCGAGTGCGGCGCCGAGATGAAGGTCTACAAGAACAACCTGGTCAAGATCGCTCTCAAGAACCAGGAGCAGCCCGAGCTCGACGAGATCCTCGCCGGCCCCGTCGCTTATGTGTTCTACGAGTCCGAGCCGGTCGAGGCCGCTAAGGCCCTTAAGGACTTCTCCGCTCAGTCCAAGGGCGTCCTTGAGATCAAGGGCGGTATCTCCGACGGCAAGGCCGTTTCCGCTGATGATGTTAAGGCTATCGCCGAGCTGCCCACCAAGGATCAGCTTCTCGGCCAGATCGCCGGTCTCATCTCCGGTTTCGCTCGCGACATCGCTGTCTGCGTCAACGGCGTTTCCTCTGGTCTCGCTCGTTCGATCCAGCAGGTCTCCGAGCAGAAGGCAGCCTAGTCGCTGTTTTCACCCGCGGCGGCAACGCCGCACCCTTGGCGCATTCGCGCCGTGTTTTAACTGATCTCCGTGCACAGACACGGAAACCGAAAGGACTTAGAAATGGCTAAGCTTACCACCGATGAGATCATCGATGCTCTTAAGGAAATGACCCTTCTCGAGGCTTCCGAGCTCGTCAAGGCTATCGAGGACACCTTCGGCGTTTCCGCCGCTGCTCCTGCCGCTGTTGTCGCCGCTCCCGCTGCTGGCGCTGCTGAGGCCGAGGAGAAGACCGAGTTTGACGTCGTGCTCGAGGGCTTCGGCGACAACAAGATCCAGGTCATCAAGGCCGTCCGTGAGCTCACCAACCTTGGCCTGAAGGAGGCCAAGGAGGTCGTCGAGGGCGCTCCCAAGGCTGTTCTCGAGGGTGCCAAGAAGGAGGACGCCGAGGCTGCCAAGGAGAAGCTCGAGGCTGCTGGCGCTGCTGTCACCCTCAAGTAATCAGGCTTTCTCGCCAGATTTCTTTGCAGACGGGGTTCGCATTGCGAGCCCCGTCTTTTTTGTTTTTCGGTCCCTCGACATCGGTGGCTCAAACTGCCATGTTCTGTGATTTGCGTCGTATCGGGCACCCTGCCGTTGGGCAATAAAATTGCACCATTCGAGCAATAATTTGCGTTGACCTGCTGAAGAATTGCCTCTGCCTTGTAGCGACATATAGTTCCAGCGGTAAGATGCTTGGGTATCGCAATTTGGTCTGCGGCTGTGTGCCGCACGCATGGGGCGCTTTTGCGCCTGCGAAAGGATCTTTGAATAACATGAAGGCAATCATCCCCGCCGCCGGTCTTGGCACGCGTTTTCTGCCTGGCACCAAGTGCACGCCCAAAGAGATGCTGCCGGTGCTCGACAAGCCCGTCATTCAGTACGTCGTCGAGGAGGCGCTCGACCCCGAGGAAGTCGACGACGCCATCATCGTTACATCTCCCGGTAAGCCCGAGCTACTGAACTACTTCCAGCCCGATCGCTCGCTCGAGAACCTGCTGCGCGAGCGCGGCAAGAACGCCTATGCCGATGCCGTCGCCCACGCTGGCGGTATGCCGGTCGACTTCCGTTATCAGTACGAGCCCAAGGGCCTCGGCCATGCTATCCGCTCTGCTGCCGACGCCGTGGCAGGGGAGAACTTCCTGGTTCTTCTGGGCGACTACGTTGTGCCTAATCGCGACATCTGCGACAAGATGCTCGCCGTTTCCAAGGAGCACGGTGGAGCTTCGGTTATCGCCGTCGCTGCTTGCTCGCCCGAGGAAGTCAGCCGCTACGGCGTTATCGCCGGCGAGCGCGTCGGTTCGCTCGAGGGCGCCGAGGGCGTTGCCGATGCCGAGCCGGGCGCTGTCTGGCGCATCGGCGGTCTGGTCGAGAAGCCCGCTCCTGAGGCGGCTCCGTCCAACCTGTACATCGTCGGTCGTTACCTGCTGAGCCCGCTGGTCATGGACCTGCTGGCAGATCAGCAGGCCGGCAAGGGCGGCGAGATCCAGCTCACTGACGCCATGGCCCGTTCGCTCGACCGTGAGGCCATGTATGCCGTCGTCATCGACCCGCTGTCGGGCTACGACACCGGCACTCCCTCTGGCTGGATGGCCACCAACGCCCTCATGGCTGCAAGCGATCCCCGCTTTGCCGATGCCTTCTGGGACGCCATCGACGAGCGCGGCGGATTGATGCGCAAGTAAGCCTTCGGGCATCGACATTTACGGGCGCGGACCTCGGTTCGCGCCCGTTTTTTATAAGAGCTGCGATTGTCGGCTCCCTGTTCACAGAAAATATATGAACAGATGTTCGATACACATACATCTACCTGCGTGTTTTCTGTCGAAAAACTTTGCTACTCCAAAAACTCAATCGCGTCAAGGCTTTTCTTGCCCAACGGTCGGTACCTGATAAACTATTAGGTTGCGATAACTGGCGAAGCTATGCCTCGCCAACCCACCGAGCATTTCCGTGAAGGAGGAAAAACCTGGTGACCTACGCATACACTGCCACTGAGCGCAAGCGCGTCAGCTTCGGGAAAATCCCGGAGGCCATGGAGCTCCCCAACCTTATCTCTGTTCAAAGGGAATCCTTTGAGCGTTTTAAGGACGAGGGCCTTCGTGAGGCGTTCAAGGAATCCAGCCCCATCCAGAGCCAGAACCATGTTCTCGAGGTTACCTTCGGCGAGCATCAGTTCGGCGACCCCGCGCACACCGTCGAGGAGTGCCGCGAGAAGGATATGACCTATCAGGCTCCGCTTCTGACCGACGTCCGTCTCACCAATAAGGAGACCGGCGAGATCAAGGAGCAGCTCGTCTTCATGGGCGACTTCCCCATGATGACCGATCAGGGCACCTTCATCATCAACGGTACCGAGCGTATCGTCGTCTCGCAGCTCGTCCGCTCCCCGGGCGTGTACTACAGCTCCGAGATGGATTCGGGCAAGCAGATCTACAAGGCCCAGATCATCCCGTCCCGCGGTGCCTGGCTTGAGTTTGAGGTCGACAAGCGCGACCAGCTCATGGTCTCCATCGACCGTAAGCGCAAGCAGAGCGCCACGATGTTCCTGCGCGCCCTTGGCATTGCCGTCACCAACGACGACATCATCGAGCTGCTCGGCAACTCCGATGTGATCAAGCGCACCCTGGAGCGTGACACCGCCCTCACTCGCGAGGACGCCCTCATCGAGATCTACCGTCGTCTGCGCCCGGGCGAGCCTCCCACCGTGGACGCTTCCCGCAGCCTGCTCGAGGGTCTGCTCTTTAACCCGCAGCGCTACGACTTGGCCCGCGTCGGTCGTTACAAGGTCAACAAGAAGCTCAACCTCACCACCGAGGAAGAGGTCACGGTGCTCACCGACGAGGATATCGTTGCGACGCTGCGCTACCTGCTGTCCCTCGCTGCCGGCGAGCAGGGCTTCAAGGTCGACGACATCGACCACTTCGGCAACCGCCGCATCCGCACCGTCGGCGAGCTCGTCGCCAACCAGTTCCGTATCGGCATGAGCCGTATGGAGCGCGTCGTCCGTGAGCGCATGAGCTCCCAGGACATCGACGAGATCACCCCGCAGTCGCTCATCAACATTCGCCCGATCGTGGCCTCCATCAAGGAGTTCTTCGGTTCCTCGCAGCTCTCGCAGTTCATGGACCAGGCGAACCCCCTGACCGGTCTGACCCACAAGCGCCGTCTGTCCGCACTCGGCCCTGGTGGTCTTGCCGGCCACAAGTCCGGCTCCAGCCGCCGCACCAACGTGCCGACGGCCGTCCGCGACGTTCACAACTCGCACTACAGCCGCATGTGCCCGATCGAGACCCCCGAAGGCCCCAACATCGGCCTGATCGGCTCGCTCGCCCTCTACGCCCGCGTCAACGAGTACGGCTTCATCGAGGCTCCGTTCCGCCGCGTCGAGAACGGCGTTGCCACCGACCAGATCGACTGGATGACCGCTGACGAGGAAGAGAAGCACGTCATCGCGCCGGCCAACACGCCGCTCGATCCCAAGACCAACGAGTTCATCACGACCGATGCCGAGGGCAAGCTTGTCCGTCCGCACACCGTGATCGCCCGTACCCGCGACTTCGACGGCTCCTTCGGCGCTCCCGCCGACGTGCCTGTCGAGGACGTCGACTACATGGACGTCTCGCCGCGTCAGATGCTCTCCGTCGCAGCCACGCTGATCCCGTTCCTCGAGCACGACGACGCCAAGCGTACGCTGATGGGCGCTAACATGCAGCGTCAGGCCGTGCCGCTGGTTCACCCCGCCGCTCCCTATGTCGGTACTGGCATGGAGCGTCGCGCCGCTCTGGACTCCGGCGAGGTCACCCTGGCCAAGAACGCCGGCGAGGTCATCTTTGCCGACGCCGCCAAGATCATCGTCAAGCATGCCGGCGGCATGGACGAGTATCACCTGGCCAAGTACCAGCGCTCCAACCAGTCCACCTGCATCAACCACCGTCCGCTCGTGCGCGTCGGTGACACCGTTGAGCAGGGCGAGCCCCTGGCTGACGGTCCTTCGACCGATCATGGCGAGCTCGCGCTGGGTCAGAACCTCACCGTGGCATACATGCCGTGGGAAGGCTTTAACTACGAGGACGGCATCGTCGTGTCCGAGCGCCTGGTGGCCGAGGACCTGCTGACGACCATCAACATCACCCGTCACGAGATCGACGCCCGCGACACCAAGCTCGGCCCCGAGGAGATCACCCGCGAGATCCCGAACCTCTCCGAGGATATGCTTGCCAACCTCGACGAGGACGGCATCATCCGCATCGGCGCCGAGGTCGGCCCTGGCGACATCCTGGTCGGTAAGGTCACGCCTAAGGGCGAGAGCGCTCTGACCGCCGAGGAGCGCCTGCTGCGCGCCATCTTCGGTGCCAAGGCCCACGATGTCCGCGACACCTCCCTTAAGATGCCTCACGGCGCTTACGGCCGCGTCATCGACGTCGTCCGCTTTAGCCGCGAGAACGGCGACGATCTGGCCCCCGGCGTCAACGAGCAGGTGCGCGTCTACGTCGCCCAGCGTCGTAAGATCCAACAGGGCGATAAGATCGCCGGCCGCCACGGCAACAAGGGTGTTATCTGTAACGTTCTGCCGGTCGAGGACATGCCCTACATGGCTGACGGTACCCCGATCGACGTTATCCTCAACCCGCTGGGCGTTCCTTCGCGTATGAACGTCGGCCAGCTGCTCGAGTGCCACCTTGGCTGGGCTGCTGCCTGCGGTTGGGATACCGAGCAGGCCGACTCCGACAAGTACGTCCCCGGTCCGTTCTTCACCGCCACGCCTGTCTTCGACGGCGCCAAGGAGGACGAGATCGCCGAGGTCATTCGTCGTGCCAACAAGAACATGCTCAACAAGGCCACCGCTGCCTTTGGCGATCACATGCGCCCCGAGTTCGTCACCCAGCTTGACGAGCGCGGCAAGACCCGTCTGTTCGACGGCCGCACCGGCGAGGAGTTCCGCGAGCCCATTACCGTTGGTACGTCCTACATCCTCAAGCTCGGCCACATGGTCGACGACAAGATCCACGCCCGTTCGACCGGCCCTTACAGCCTGGTTACCCAGCAGCCTCTGGGCGGCAAGGCCCAGTTCGGCGGCCAGCGCTTCGGCGAAATGGAAGTCTGGGCCCTGGAGGCCTATGGCGCAGCCTATACCCTGCAGGAGATCCTGACGGTGAAGTCCGACGACGTCACCGGCCGCGTGCAGACCTACGAGGCCATCGTCAAGGGCCACAACGTGCCCACCCCCGGCGTGCCCGAGTCCTTCAAGGTGCTGGTGAAGGAGCTGCAGTCCCTGTGCCTGGATATCCAGGTGCTGGACGAGGACGGCAACCAGATCGAGCTGAAGGAGGACGAGGACGCCCTGGATACCTTCAACCTGGCCCGTATGGATGCCGACGACGAAAGACAGAACCGCTACGCCGACGAGGATGAGCTGGCGGATGCGGGCTTCGACTACGTCGCCGACGAGGAAGTGGACGCTTCCTATGACGACGAAGGCGACGAGTTTTAAGGAAAGGGAGGAGCTGAATTATGAGTTACGCAACCGTTGATGCCATCAAGATCGGCAGTGCTTCTCCGGAAATGATCCGCGAGTGGTCCTACGGCGAGGTAAAGAAGCCCGAGACCATCAACTACCGTACTCTGAAGCCCGAGCGCGACGGCCTGTTCTGTGAGCGCATTTTCGGGCCGACGAAGGACTGGGAGTGCCACTGCGGTAAGTATAAGAAGATCCGCTATAAGGGCAAGATCTGCGACCGCTGCGGCGTGGAAGTTACCCGTGCCAAGGTCCGCCGCGAGCGTATGGGCCACATTGAGCTGGCTACCCCCGTCAGCCACATCTGGTACTTCAAGGGTATCCCCTCCCGTATGGGACTGCTGCTGGACATCAGCCCCCGTATCCTGGAGAAGGTGCTGTACTTCGCCGCCTATATCGTCACCGATCCCGGCGAGACGCCTCTGGCCCAGAACCAGATCCTCTCCGAGAAGGAATACCGCGATATGCGCGAGAAGTATGAGGACGACTTCCGCGCCGGCATGGGCGCCGAGGCCGTGAAGGAGCTGCTGCAGCAGATCGATCTGGAGCAGCTCAGCGAGCAGCTGCACGCCGAGCTGAAGACCACCTCCGGCCAGAAAAAGGCCCGCATCGTCAAGCGCCTTGAGGTGGTGGACGCCTTCCGCCTGTCCGGCAACAAGCCGGAGTGGATGGTCATCGATGTGCTGCCCGTCATTCCGCCCGAAATTCGCCCGATGGTCCAGCTCGACGGCGGCCGCTTCGCGACCTCCGACCTGAACGATCTGTACCGCCGCGTCATCAACCGCAACAACCGCCTGAAGAGACTCCAGCAGCTCAACGCGCCTGATATCATCGTGCGCAATGAGAAGCGCATGCTTCAGGAAGCGGTCGACGCTCTGATAGACAACGGCCGCCGCGGCAGAGCCGTCACCGGCGCAAACTCCCGCGCGCTCAAGTCCCTGAGCGATATGCTCAAGGGCAAGCAGGGACGCTTCCGTCAGAACCTGCTCGGCAAGCGTGTCGACTATTCCGGTCGTTCCGTTATCGTTGTCGGCCCCGACCTCAAGATATACCAGTGCGGCGTTCCTAAGGAAATGGCCATCGAGCTCTTCCGTCCCTTCGTTATGAAGAAGCTGGTCGAGGACGGCGTTGCCAACAACATCAAGTCCGCAAAGAAGATGGTCGACAAGCAGCGCACCGAGGTGTGGGACGCCCTTGAGGACGTTATCAAGGAACACCCCGTCCTCCTCAACCGTGCGCCTACTCTGCACCGTCTCGGCATTCAGGCTTTCGAGCCTATCCTCGTTGAGGGCCGCGCGCTGCGTCTGCACCCGCTGGTCTGCACCGCTTACAATGCTGACTTCGACGGCGACCAGATGGCTATCCACCTGCCGCTGTCCGCCGAGGCTCAGGCCGAGGCACGTATACTCATGCTCTCCGCGAATAACCTCCTGCGTCCGCAGGACGGCCACCCTGTCACCGTTCCTACTCAGGACATGATCCTCGGCTCCTATTATCTGACCATGGTCCGTATAGGCTCCGCCGAGAAGGGCGCTGAGCGCATGATCATCGATAACCCCGGCGATACCGGCTTCGAGGCCGGCGCGATCGTCGACGGCGATGAGCTTTATCA
>DBEZXW010000096.1:0-29407 GCA_048291725.1 Collinsella sp. | reverse complement strand
CGACCTCGAGGTCTACCTGATCCACGCCGCCGAGTGGAACGCCATGGGCCACAAGCGCATGACCGAGAAGTCCGTCGTGCTCACCGCCTCCGAGTCCGGCACCACCCCCGAGGTCCTCGAGGCCGTCAAGAAGATGAAGGAAAAGGGCATTCGTGTCTACGCCATGACCAAGCCCGAGGGCCCCATCGGCCAGGCTGTGGGCGCCGAGAACTGCGTTGCCATGGCTTCCGATCATGGTAACGGTGGCTGCGAGATGGGCTACTACCTCGCCGACTGCTTCGGCCTGCGCCTGCTCAACCGCCGCGGCTGCTTCCCGCAGTTCGATAAGTTCATCGAGCAGACCAAGGATGTTTGGACCCATCTGGTCGACATCCGCAAGAGCTTCGAGCCGCGCGCCGAGGAGCTCGCCAAGAAGTACGCCCTGGCCCCCTACACCATGTTCATCGGCTCCGGCGCCCTGTGGGGCGAGACGATCCTGTTCTCGATGTGCATCCTGGAGGAGATGCAGTGGAAGCGCACCCGCTACATCACCTCGGCCGACTTCTTCCACGGCACCCTCGAGCTCGTGGAGCCCGGCGTCCCGGTCTTCCTGTTCATGGGCGAGGACGAGAACCGCAAGCTCGACGAGCGCGTCCGCGCCTTCCTGACCCGCGGCGTGACCGGCGACACCGACATCAACATCATCGACACCGCCGAGTTCGCGATCCCCGGCCTTGACGACGAGTTCCGCGTCATCGTGTCTCCGTGGATCCTCTCCTCGCTGATCACCGATCGCCTTGCCGCTTACTACGAGACGGTCACCAAGCACAACCTCAACTACCGTCGTTACTATCACCAGTTCGACTACTAAGAGCAAATAACGTTTGTGTAATCGGGCCTCGCTCCTATATGGAACGGGGCCTCGCTTGGGTTGGAGAGTAATTATGAGCTATCCCCAGCTTGCCGTCATGAATATCAGCCATCGTTATTTTGACCTTGAGGAATTCTTTTCTTCGGCAGCGGCCTCGGGCTACACGTGTTGCGAGCTTTGGACCGGGGCGATGCATCTGTATGTCGATTGCCATGGATACGATTCGCTCGAGCAGGTGCAGGAGCTGTCACAGCGGTATGGGATTCGGATTGTGGGGCTTTGTCCCGAACAGAACAACCCCAAGCCGTGGAATATCGCGGCGCGCGGGAATGAGGCGCGCGCTCGCACGCTCGCGTACTTTAAGAACGTTGTGGATATCGCGGCGGAACTTGGAGCCGAGCAGGTCATGGTCTCGAGCGGCTGGGCATTTTTGAACGAGCCGATCGAGGACGCGTGGGGTCGCAGCGCCTCGATGCTGCGTGCGATTGCCGAGCATGCGGGAGAGCGCGGCGTGCGACTGGTGCTCGAGGCCCTACAGCCGGTTGAGTCGATGATCGTGAACTCGGCGGCCGATACGAAGCGCATGATCGAGGCAGTTGATCATCCGGCACTTAAGGCGTGTCTGGATTTGGGCGCTATGGCGGTGGCGGGGGATACCATCGACGATTATTTCGATCTGCTTGGCGATGATGTCGCCCACGTGCATTTTGTCGATGTTGCGGCAGATAGCACGACGCATCTTGCCTGGGGTGACGGCGACCGCGATATGCGCGCCGACCTGGATAGGCTGGTGGCGCGCGGCTATCGCGGAGTTGTTTCGGCCGAGACCTATGACTGGCGCTATTTTGCCGACCCCGCAGCTGCCGATGCGCAGGTAATGGCAGAGTATCGTCGTGCGATTAGCGTCTAGGTGGGGTTGGGTTGCGACAATCCGCTCCTATGTTTCCAAATGAATACGGTGTGAGCGGCTGCGGCGGATTTTCCCCGCAAGCACTCTAGTATGCTAAAGTACCCAAAAGACCGGCGGAGCTATGCCGGTCTTCTGCTCTATATGAAACACAGCATGAGGAGGCTCACCAGATGACGGCCACACCGTGGGGATTCCGGGACATATTGCCCGAGGAGGCTCAGGCGCGCGAGGAGATTGCGCTGACGGTGAAGGGCTGCTTTAGGGAGCATCATTACCTTCCGGTCGAGACGCCACTGCTCGAGGACAAGGGTTCGCTCGAGGAGGGCGGCCGCATTGCGGACACGCCGTTTAAGCTCTTTGATGACGACGGTCGCCTGCTGGTGGTCCGTCCTGACAACACCCTGCCGATCGTTCGCCTGGTTTCGACTCGCATGAGCGCGGCCGATCTGCCGCTGCGCCTGCGCTACGAGGCGCCGGTGGTCCGCGAGTGCCAGCGCAATGCCGGCGGCTCGCGTCAGTTTACGCAACTGGGTTTTGAGCTCATCGGTGTGGGCGACACTGCGGGCGATGTCGAGATCGTCTCGCTGGTGGCGGAGGCTGTGCGCAAGCTAGCACTTCCCGATGCGCGCATTATCGCGGGCAGCGTGCGTCCGTTTAAGGAGCTGCTCGCGGCGTGCGAGGATCGCGAACTGGCCGCCGAGGCCCTGCGCTGCGTGCACGCCAACGACTTTGTGGGCCTCGATGCCCGCGTGGCGGCAAGCGTCGAGTCCGATGCCGTCAAGGCCGCCATTTGCGAGCTGCCGCGTCTGCACGGCGGTGCCGAGGTGCTCGACCGCGTGGACGCGCTGCTGGAGGCCGCCGGTATCGTCGCGCCGCTGACGCGCGAGCTGCGTGCCCTGGTCGAGGGCCTGGCACCCGAGGACGCCCAGGTGCTGTCGTTTGACTTCTCTATCATGAACTCTTTCGATTACTACACGGGCCTGGTCTTTAAGGCTTATGCCGGCGGACTGCCCGATCCGATCGGTTCGGGCGGACGCTATGACTCCATCTTCACCGGCGCGTTTGGCGACGGTATCGAGGTGCCGGCGGCGGGCTTCGCCTTTTCGCTCGAGCGCCTGGAGGCCGCGCGCACCTCGGCCGAGGATGCCGCTTCCGATGGCGATCACGCCGCGGGCCGTGGCGCCGAGGGTCCGCTGCGCATTGCCGTGCCCAAGGGCTCGCTCAAGGCCGACACGCTCGACGTGCTTGAGTCCGCGGGCTTGGATGTCTCTGAGCTGCGCGATCCCGGTCGTCATCTCATCGTGCGCGGTCGCGACACGCGTGCCGGCGAGGGCGCGGTCGGCGATATCGAGTTTGTCATCGTGCGTCCCAGCGATGCGCCCGCCTTTGTGGGCTGCGGCGGCGCCGACTGCGGCATCTGCGGTTGGGACTCGCTTATCGAGGCCGACCTCAACCTGCTGCAGCTGGTCGATCTGGGCTACGGCCTGTGCACGTTTATCGAGGCGGAGCCTGCATGGCGCGCCGGCCAGGCCGAGCGCAACTACGCCCGCCGCGGGTCGCTTCGTGTGGCCACCAAGTACCCGCGCATCGCGAGTGCCTGGTATGCCGAGCGCGGCGTGAATGCCGATATCGTCTCGCTGCACGGTAACATCGAGCTGGGCCCCATCGTCGGCATGACCGATCGCATCGTGGACATTACCGCCACGGGTGCCACGCTACGCGACAACGACCTGGTCATTACCGGTCGCATCATGGACTGCACGGCCCGCTTCTTTGTCAATCCGGGTGCCGCGCGCCTGGATCCGCGTGTGCGCAACCTGGCCGATCGCCTGGCGGCTGCCGTGAAGGACAAGCATTTTGAGCCCGTCGCGGGCTCGGCACAATAGCGCGAGCGTGCACGGGCGCCCCAACGTACGGGCTGCGGGCCGATTGGCGCCGCCGCTCGGCCTCTCGTTTTTCGAACACAACCTCGACCGATAGGGGATACCGATATGAAGACCATCAAGCTTGCTCCCGGTGAGCGCCTCGTTACCAACCAGCTCAACCGCAAGGGTGTGCTGCCGCAAAACATCGTCGACGCCGCCCGCGATATCGTGGCCAACGTGCGTGCCAACGGCGATGCCGCGGTGCGCGATTACTGTCAGCGTTTTGACGGTGTCGAGCTGCAGAGCTTCCGCTTGCCGCAGGAGCAGATCGATGCCGCGCTCGAAGGCCTCGATCCCGCTTTTGTCGCGGCGCTCGAAAAGGCCGCGCGCCAGATTCGTGAGTTCCACCAGCGCGAGGTCGAGCAGAGCTGGTTTACCACGCGCCCGGACGGCACGATGCTCGGCGTTAAGGTGACCCCGCTCGCGGCGGCCGGCATCTACGTGCCGGGCGGTCGCGCGCAGTATCCCTCCACGGTGCTCATGAATGCCATTCCCGCCAAGGTTGCCGGCGTCAAGCGCGTGGTCATGGTGACCCCGCCGCAGAAAGATGGCCTGATCAGTCCGTATACGCTCGCCGCGGCAAAGCTCGGCGGCGTGGACGAGATCTATATGGTGGGTGGCGCTCAGGCCGTGGCCGCGCTGGCGTACGGCACCGAGACCATTCCGCGCGTCGACAAGATCACCGGCCCGGGCAACGCCTTTGTCGCTGCGGCCAAGCAGATTGTCTCGGGCGACGTGGGTATCGACATGGTCGCTGGCCCCTCCGAAGTTTGCGTGCTGGCCGATGCCACGGCCAAGCCCATGGTGGTCGCGGCCGACCTGATGGCCCAGGCCGAGCACGATCCGCTGGCAGCCTGCTATCTGGTGACTTGCGACGAGCAGTTTGCGCGCGAGGTCGAGGCAGGCATCGATATCCTGGTGGCGCAGTCGCCGCGTGCCGAGATCACGCGCACCTCGCTCGACAACGAAGGCACCATCGTGGTGGCCGCCGACATGGCTGCCGCCGTCGAGGCCGTGAACACCGTGGCGCCTGAGCACCTTGAGCTGCACTGCAAGGATGCGATGGGCCTGCTCGGCGGCATTCGCAACGCCGGCGCCATCTTTGTGGGCGCTTGGAGCTCCGAGCCGCTCGGCGATTACGTTGCCGGTCCCAACCACACGCTGCCGACTGGCGGCACGGCCATGTTCTCCAACCCGCTTTCGGTCGAAGAGTTCGTTAAGCGCTCGAGCGTCATTTGCTATACACCCGAGGGCCTGCTCTCCGACGCTCCCGCCACGCAGCGCCTGGCCGAGGCCGAGGGCCTGTGGGCGCATGCGCTATCCGCCGCCCTGCGTCGCCGTGTGCTGGAGCAGGGCGAGGATGCCGTGAGTGCCGAGTCGCTGGCTGCGGCCGACCTGACCAAGGTCGCCTGGCCGGGCGATGCGACCGCGACGGTCGCCGAGGGTGTGGACCTGGCGGCGGCTGCGGGCGGTGCCGCTGGCGCGGTCGTCGAGGAGGCCTAATATGGCCGAACTCACGCCGCGCATGAAGGAGCTCGTCCAGCCCTACTTGGCCGGTATCGAGCCCTACGATCCCAACTTTACGCCCACGCGCATCAACCTTTCGGCCAACGAGAACACCTATCCCGTGCCGGCCGGCGTGCGCGAAGCGGTCGACGCCGCTCTGGCTGCTACACCGCTCAACCGCTATCCCGATCCCATGTCTTGTGACCTGCGCGACGAGCTTGCCGCTTGGCATGGTGTGGCGCGCGAGAATGTCTGCGTGGGAAACGGTGGCGACGAGCTGCTCTATAACTACCTGCTGGCGTTTGGCGGCGCGGGACGGACCCTGCTCAACTGCCCGCCGTGCTTTAGCGAGTACGCGTTCTTTGCGTCGCTCTGCCAGACCGAGGTGCGCGATGTGTGGCGCGACCCGGCGACCTTTGAGCTCGACCAAGCGGCTGTGCTCGCAGCGGCGCCCGAGTGCAATCTGGCGATCGTGACCTCGCCCAATAACCCCACGGGCGATGTGACGCCGCTCGACTTTGTCGCGGCCCTGTGCGATGCGTGCCCCGGCATGGTCATGGTCGACGAGGCCTACGTTGAGTTTGCGGACGATTCGTTTGGCGCGGCCACCACGGCGCAGGGGCTTATCGCCGAGCATCCCAACCTGGCGATTCTGCATACGCTGTCCAAGGCGTTCGGCGCCGCCGGCACGCGCCTGGGCTATGTGATCGCGGCGCCCGAGGTCATCGATGTGTTTGCGGCGATTCGCCAGATCTACTCGGTTAACGTGCTGAGCCAGGCCGCCGCGCTTGCCTGCGTGCGTGCCCGTGATGCCTACGCACCTGTGGTGGCGCAGGTCGCATCCGAGCGCGAGCGCGAGTTGTGCGCCCTGCGTGCAATGGCTGCCGAGGGTCTGCCCGTGGAGGTGTGGCCGAGCGCGGCGAACTTTGTGCTCGTGCGCACACCGCATGCCACGCGCGTTCGTGAGCGTCTGCGCGATGAGTATTCGATTTTGGTGCGCGACTTTAGCTACGCGCCGGGGCTCGCGGACTGCCTACGCATTACCGTGGGTACCCCGCAGGAAAACGACGAGGTGCTGGCTGCGTTTGCCGCGCTGGTGAAGGAGGAGATGTAGATGGACCGCTATGCTGAGGTAACCCGCAAGACGGGCGAGACCGACATTGTCGTAAAGCTCGACCTGGACGGAAGCGGCGTGTGCGATATCTCGACCGGCGTGCCGTTTTTCGACCACATGCTCAACGCTTTTGGCCGCCATGGTCTGTTCGATCTGACGGTGCATGCGACGGGCGACGTTGAGGTCGACGCGCACCACACCGTCGAGGATACGGGCATTGTGCTGGGCGAGGCGTTTTGCCAGGCGCTGGGTGACAAGGCGGGCATTACGCGCTTTGCCGATGCGGCGATCGCCATGGACGAGACGCTCGTGATGGCCGCCGTGGATATTTCGGGCCGCGGCCAGGCCTACTGCGAGCTGCCCGTGCCGACCGAGCGTGTGGGCAGCTTCGATACCGAGCTGGCCGTCGAGTTCTTCTATGCCTTTGCGCGCGATGCCAAACTCACGTTGCACGTGCGCGAGCTGGCAGGCGGCAACTCGCATCACATTATCGAGGCCGCCTTTAAGGCCGTGGGCCGCACGATGCGCCGCGCCTGCGAGCTCGATCCCCGCGTGCAAGGCATCCCCAGCACCAAGGGTTCACTGTAACCGCAACAAAGGCAAAAACCACTACGAAGGTGCCTGTCCCCTTTGTGGTGGTTTTGGACGATGAGATAAGGGAGGGGTCGCGTGGGCGAACCGAAGATCGTGGTGGTCGACTACCACAAGGGCAACTTGTCGAGCGTTGCGCGCGGGCTTGCGCGCGCCGGTGCCGCCGCCTGCACGTCGGACGATCCGGAGCAGATCCGCCGCGCCGACGGCCTGGTCATCCCGGGCGTGGGCGCGTTCTATGACGCGATCGCCTTTATGCGCCAGAGCGGCGAGGCGGACGCGGTGCTCGATGCCGTCGCCACCGGGACTCCGCTGCTCGGCATCTGCCTGGGTCTTCAACTGTTTTTTGAGCGCGGCAACGAGGGCGTGCCTGCGGACGAGGGCGCGGTCGCCGACGGCAACGCCTCCGAGCAGGCTGGCGGTCCCTGGGTCGATGGCCTGGGTATTATGCGCGGCTCGTGCACACGCTTGGAGTCGAGCCGCCTGAAGGTGCCGCACGTGGGCTGGGACCAGGTGCACATGACGCCCGCCGGCGCGGCCGATCCGCTGCTTGCTGGTTTTGCCGAGGGTGCCAACATGTACTTCACCCACAGTTATGCGGTGGCCGACGACGTCGATGCCGCCGATGTGCTGGCGCGCACGCACTATACGCGGAGCTTCCCGTGCATCGTGCGCCATGGCAACGTGTGGGGCTGCCAGTTCCATCCCGAGAAATCCTCCGCGCTGGGTCAGCGCATCCTTAAGAACTTCGTCAACATCGTCGAGGAGGCTGGCCGATGATCCTGTTTCCCGCAATCGATCTGATCGGCGGCAAAGTCGTGCGCCTGGAGCGTGGCGACCGCAGCCGCTGCAAGGTATATTCCGACGACCCCGTGGCCGTTGCTCGCTCGTTTGCCGAGCAGGGCGCAAGCTGGGTGCACGTCGTCGACCTGTCCGCTGCCTTTGGCGAGGATGAGGACACATGCGCTGCCAACTCGGCGGCGATCAAGGCCATCTGCGGCGTCGACGGTCTGTCTGTGGACGTGGGCGGCGGCGTCCGCTCGCTCGCGCGCATCGACGAGTTGGCCGGCTACGGTGCGCGTCGCATTGCGCTGGGCACCGTGCTGGTGACCGAGCCGGGTTTTGCCGAGGTGGCGGCCCAGGGCTTTGGCGAGCTGCTGGTGGCAGACATCGCCGCACGCGACGGCCAGGTCAAGGTGAACGGCTGGCGTGACGGTGCGGGCGTGGCGCTCGACGATGCCGTGGCGCAGCTTTCCGAGCTGGGCTTTAAGCATCTGGTGTATACCGACATCGCACGTGATGGCATGCAGACGGGCATCGATGTGGCGGCGTATCGCCATGTGGCCGAGGTCGCGGGCTTTCCCGTCGTGGCGTCGGGTGGCATCTCGACGCTCGACGACATCCGCGCGCTGGCCGCAGTGGGTGAGGGCGCGATTGAAGGTGCCATTACCGGTCGCGCGCTCTACGAGGGCAACTTTACGCTGGTACAGGCGCTGACCGCCGCCCGAGGGGAGGAGTAGCCCATGCTTACCAAACGTGTGATTCCCTGCCTGGACGTCAAGGACGGCCGTGTGGTCAAGGGCGTCAACTTTGTGAGCTTGCGCGATGCGGGCGATCCGGTGGAGCTGGCGCGCGCCTACGACCGCGAAGGTGCGGACGAGGTCGTATTTTTGGACATTACCGCGACGAGTGACAACCGTGTGACGACCATCGAGATGGCGGCGCACGCGGCCGAGGAGCTCGCTATTCCCTATACCGTGGGCGGCGGCTTTCGCGACTTGGCGGGCATGCGGACCATGGTTGCCGCCGGTGCCGACAAGGTGTCGCTCAACTCGGCGGCCGTGCGTGACCCGTCGCTGATTAGCCAGGCTGCCGCGGCTTTTGGCAGTCAGGCCGTGGTCGTGGCGATCGATGCCAAGCGCGTCGGTTTGCCCGGAGAGCCGGGTGCCGACAAGTGGGAGGTCTTTACCGCGGGAGGTCGCAACGCCACGGGTATCGACGCGGTGGCGTGGGCCGAGGAAGCGGCTCGTCGCGGCGCCGGCGAGATCTTGCTGACCAGTATGGATCGCGACGGCACCAAGGCCGGCTTTGACCTGGCGCTCACCCGTGCCGTGGCGCGCGCGGTGCCGATTCCGGTGATCGCAAGCGGCGGCGTGGGTACGCTCGAGCATTTTGCCGAGGGCGTGATCGAGGGCGAGGCCGACGCCGTGCTGGCGGCGAGCGTCTTTCACTTTGGGACGTTCAGCATTCGCCAGGTGAAGGAGTATATGGCGTCGCAGGGCATCCCTGTGAGGCTGGACTTTTAGCGCTGCGGCTTGCCCAGGCACCCGACCTTCTGGCTCCAACCCTCCTCGCGTACTTAAGTACGCGTCGTCGGGCTTGTCGCTCGGAATCTCGGGCACCTGGACAACCCTCGCCGACCTGTGGGATTTCGTTTGTTGCTTGGGAGAAATGATGACTGAGGTAATAGAAGCGTCTGATCTTACGTACGACGCCCGTGGGTTGATTCCTTGTGTGGTTCAGCAGTATGACACCGGCGAGGTGCTTATGGTTGCCTGGATGAACGAGGAGTCGGTGGGGCTGACGCTCAAGACCGGCACCACGTGGTTTTGGAGCCGCAGCCGCCAGGAGCTCTGGAACAAGGGCGCGACGAGCGGCAACATGCAGGCGGTCAAGGAGCTTTGGGCCGACTGCGATAGCGATACGCTGCTGGTCAAGGTCGACTCGCCGGGCCCGGCCTGCCATACCGGCAACCGTACCTGCTTCTTTAAGAAACTCGCGTAGGGCGGGCGCTCGATTAGACGCTCGGCCACCAGAAAGGATTGAACCATGGGTGTGCGCACCGCAAACGTTCAGGATGGAAATATCGGTGAGACGCTGACAGGTCTGGCCGAGGTGATTCACGGTCGTCGTGATGCATCGCCGCAGGAGAGCTATACCGCGCGTCTGCTGACCGACGTCGAGGACGAGCTGCTCAAGAAGCTTGCCGAGGAGGCAAGCGAGGTGATCATGGCCTGCAAGGATAACGATCACGATCATATCCGCTACGAGGCCGGCGACCTGGTCTACCACCTGCTCGTGACGCTCGAGCGCTACGGTATCACCCTCGACGAGTTGGCCGGCGAACTCAACGCCCGCCGCCACTAGTCGTTTGGGACAGTCTTTGTTGGTGTAACGGGGTCATGGAAGTTGCGGTGAAATAGGGACTGTTTAAGCGCTTCATCAGGCAAAACAATTCCTATTCCACCGCAACTTATGAAGGGATGGCTAGTCGAGGGGTGTGGGTTCCCATTCGCCGTTGGGGTGGGGGATGTCGAAGGTTCGGTAGCCGCAGTCGTAAGCGTGGGCCTGGGCCTCGCGGATGTTCCAGCAGATGTCGCAGGCGCGGTGTGCGTCCGAGCCAAAGGTGATGGGTACCTCGGCGTGGGCGAAGCAACGCAATAGCCCGGTCGCGGGATAGTAATCGTCGAGCCTCTTGCGCGGCGCGGCGGTCGAGACCTCAACGCGGCGGCCCGTGTCGTGAGCGCACTCGGCCATCTGCCCCCAGAACGGCGTCGGGTCAAAGTCGGGCGCAAAGCCTTCCTTCGAAAAGCGCATGACCAGGTCGGGATGGGCCATTACGTCAAAGTTGAGTGAGCTTTCGCAGGCGCGGCACCAGTCGTCGACGTAGCGCTCCCACACGCCGTGTACCCCCAGGTTTTCCCAAACATGCAGGTTGGTGTCATCATCGATCCAGCCGCAGCGCGAATCGGGTGTATCGGGGCGAGCGACGTTTTCCGTTCCCGCCGTACCCGCGGCGCCGGCCATGATATCGCCTGGGTTGCCAATCCAATGCACGCTGCCCAGGCGCACGACGGCGCCCCGGGACCAGCGCTCAACCAAAGGCTCGCAGCCCTCGTACCAATCGCATTCAAAGCCATAGATAAGCTCGAGCTCCGACGCGATCTGCGCGGCAAGCTTGCGGGCATCCTCAAAAGCCAGACGATGTGCCGGCAGGTCGCCCTCGACAACCTGCACCTCGCAGTTGGCATCCATGCTGGCGGGTAAGGTGAGGTGGTCGGTCGAGACCATGACGCGGCAGCCGGCGGCCGCGGCAGCGCGGACGTTTTCCTCAAACGAGGCATGTCCGTCCGAGAACGAGGTGTGGGTGTGGCAATCGACCAGCGGGCAGACGGGCATGGCGACTCCTTTGCATTTGGTGAATCCGCTCCATTGTAATGGCGCGGCCCCCGATGCGACGAGCGCACCGGGGGCCGAAATCAACTGGAAAGGACAGGCGGCGTGCCGGCGCCGGCGATTACTTGCTTCGTGTCGCCGCGCGTTTGGCCTGCACCGTTACCATCGCGTGTCTCACGGCGGTGATGGGGCGATAGCGGATCATACGCGGTCCCGACCAGCGCATGACCTCGCGAATCTTCTCGCGCATGGCAGGCCGGTAACAATGCGAAGGACAGGCCGAGCAAAATGTCTTGGTGCCCATGTGGGGGCAGTGCCCAATGCGCGCGACGGCGTATTTCTGCAGCTCGGCGCATTCGGGGCAGAGCGTAATGGTTCGGAGTCCGAGCTTGACGCGCACGGGCTCATCGTCGCCAGCCTGCTCGACCGCATGCCCGCCGCGATGATGCCCGCGGCACCACAGCGCGATCATCTGCGACACCATTTGGGTCTCGCACTCACGTTTGCGTGCCAGCTCCGGTGTGTCGACCGGGCGCGCCATTAGCTCAGCCTCCCGTGCTCTACCGAAAGCGAGAAATCGGCAAAGGCGCAGGTGCTGGCACGGTGGCTTACGAGCACAATGGTCTTGCCGCGGCGCTTGAGCTCGTCAACGGCCTGCATTACGGCTGCCTCGTTGAGAGCGTCAAGTGCGCTGGTGGGTTCGTCGAGCAAGATGAAGGGTGCGTCGTTGAGGAAGATGCGCGCAAGGCCGATGCGCTGGCGCTCGCCGCCCGAAAGCGAGTCGCCCAGCTCGGCAACGGGCGTGTCGAGTCCCTGCGGCAGACGGTCGATGAGCGTGGTGAGTGAGGCGGAGCGGCAAGCGTCGAGCAGCTCGGCATCGGTGGCGCCGGCGCGCGCGACCAGCAGGTTCTCGCGCACGGTGCCGCAGAACAGATGTGTGTCCTGGGTCATATAGGCCTCGTGGCTGCGCAGGCTCGCCGTGTTGATGTGGCGGGCATCGACGCCGCTCACCGTGATGGTGCCGGCTGCGGGGTCCCAAAAGCGCATGAGCAGCTTAAGCAGCGTCGACTTGCCCGAGCCCGAGCGTCCCATGATGCAGGTCATGGTACCGGGCGCAAAGATGCAGGTCACGTCGTCGAGGATGAGACTCGCAGCGGTGTCGTTCGCGACCTGCTCTGTGGCGCCCGCACCGCCCGCGTCCACGCCGCCCGCATAGCTAAAGCTCACATGCTCGGCTGCGGCGCCGGCAAACTCAACGTTCTGTCCATCGGCGACCTCGGCGCACTGGGGCTGCTCGTCGAGCAAATCGAGCACGCGTGCGCCCGAGGCGAGCGTCTCCTGCAGTGAGGCGCCCAGGCGGCTCACGGCCATCACCGAGCCAAACGACGACACAAAGGTAAAGACGGCGACAAACGCTGCGGCAAACTCAATCGTTCCCGCAGCCACCAGCTGCAGCGCACGCCCGAGCATCACCAGATTAGCCGCAAGAATAAGCGCATCGGCTACGGCCTCGCTGACCGCCTGGCGGCGCTTGAGGCGCGCGTCCACGGCGCCGACTTGCTCGGTCAGCTTGCCCAGGGCACGGCTGCGATCGGTGCCACCGGCAAACTGGATGGTCTCGCCCGCGCCGCGCAGACTGTCGAGTACAAAGGCGCCCAGCTTACCGGCGCCCTCGCGGCTCTGGCGGCCGGTGGTGCCGCATGCCTTGGCCGAGACCAGGGGCAGCAGCACGCCCAGGACCGCGTAGGCCACGAGCGCGATGCCCGCGAGCTCGGGGCTCACAGCCAGCAAAAAGCCCTCAAACACAACGGTGCAGACCAGAGCTATGGCAATGGGCGAGATGGTGTGCGCGTAGAAGACCTCGAGCAGCTCGATATCCGAGGTGACCAGGCTCACGAGCTCGCCCTTGCCGCGGCCCTCGAGCTTGGCGGGGGCGAGCTGGCGCAGGGCGCCAAACACCAGGTCGCGAATGTGTGCGAGCAGACGGAATGCGATGTAATGGTTGCAGAGCTGCTCGCCGTAGTGGAGCGGCCCGCGTGCGATGCCGCAGGCGGCGCAGGCCGCGCATGCTGCGATAAGACCAAGCCCCAAGGCGTTGCGGCCCAGCGCGGCCATAAGGCCAAGGGCGCCAAAGGCCGGCACGAACGCGGCGGTGAGCATGCCAATGCTGCCCAGCACGACAGCTAGCATAAGCCAGCCGGCAAGCGGTCGGACGAGCCCCATCATGCGCCACATGATGGACGGCGCCGAGCGACGGGCGCGGCCGGAGTCAGGCGCCGCGGCAGCGGAAGACGAGCCAGCACCGTTGAAGCTATCGGTGCAGGCGGCGCTGCCGTCAACAGTCTCAACTGCGCCGGCATCCTCGGCATCACCCTCCGCATACGCATATGCCGAGAGCTGCTCCTGGCTGTTCCACATGCGCGCATAGGCGCCCGCGGTGGCCAAGAGCTCGCCGTGAGTTCCGTGCTCGGCAATACGGCCACGCTCCAGCACCAGAATCTGGTCGGCGTCCACGATTGTCGACAGGCGATGTGCCACCACGATTACGGTGTGCTCGCCGGCAAGCGACGCGATGACCTCGCCGATCGCCGCCTCGCTTGCGGCATCGATGTTGCTCGTCGCCTCGTCAAACACATAGATTGGCGAGTCGTGCAGCAGGGCGCGCGCCATGCACACGCGCTGACGCTGGCCACCCGAAAGATTGGTGCCGCCCTCGTTGATCATCATGTCGAGTCCGCCGTTGGCCTGCACAAAGGCCGCCACGCGCGTACGGTCGAGCGCGCGCAAAAGCTCGGCATCGGTGGCGTTGGGCTGGGCGAGCAGCAGGTTTTCGCGCAGGGTGCCGGCAAACAGGTAACCGTTGGTGGGCACCAGGGTGACGGCGCGCATGAGTGAGGCGGCCGTGGCGTCGCGCAGCTCGACGCCGCCGATGCGAACGCTGCCACGGTAGGCACCCTTGCGGCCCGCGATAATCCCCGCGAGCGTGGACTTGCCGCCGCCGCTTTCGCCCACGAGTGCCACGAGCGAGCCGTGCGCAATGGTCGCGCTGGCGCTGTCCAGCACCGTGCGGTCGCCGTATGCATAGCTCACGCCCGCGAGCTCGATATCGCCGCGACCGTCAAGCTCAACATCGCCGCGCTCGGGCTCGGGCGTATCCAAAATGCCAAACATGCGGCGCGAGGCGGCCATGCCGTTCATGGCCGTGTGGAACAGCGATCCCAGGCGGCGCATGGGCAAAAAGAACTCCTGCGACAGAAAGACGATGAGGAAGGCAGCCTCAAAGCCAATCTTGCCCGTGGCGAGCTGCAGTGCGGCTACGATAATGCCGAGCGCGGCGCCCATATAGACGACCAGGTCCATAACGCAAATGGAGCGCAGCTGCATCACCAGCAGGCGCATGGTCGCCGTGCGGAAACGCTCGGACTCGGCGTTGATGCGCTCGTGCCAGCTGCGATCGGCCTGGTAGACCTTAAGGGTGGTGAGACCCTGCACGGCCTCCAGGAACATGCCGCCCAGATCGACATAGCTGCCCCAGTACTCGGCACCGATCTTTTTGGCGTTGCGCATGACCATCATAATGGAGACGGGGATGACCGGAACGCAGGCGAGCAGCAGCGCGGCGGGAAGACCCGCCTGACCCACGAGCAGTACAAACAGCGTGATGGGTGCCAAGCCGGCAAAGAAGAGCTGCGGCAGGTAACCGCCAAAGTACACCTGGAGTTGTGTGGCGCCCTCGACGCTGGTCTGGACGGCCTCGGCGGTGGGGACGGTCTCGGTGTAGGAGGGGCCGAGTGCGGTGAGCTTGTCGTAGACGAGCGAACGCACACGGCGGACGGCTTCGAAGGCGGCCTTGTCGCCGGCGCGTTGGGCCAGGTAGATGGAGGCGGCGCGCACGATGATGGCGGCGGCGAGCGGCAAGGCCGCTTGTGCAAGGGCATCGATGGCGAGCGCGGCGGAAAGGCCGTCCGTGACGATGCCGCCCAAGATGCGCGCAAGCACCCACATCACCGTGATGTTTGCCATGAGCGCGATCCATTTAAACAGGACGCTCGCCATAATGTAGGGCGTTGCCTTCGGAACCAGGGAGAAGAGCCGCTTCTCGAACATGAAACCTCCTATGCCGTAACGGTGCCAGGCGGGGTCCTCGGCAGCCGCTTAGTTAGCCAAATGCAACTAGAGTAACATCGTGCAGCGCGTAAGTATGCCGAGGGTTATTTTTTGGCCGATGAACTGCGTAGAAAGTTCAAAATTGTTGAGTGCGGCGAACTTTGTGGTGAACGGAGTGCGGGCGCAATTCTGATCGTGTGCGACCCCGCTCTAAAACGTGTACGTCAGCCTTCAAGACCGACAAAAAATGACATGTTTGGAGGCTGACGTACATGTTTGGATAGGGGCAAGGGCGGCGACGGACGAAAGTCACGCCTGTGCCACGTCCGATGTGCTAGCGTTTGGGTGAATAAAACGAGCCCGTGCGGAAAGGATCCGGACCGTATGCAACGTGGAAGTACATCTCCGCTGTCCCGCGAGACCGATGCGCCCGAGACCATCGTCAAGCTGGAATGCGATATCGACGACGCATCGCCCGAGGTGCTCGCCTACGCCGCCGACCGCCTGCGCGAGGCTGGTGCGCGCGAGGTGCATTGGCTGCCCCTCTATTGCAAGAAAGGCCGCCCCGGCTGGCAGCTGCAGGTAATCTGCACCCACGAGGATATCGAACGCCTACAGACGATTATCTTTTTGGAAACCACGACCAATGGCATCCGCCGCCAGGTTATGGAGCGCGTTTGCCTACCACGCCGCTTTGAGCGCGTAACGACGCCATGGGGCGAGGTGTCCGTCAAGGTGGCCACCCTACCCGACGGCAGTGAGCGCGCGGCGCCCGAGTACGAGGACTGCGCCCGCCTTGCCCGCGAGCACAATGTGCCGCTCCAACGCGTGATGCAGGCGGCCCAGAGCGCGGCACTGCGATTTGAGTAACGCGGCCGGCGGCACGCCACGCCCAGCTCCATCAACCCCACCCGAAAGGACCACCATGAAATACCTCATCGCTTCTGACATCCACGGCTCGGCATACTGGACCGAGCGCCTCTGCGCCGCCATTGAGTCCGAGCAGCCCGATCGCATTGTGCTGCTGGGCGACCTGCTCTACCACGGCCCGCGTAACGACCTGCCGCGCGACTACGCTCCCAAGCGCGTGATTCCGCTGCTCAACGCCCTGGCCGACCGCATCATCGCGGTGCGCGGCAACTGCGACGCCGAGGTCGACCAGATGGTGCTCGACTTTCCCATCATGGCCGACTATGCCACGTTATTCGACGAGAACGGCCGCGAGCTGTTCCTGACGCACGGCCACGTTTTTGGCGCCGGTATGCACAACAGCGTCGACCACGCGCCCGCGCTGCCCGAGGGCTCCGCGCTCGTCTACGGTCACACGCACATCAAGGTCAACGAGGAAAGTGCCGCGCACCCGGGCCTGTGGCTCTTCAACCCCGGCAGTGTGAGCATTCCCAAGGACGGCACGCACAGCTACGGCATCTACGAGGGCGGTGCGTTCCGCCACGTGACCCTGGAGGAGGAATAACCATGGTGCAGCATATGGCTCAGCAAAATGCCGAGGGCTCGCGCGATCTGTCCACGCTGATAGACGCGTCGGCCGAGCTGCAGCATCTGGTGCAGACCATCTGGCGTCTGCGTCAGCCCGATGGCTGCCCGTGGGATCGCGAACAGACACACCGCAGCATCGGCAAGAACATGATCGAGGAGGCCTACGAGGCACTCGACTGCATCGAGGCGGACGACGCGGTTCACCTACGCGAGGAGCTGGGCGACGTGCTCATGCAGGTCGTGCTGCATGCGCAGATCGCGGCGGACGCCGGCGAGTTTACGCTGGCCGACGTGGCGCACGATATCGACGCCAAGCTCATTCGCCGTCATCCGCACGTGTTTGGCGATGCGGATGCCGACAGCTCTGACGAGGTGCTCAAGATTTGGGACGAGGTCAAGCTTGCCGAGAAAGCCGCCAAGGACAAGGCCGTGGCGGCGGGCGAGGCCGCGCCCGAGGGTCTGCTCGATGGCGTGCCCACGCATCTGCCGGCGTTGATGCAGGCTCAGAAGGTGTCGCGCAAGGCGGCTGCCGTGGGCTTTGAGTGGGAGACGGTCCAGGACGTGTGGGACGAGGTCGCCGAGGAACGTGCCGAGTTTGAGGCCGAGGCCCCTGGCTCGCCCGAGCGCGAGATGGAGTTTGGCGACCTGCTCTTTGCCCTGGTCAACGTCGCGCGCAAGGAGGGGATTGACGCCGAGAGCGCCCTGCGTGCCAGCACAGCAAAGTTCCGCCGCCGCTGGGCCGCGATGGAGCAGATGGCGGCCGATGCTCACGTGGATCTTGCCGAGCTTTCGACCCACGGCCTCAACGACCTGTGGGACGCAGCAAAGGCAGGGGAGTAAGACTGCGGGAACGACGGGCTGACACGCCTCATCGTTCCCGCTAATTTTTTCGAAAATCAAGTGTATCCCTCGGCTAACTTAGGGCATAATGCAAAAAGTGCGACATGGCTAACTTACGGAGGCGCACCGACGGTGCACGGTCAGCCGGTCGCTTGCATCCACTACGTTTTCAAGTGAGAGGGAGACAACATGAGTGACATTTTGGACGTCTACGGTCGTGAGGTGCTCGACAGCCGCGGCAACCCCACCGTCGAGGTGGAGGTCGTGCTCGAGGATGGCAGCTTCGGTCGCGCGATGGTGCCTTCGGGCGCTTCGACCGGCGCCTTTGAGGCATGTGAACTGCGCGACGGCGACAAGGGTCGCTACCTGGGCAAGGGCGTTTCGCAGGCCGTCGAGCACGTCAACAACGAGTGCGCCAACGCCGTCGTGGGCCTCGATGCCTTCGATCAGCGTGCCATTGACGCCGCACTGATTGCCGCCGACGGTACGCCCAACAAGACCAAGCTCGGTGCCAACGCCATTCTGGGCGTGTCGCTGGCCGTCGCCCGCGCCGCTGCCGAGTCGGCGGGCCTGTCGCTGTACCAGTACCTGGGCGGCGTCAACGCCCACCTGTTGCCCACGCCCATGATGAACATTCTCAACGGCGGCGTGCATGCCGACAACAACGTTGACTTCCAGGAGTTCATGATCATGCCGGTGGGCGCTCCGAGCTTTGCCGAGGGCCTGCGCTGGTGCGCCGAGGTCTACCACACCCTCAAGGGCGTGCTGCACGAGGCCGGCCTGGGCGGCGGCGTGGGCGACGAGGGCGGCTTTGCCCCCAACCTTAAGACCAATGCCGAGCCGTTCGAGTACATCACCAAGGCCGTCGAGAAGGCCGGCTTTAAGCCCGGCGTCGACTTCATGTACGCCATGGATCCGGCTTCCACCGAGTTCTACAACGCCGAGACCGGCATGTACGAGCTCAAGGGCGAGGGCGTTGAGTATACGAGCGCCCAGATGGTCGATTACTGGGAGAAGCTCGTCGACACCTATCCCATCATCTCCATCGAGGACGGCATGGCAGAGGAGGACTGGGACGGCTGGGTTGAGCTTACCCGTCGCATTGGCAACAAGGTGCAGCTGGTGGGCGACGACCTGTTCGTCACCAACACCGAGCGCCTCAAGAAGGGCATCGAGCTGGGCGCCGCCAACGCGATTCTGGTCAAGGTCAACCAGATCGGCACGCTCACCGAGTCACTCGAGGCCATCGAAACCGCCAAGGAGGCCGGCTATGCTTGCATCGTGAGCCACCGTTCCGGCGAGACCGAGGACTCCACCATCGCTGACCTGGTCGTGGGTGTTAACGCCGGCCAGATCAAGTCGGGCGCCCCGTGCCGCAGCGACCGTATCGCCAAGTACAACCAGCTCATCCGCATCGAGGACGAGCTCGAGGGCAGCGCGCGCTACGCCGGCAAATCTGCGTTCTACAACATTCGCTAGACAGCGGCGTGTGTGGGGGCGGGGCTGACTCGGATTCGCCCAGCCTTGGCTGGATGCCGCAAAGCGCTAAGGGCGCTGAGCCATACGGCTCAGCGCCTTTTTTATGTCGAGCAAAGGCTGGCGAAGGCGGTGCGGGCGCTCGTGCTATAACTAAAAGACTTAGCGCAAACAAACCTCAACCGCACAAGGCGCACATGGATCAGATTTACGACAACAGGTATTATTCCGCCGGTTCGCGCGAGCCGTCGCCTCGCCTCGCACCTACCGTGCAGCTCGGCGGGTCCGACTACGCCGGCGCCGATCGACGCGCACAGCGTCCGACAAGTGCCTCACACCCCCGTGCTCAAATGAATATGCCGACGGACTGCCCGTCACGTTCGGCGCGCCCGACGCATGCTTCGCGTACGCAGTGCCCCTCGGCTCAAACACACGAAAAGTCGACCAGGCCCTCGAACCGTCTTTCGGGCTCGGACTTCATGCACTACGCCAACGACAACGCGGTGGTCAAGGCGATCTACGACTTTACCCATGGACCCCAGCGCGGGCTGTTTATTGGCATTGTCGTCGTTCTGGTACTCGTGAGCCTGTACTTTCCCGTGCGCGACCTCTACGTCGCCAAACGCTCGAACGATATTTTGGCCAAGCAAGTAGAGATCCGCCAGCAGTACAACGACGAGCTGCAGAAAAGCGTCGACAAACTGCTCTCGGAGGAGGGCATTAAAGACGCGGCGACCGAGGACCTGGGCCTGGTGATGCCCGGCGAGACCAAGATTGACGTGCTAGGCCTGGACGACGATTCGGACGCGTCGTCGAACAAAAAGTCCTCGAACGCCAAGAAGGCCAGCGAAGTCGTCAAAGAGATCGAAGAGGTCGGCAAGGACGCGCCGTGGTACATCCAGGCGCTCGACATACTGTTTGGGTTTAACGGTGTCGAGGGCCAGACGGTCGTGTCCAACGGCAAATAGCGCCCGGAGGGGAGCCCGCAATGGCAGATTGCAAACGATATAAGGTGGCGGCGATCGACCTGGGAACGGTGTCGTCGCGCCTAGTGTTGGCCCAGGTCGAGGGCGGGGCGATCGTGGAATCGTCCAAGCATACCGAGATTACCGACTTGGGCGAGGGCGTGGATGCGACGGGGCGCTTTTGCGAGGCGGCCGTTGAGCGCGTGCTCGCTGCGTGCCGAATGTTTGTGGACGAGTCCCGTGCCTTTGGGGCCGCGTGCATCTGCACCACGTGCACGAGTGCCGCGCGTGATGCGTCCAATGCCGCGCTACTGCTGGACGGCCTGCGCGAGCTGGGGCTCGAGCCGCAGGTGATTCCGGGCGAGGTCGAGGCGCGCCTGACGTTTTTTGGCGTGGCACACGACTTTGCGGGCGAGCGCATCATCGTTGCCGATTCGGGCGGCGGATCCACGGAGCTCGCGACGGGCGTCTATGCACCGGAGCGCGGCATCTTCGCTCTGGAGGGAACGCGCTCGCTGGATATCGGTTGCCGCCGCGTGACCGAGCGGTTTTTCTCGGCGCTGCCGCCGTCAACGGACGAGCTTGCGGCTGCTGCCGGCTGGGCAAACGAGCAGTTTGCGGGCTATTTTGAGAGCCTGCCTGTCGACTTTGAGCGCGCCGAGCGCCTGGTGGCGGTGGGTGGTACCGTCACTACGCTCGTGGCACTCGTTCACGAGCTTGAGCCGTATGATTCGAGCTTTGTGCACCTGCGCGAGCTTTCGCTGGAGCAGGTTTCGGCCGCTATCGAGCGCATGTCCGCGCTGGATGTTGCGGGCATCGCCGCGTTACCGGGCGTGCAACCCAAGCGCGCGGGCGTGATTTTGGCTGGTGCCGTTGTGATTCGCGAGCTCATGCGAGCCGGCGGCTACGACACGCTCACCGTAAGCGAGAACAGCCTGCTTGCCGGCATGGCCGCCACCATCAACGAGGTTCTCGACGGCGCGACCCCCACCATCGCCTGGACCCCCAACCTCAGCGCCCTCTAAATAAGTTGCGGTGAAATACGGACTAAAATCGCCCTTTCGGGCACTAAACGGTCCCTATTCCACCGCAACTCAGAAGCAGGCACCTGGGGACGTTCCTTTTCTGCCGGCACCTGGGGACAGTCCTTGCGGGGCGTCCCCACAGCGCCTATGCCAGCTTGTCGATCTGCCCAATCTCCCAAAGCGGAATATTGACGAGCATGCCCTCGTCTCTATATGCCGCCAGGGAGCTCCTCACGCAACGCTCGAGTTTGAATTTTTCGCAGGCTATTTTCAGACTCTTCGCTTTAAGGTTCTCTGCTGCCTTGACCTCAAGCGGAAGCACGGTTCCCGCATGGTCGATGGCAAAGTCGGTTTCGGCATTGCCAGAGGTAGAGGACCAATACGCCGGAGTTTTGTCCTGGAGCAAAAGCTCCTGCGCGACGTATTGTTCGGTCAGCGAACCTTTGAACTCGGTAAAAACAGCGGATCCGTTAAGAACGATGGCCGGAGAGAGACCGGAGAGCGCTCCGAGGATGCCGGTGTCGATGCAGAACAGTTTGAAGCCCGAGAGGTCTTCATAGCTCGAGAGCGGCGCCTTTAGAGCGGAGACACGTGGCACCTTATGAACGATTCCGTAGTCCGTGAGCCACTGGAGGCTTTCCTCGAAATCGCGTGCGCGCGCTCCGGGACGAAGGGCGCCATAGACAAACTTCTTGTTCTCCTTTGCAAGCTGGCCGGGAAGGGATTTCCAAACCAACCTCATGCGCTCGACGATGCGGGCGGGTGCATGTTTGCCAAAATCGGATTCGTAAGCCTCGATGATTTGCTGCTGAAGCCTTCGGGCTTCGATGAAGTCGCGTGTCTCGGCGAAAGCGGAGACAACTTCGGGCATACCGCCGACAACAAGGTATTCCTTGAGCAAGCGCTCGAGCTTTTCGGTAACGTTTGCCAGAAGGTTCATGTCTGCGGCAAGGATGGCATCGGCGAGCGGGTTGCCGTCGACGGCACGAGCGAACTCGGCGAACCCCATGGGACGCATGGTGAGCTGGTCGATTTTGCCGACGGGAAATGACTCGTTTTCGCGTCGGAGCGCGAGGCCCATATAGGAACCGGCTGCTACGATGTGGTATTCGGGTGCAAGCTCGTTGAAGTACTTGAGCGAGGTGATCCCGCGCGGGGCCTCTTGGATCTCGTCGAAGATGATGAGCGTGTCTGCTGGCGTTACAGTTTGGCCACGTAGGAGTTCTATCTGGGAGATGATGCGCTTGGGGTCGAGGTCCCCATCGAACAGCGAGCGTGTGCTCGGCTCGAGCATAAAGTCAAAACGAATGACGTTTCGATACTGCTGGCTTGCGAATTCGTTAAGAAGCCAAGTCTTTCCTGTCTGGCGGGCTCCCTTAAGCAAGAGAGGTTTGCGATTCGTCCTTGATTTCCAAGCGATAAGTTCGCTCATAAGCTGTCGCTGCATATTGCCTCCCAACCCTCTCGGTTAGTATAAGGCCATTTGGGTGTTTCCATCGGAAAATGTGCGAGACAACCACGTTTTTCCATCGGAAAATGTGGTAGGAAACTCATTGGGTGGGCGGAAAAAGTAGTCAAAAAAGCCCCGTCCCAAATGAGCTGCTCTGCAGTTGACGGCGCCCAAAAGAAACGAGCCCGCATCCCTGGGGGACACGGGCTCGTAAACAATACGTGGTAGGGGCGGTGGGACTCGAACCCACAATCCTTGCGGCGAGAGATTTTAAGTCTCCTGCGTATGCCAATTCCGCCACGCCCCCGTGAGACTAGAAGTCTAGCACAAGCCGTCCGCTACGCGTTGACGGCCATCGAGTGTTGGCCCGACTTCTCAAGGAACTCTTGGAACTTTGCCTCGTCGCCCTTGTTTTGATACTGCAGGGCCAGCAGGTACTCCAGGCGGCAGCGCTTGACCGGGTCGTCGCCGACATCCTCGAGCATGCGCTCCAGCTCGGGAATGTCGTTGTGGCGCTTGAGGATCATCGTGTCGTACATCAGCTGGCACTCGTGCGCAACTGCCTCGGCCTGACCGCCCTCAAAGCCCTTGATCTCGTGCAGCAGCTCCTTGGACTTTTTACGGTCCTCCTGGCCAACGTAGTAGTTAAAGGCCTTAATGACCAGGTCGACGCGCTGCATCTTGGGCAGGTTGAGTCCCAGCAGCAGATCGAACATCTCGCTGGCGCGCTCGTGGTCCTCGCGCAGCAGATAGGAGTTCAGGCGCAGGTAGTCGCGGTTGTAGCGCGGGTACAGCATGCTGGTGAGTTTGCCGTCGAGCAAACGATCGAACTCGTCCCACTGCTTGGCGGCCATGAGCTGCTGCAGGCGCTTAAACGTGGTGCGTTTTTTGACGCTAAAGAACACCGACACGGCGATGCAGATGATAACGACGGCGGTCCAGAGTGTGCGGGAATCGGGCATATTAGGGTCCTTAGTCGCTCATAAAGCGAGCGGTATGACAACACGTACTAGATGTATTATACGCAGCGCGCAAGCAAACTGGCATAAAAGCTCATCGAGGCCGAGTGCCATCGCTCGCTGCGGTACACTTACCTAAAGTAAACCATGAAGGGAGACATTACCTATGAAGAAGATCGTTTTGGCTTGCGGTGCTGGCGCTGCTACTTCCACGCTCGTTGCCCAGAAGGTCGCCACCCTGCTCGACGCCAACGGTTACGCCGACAAGTATGAGATCGTGCAGTGCGCCATCTCCGAGGCCAAGGATTACTGCGACGAGGGCGCCGATCTGCTGATCGCCACCACCGTTGCCCCCGAGGGCCTCACCTGCCCGTACGTGAGCGGCGTGCCCTTCATGACCGGCATGAACCGCGTTGCTGCCGAGAAGGCCGTCCTCGACGTCATGGCTCAGTAGGCGCTGCCTGTATGAATGAGCAGAACGCTAATCCGGTCGAGCTCTTTGGCATGCGCGTTGCCCATGTGGGCATTAACGCTGCCGACCCGGCAGACGCCCTGGAGATTGCGGAGCTGTTCTCGACGATGATGGGTCTGCCCGTCATCGAGACCCCCGTTTCGTACTTTAACGATTCGCTGGTCGAGATTATGAAGCAGAACGGTCGAGGCGCCAAGGGCCACATCGGCTTTGCCGTCAACGACATTGATGCGGCCGAGAAGTGGTTTGCCGAGCGCGGGCTTGAGGTCAACGAGGAGTCGCGCGTGCTGCTGCCCGACGGCGGCACCAAGCTCGTGTACTTTAAGCGCGAGTTCGCCGGCTTCGCCGTGCACCTGTGCCGCGAGTAGCGCACAAGCTGCTATAGCTAGCGAAAAATGGGGTAAGGCCACGTGGCCTTGCCCCATTTTTAATGCCGAGAGGGTGACTGACGGGCTACCGTAAAACGAAGGTGAATGGTTTCCCGCGAAGTGAACGAGTGAAATCGAACCCCTGAAGCATCGACACTTTGGAGGCACCGTTTCCTGCGGTTTTGTCAGGTATTTCCTGCGGTTTTGGCGCCAAAAAGTGCGGATGCTTCGGGGGTCCAAAATAGATCGTTTACTTCGCGGAAAAGCATTCACCTTCGATTCGTGAGAGACGCCCCTACCGTGGCAGGCGAATCGTAAAGCGGCTGCCGACGCCCTCGACTGAGGTCACGCCGATGACACCGCCATGGCTATCGACGATCCACTTGGCAATGGCGAGCCCCAGACCCGAGCCCTGCGCGCCGGCATCGCGCGCGTTGTCGGCACGGTAGAACCGCTCGAACGCGTGAGCTGCGGATTCCTGGTTCATGCCGATGCCCTCGTCCTCAACACTTATGTCGATCGTGCCCATGCTCGCATCGGGCGTTATGCCAAATGTGACAGTCGTTCCCGCACCCGAGTACTTGGCGGCGTTTTGCACGATCACACGCAGAGCCTGCTTCACGAGCGCCACGTCGACAGATGCGTCGCAGCGCGGGTCGTTGGCGAGCGTGGTGTCGTACGTCAGCCGATACGTGTGCTCGGTATCGATCATCTGTGATTCCTCGCATACCTCGCCGACCAATGCGGCCAGGTTGGTATTCGCGCGCCGCAGGACCGTGCGCCCGGCATCGCCGCGCGCCAAAAACAGCAGCTGCTCCACGAGCTCTTGCATGTGCTCGCTTTCGGCCTTAAGGGACGCGATGGATTCTGCAAGCACGGCCGGGTCGTCTTTGCCCCAGCGGTCGAGCATGTTTACGTAGCCCTGAATCACCGCGATGGGCGTGCGCAGTTCGTGGCTCGCGTCGTTGACAAAGCGCATCTGCTGCAGCTTGGCCTCTTGCATCTGACGCAGCAGGCGGTTGAGTGCGACCTCGATGCTTGCCAGGTCGGCGTCGCCGGTGGTGACGCTCGGCGAGTCGACGCTTGCGCGCTCGATGGCCTGCTCCAGTGTTTCCATCTTGCCGCCGGCGAGCTGCATGCGGCCGAGTTCATCCACGCGCAGCGCCAAGTCGTTGAGCGGCGCCATGGTACGGCGCACGCGGCGGGCACCGCCGAGCATGTTGAGCACGCTGATGACCTGCCAACCCACAACGACAAGGTAGAGAGGCCATAGCGTGACGAGGTCCTGCGCGAGGGGGAAGGTCTTGGTGGTGTGCGCAAGCTCGACGGTATAGGTGAGCGTTGTCAGGTCCCAGCCGCGCGCGGGCGTCAACGACATGCCGTGAACGGTGGCGCCGGGAATCCAGCCTGCGGTAAACGCGCTATCGGGCAGCGTCTGGTTGTATCCATAGACGAGGATCGTCGCCGCAATCACCATCAGCAGCAGATCGAGCCAGACGTAGCTCATCAAGCGGCGCCACATATAGCTCCAGTTGATGGCACGGGCGATGGAGGTGACGCGCTTGGCCTCGGCGTTACGCGCGGCAGACATAGCCCACCCCGCGCACGGTCTGGATGATGCGGGTGCCACCGGCGTCTTCGATCTTAGCGCGCAGGTGCGCGATGTGTACGTCGACGTTGTTGGTGTCGCCCACGTATTCGTAGCCCAGCGCCTCGTGCGCGATGCGCTCGCGCGTGAGTACGGTCTCGGCATGCGCCATAAGCAGGGCGAGAACGTCGAACTCGCGGGCAGTCAGCACGATGGGTGAGCCGTCGACCGTGACTTCGCGGCGGTCGGGGTCGAGCACAACCGAGCCCACGGCGAGCGTGGCGGGGGAGGGCGAAGCGGAAACTTGGGTTGAGTCGCTGACCGGGGGCATCGCGGCGGCGCTCCCGTCCACGCTGCCCGCCATACCCGCCCCGGCGCCGGCGCCGCCAACGCCCGAAGCCGCCCGCACGGCCTCCGAGCGCTTCAGCGCCACGCGGATCCGTGCGAACAGCTCCTCGATCGCAAACGGCTTGGTCAGGTAATCGTCGGCGCCGGCATCGAGCCCGGCAACCTTATCCATCACGGCATCGCGCGCGGTGACCATGATCACCGGCACGTCCTTGTGCTTGCGGACACGCCGCAGGACCTCCATGCCGTTGAGCTGCGGCAACAGCACATCGAGCAGAATCAAATCGTAGTCGCGCTCCAGCGCCAGGTCCACGGCGGTGCGGCCGTCGGCGGCATGTTCCACCTGGTAGCCCTCGTGCTCCAGCTCGAGCGTCACAAAGCGGGCGATTTTCTCCTCGTCCTCTACGATCAGGATCCGTGCCATGCGTGCTCCCGTCTGCGATTACTTGTCGTCGTTCAGATTTTGCTTGATGTCGTCCGCGGCGTCGGCGGCGTGATTCATGAGGTTGTTGATGCTGCCGGGCACGTCGCCGTCGCTGTCGATGCGGTAGCGCATGCCAAAGAACAGGCCAATCAGCATCAGCCATATCGTGGCGCCCCAGGCAAACAGCGCGACGATGGGGATCAGGATGGGGATGTTGAGGATGATCGCATCGCGGCGCGTGGCGATAAACTCGGTGTCCAGGCTCAGGCGGAAGAGCTTTTTGAGGTACTCCCAAACGCTGTCCATCTTCTTGGAGAAGTCGGTTTTTTCGCTCGACTTCTCGTAGGCGGCCTGCGCGGCGACCATCTCGGCCGAGGGCTCATCGACTGGCGCGGACTCGGTGGCGGCGTGCGCCGACGTGGTCTGCGTCTTGCCCTGCGACTCGAGCCAAATGATGGCATCCAAAACGTTGCCGTCGGCAGCGTCGAGCGCCGCCTTGGCGTCGGTGTAGCTCACGTTGCACTTGGTGCGGATGGTTTCAACTTTTTCGAGGTCGTCCATGACCTGTCCTTTCGTTCGATGGGCGCGACGCCGGGCGATCTGCCCGGGCGCGAGCGTTGCGTTCGGCAGTCTGCGTTGCGCGGTGCCGCCCCGCCCTTGGTCGAACTCTATAGTGCAGGTTATAGATTAAGCGATTCTTGAGCCAAGATTAATGTTGGATGAGTTTTTGCGCGGCGGTGGGGGTGGGCAGCCTTTGAGGCAAGCGCAGGCCGAGCGGCTAAAGCCCAGGGGTAAATTTGTGTCCGCACGGCAAGATATACTTATTACAAACGTTGAGGGCGTGACGGGACAAAGTTGCCTGGCGCCCGTGAAATCAGAGGTTCCGCAGCGGCGCACGGGTGCAAACAGGCGAGGCTTCGACGCAAACAGGGGGTCATAAGTGCATATCTACGCTATGAGTGACATTCACGGATGCTTGGACGCCTTTAAAGCGTCGCTTTCCACCATCGACCTCGAGGCCGAGGACTCCAAGCTGGTCCCGTTGGGTGATTACTGCGACCGAGGTCCCGATTCGCTCGAGGTCTTCGAACTCGTCATGGGCTTGCAAAAACGTTACGGCGATCGCGTCGTGGCGCTGCGCGGCAACCACGAGGAGATGTTCCTCGAGTACATTGATGAGGTAAACGATTCTAATTTTACGCAGGCATGGATACTTGCCGACAGCAATCTGGCAACGGCCAAGAGCTTCCTAGATGCCGAGGCATTCAAGCATGTTAAGCACCTTTTGAGGCTCAGGGGGTTCGAGGAGGCCTACGGCTTTACGGTTGAGCGTATAAAAGCCGAGCACGCGGACGTCATCACGTGGGTTCGCAAACTCCCTTACTTTTACGAGAGCCCCTTCGGCCAGGTTTTTGTGCACGCCGGCGTTGACGAGGAAGCCGGGGAGGATTGGAAGCTCGGCACGCCTGACGAGTCGTTTACCATGATGCCGCCCGATTACGTGGGGCATAAGTTCTATCTGGATGTTATCGCCGGGCATATCAACACCGAGGCGGTCTCGGGCATTGCGGGCTACCGCGGTATCTGGCATGACGGAGCCGGCCATTACTACATCGACGGGAACGTCATGAAGAACGGCGAGGTTGCCATGCTGAGCTACGACTCAGAGACAGGGAAGTACAGCGGGCCAGGGCTGGAGTAGGTTGGAGGGCGATTATTTGCCTTTCTAGTAACGCAATGATCTATTAAGCCATTCATTCATTCTTCCAGAAGAATAATCTTCGACCCGCTTTCCTTCCTTTGTATTTAAGCGAAGTTCGGGTTTGACAGAGATGCCGCAGTATTCGGGTTTGACAGAGATAACGCAACGAAACTGCAGCTCTGCTGCATTCAAGTCTATCTTGTCCAATTGTTTAATATACCGATAAAGGCAATGATATTCGTGCTGTTCGTTGCCTAAGACGTGGGCGACATCGAGGTAGGCGAGCAGGGAGATGAGTACGTGCCACTGCTGGTCTAAAACTTGTTTACCATTCTCGTCTTCGGTAAAGGGGCCAAAGGCGTCGAGTTCAGCAACCGCATCTTTGTCAAAGTAAAAGTGGTAATGTCGCTGATCGTCGGTGCGGCACTTAAGCACAAGGTAGAAAACAGCATCGTCTGCTGATACCTTTTTGCGGTTGTCTTTGCACCATTCATCCCATCTGTCTTCTTTAAGGGCAGATTCCATTTCTTTAAGCTTATTTTCATTAAGTTCATTTAGCTCACGTACGGTCTTGCCCAGCTTATAGGCTGGGTCACTATGAGGACTGTTTTCAGAAATATTTTTGCAAGGATCATTGCACCATTCAATAAAGTCCTTGACGTCTATTGGATTGGTATAAAACTCTCCGGTGGAAGACGCGTTTTTGCATATAGTGCCGACGCGGTCGAAAAAATCCCTGATATCGTTCAAATCGGCGAGCTTGTCTTCGTCCATATCCAGATTCCTTTCTCATCAGGAAACATGTCTCATTATAGGTGCGTTCGCGGTCGCGGTGACAGGCGGACGTGGGCGCCAGCGTGATTCCAGAGAAGGAAAATGACGGGGCTTCGGAACAGCCAAGAATCAAGGTCTAATACTTTTCCGAGAAGTGAACGAGTGAAATCGGACCCCTGAAGCATCGACACTTTAAAGGTGTTAGCGCCGGGCGATTTTAGCCGCTAATAGTCAAACTATTTTGACCAATCCCGGTCACCGAATAATGGCCACCGCGCCTCCCCGCCGCCACTACGCTGGTGGTGCCAACACGCCGGCGTTAGGAGGACCATTGAGGTGA
>DBEZXW010000095.1:0-2034 GCA_048291725.1 Collinsella sp. | reverse complement strand
GTCGATGCCGATGATGATGGCGATCAGGGCGACGCCCAGGACGGGCACGTTGGCGTAGGAGCACAGCAGGAAGCCCAGGAAGTAGAAGGGCACGAGCTGCTTGGTGAGCACCAGGCGGCCGAGCATGGCGAAGCCCATGGCCGGCAGGATGTTGGCGGCAACGCCAAAGCCATCGATCACAAAGGTCGGGATGAAGTCGAGCAGGCCCTGGATGGCGTCGGAACCCAGATAGAAGGCGCCGCCGCACAGCAGGAAGTACTCAACGCAACCCCAGATCCCAATTCCCCAATGAACGGCGTAGATGCCTTTGAGGTTTCCCTTGAGGGCGAACTTGTCTGCCATATCGACAAACACAGGGAACAAAGCATTGGTAATGTTGCCGATCGTCAGCGAAAGGACGGCGATGGGCATGGCGAGCGCGATGGCCGTCTCGGTACCCTGTCCGAGTTGAATGGCAAACGCACAGGCGAGCACGCCGCCGACGGTTTCGTTAGGCGGTACGTAGGCACCGATAGAGATCGAGCCCATGAACAGCAGCTCAAGGCTTGCACCTACGGCAAGGCCAGTCTGCAGGTCCCCCAGCACCAGGCCCACGAGCGGGCACAGGACGATGGGGCGGAACGCGTAGAGGGTGCCGAGCTGGTAGTCGAGACATCCAAACGCTCCGACTAAGCCGACGAGGATTGCTTGGACAAGCATAGTTCCTCCCAATAAGGAATCTCGAACCGTCGTCCCTCCCGCCGCGCGCGTTGTTGATATCAATTCGGGAGTTCGATTACACGGCTCGAAGCGTACCTGGTGTGCTGCTAACACCCATGCCAGGCACAAATGATTTGATACCAATTATAGGTATGCAGGTTCTTACTATTTAATACCACTCGCCCAGCGGGATGTTTTTTACCGTAAACGGCAAACGTATCCCATCAGGCATGTTCCTTGTTTCGATGGCGGACAAGCGCCACCAGAAAGCCATCGCCAAAGGCATCGGATGCCAAGTTGGCCACAATCACCAAAACGATAATCGCCGCGCCCAAAAACTCGTTCCAGTGAAAGACCTCGCCAAAGAGGAGCGCCGACCAGCAGGGAGCGAGCACAACCTCGCTCATGCAGACCAAGTTGGCCGCAAACGCGTTGGTGCGCGCAATCCCCTTGGCATACAGCACACTCGCAAGACCACTGCAAAAAAGGCCATGCACCAGCATGAGCCCCCACTCAAATGGTCTCACGGAGTATAGGGCACCAGCAAAATAGACGATCGGCAGCATCGAGATACCGCAGGAGATGAGCGAGGACACCATGGGCGACGCATCGGGGCGAGAGTTCAAAAAGAAACACAGCCCAAAGGTGGCGCCCGAAATGACGGCAAGCAGGTTGCCGAGCATGCCCTCGGCACTCAAATCACCTAAAAAGAAAAGTCCCATACCCGTAAAAGCAACCACCACGGAGGCAATCTTCGCAGGTGGGGGCAACGTGCGGGTTGCGAGCGATTGATACACGATAACGAAAATCATCGAGGTGTATTGCAGGACGATCGCGTTGCCGACCGTCGTGAGCTGGTTGGCAAAGTTAAACGTGGTGCCCGTCACGAAATTGCAGACGGCCACAAGGACAATAAGACGGCTGACGCGGAGGACAGGCCTGCCGACGAGCAGGATAAAGAGCGCCATAAATATTGCCGTGACGGCACCGATCAATAGAGCCGACTGCGAATTGGCGTGAACGAGGATGCCGATAAAGCTCCACAAGAGCGCCGTGCCAAATAGATACATCGCCCCGCTCACGCCATTATCGGGTGGATTGTCAGATCGAATCACGAAGCACCTCCAGCTAGCTTTCGATAATAAAAAACGGCGACCACAACGGGCCGCCGTTTCCCTTGGGGGCAGATAATAGGCCGGGCCCTTACGCCAGCACGCCGAAGAACGCGCCGACGATGCCCACGACCATGGTGGCCACGATCAGCGCCATGGGGTTGATCTTCTTGGACAGCAGCCAGTAGTACAGCCAGAAGGCGAGCATGCCGAGCATGCCGGG
>DBEZXW010000094.1:0-1749 GCA_048291725.1 Collinsella sp. | reverse complement strand
GAACACGGCGTCGTAGCCCTCGTCGGCGACCTTGTCGGCGAGCGCGGTCATCTTCTTGCCGGTCTCGTAGAGCGCCTTACCGTCCTCGAGATAGCCCTCCTGGTCGAAATGCATGATCTCGATCTTCTCGGTTTCCTTCATGGCTTTTCCTTTCTGTCTTGCACGCGAATCTATACATCACGTTTCTTTTCGATACCAATTATAGACATACACCTAACGTATTTTTAATACCACTTTTCAATCTGTTCCAATCCTCGGTGAACGGTCGAAATTCTCTGGTGAGTGGTATTAAATTACAATTTAATGTATAGCTAACACTCCTGGTGCCTCCCTTGCGTGACAAAGAACAGCGTTCCTACCAGCGCAATAATGGTCGATGCCCCAAACAGCACCGCCTGGACACCCAAAGCCTCCGCCAAAAACGGAGCCGCCAGCAGCGGCACCACGCCGGCGCTCATCAGGCCAAAACGCACAAAGCCGGTAATGCGCCCCAGGTATTTGATGTCGGCGCGCTCCTGAATCAAGATCATCTGCAGCGGCTCCAGGAACCCCCAGGCCAGACCGTTTATCGCCTGACCGATAATCGCGACCCCCAGCATATCGGTGCCCACGTACACCATGGACCCAATGCCCACGGCCATGAGCGCGCCGAGCAACAATCGCAGGTTGACGTGGCGAGCAGAAAGCTTGGTCAGGATGAACGCACCCACCGAGGAAGTGAAGCCCACGACCGAGGACAGCCAGCCCAGCCAGACGATATCCACGTTGAGCACATCGCGGTAGAACAACGACTCCAGCGAATCGAACGCGCCAAACGCAAAGAAGCCCAAAAAGCCCGAGATAAAGATGAGGCGCAGGTCGTGGTCGCGAAACGTCAGTCGCGCACCCTCGGCCATGCCGCCCAGAATACCGCCCTTCGACTTCTCCCCTTTTGCGGGAGCAACGCGCTCGCGACAGCCCAAGGAGAGCACGGCCGCCACACCCATCATGCCCGCCATTAGCAAGTATACGGACTGCGTGGCAAAACAGCTTACGATGGCACCACCGAGCAGCGGACCAGCGGTATAGGCGATATTGCTGTAAAACACCATGAGACCGTTCACGCGGGTACGGCCCTCGGTGGTCGACTCCAGGTATCCCGGAAACGCATGCGTGCAGGTGTTGATAAAGCCGCCCGCAAGTCCCAAGACGCACGCGGCAAACACAAGCCCGGGGACAGACAACGGCGCCAACCCCACGCCAAGCGAAAGCACCGCCGTAATCACGCACGTCACAAACGACGTCCGACGCGGCCCAAAGCGGTCGATGACCGATCCCGACACCATATTGCCCACCGACGTCATAAGATTGCGCACGAGCGTAATGGCGGCAACCAAAAAGGCCGTGCCGGCCAGATCATACGTGGCCGCACCGATAAGCCCCAAAAAGTAGACCGCGTTGTTGGCGCACCACTGCAGGGACTCAATAAGAATCAGCCTGACCTCTGCCGGCGTCAGGCGCATTGCTTCGCGATCCTTCGCGAACATACGAACTCCTTCTATACAAAAAGGGGATGGAGGGCATAGGCCTGTTCCATCCCCTTTCCAGGTTGCAATGAAAATCTATGCAGCCGGGCCCTTACGCCAGCACGCCGAAGAACGCGCCGACGATGCCCACGACCATGGTGGCCACGATCAGCGCCATGGGGTTGATCTTCTTGGACAGCAGCCAGTAGTACAGCCAGAAGGCGAGCATGCCGAGCATGCCGGG
>DBEZXW010000093.1:0-55156 GCA_048291725.1 Collinsella sp. | reverse complement strand
ACTGCACGCCGCGAAGCCGGCGAATGCGGCGAGAAGCGCCGGTAAAAGCGTGTGTGTGAATCGTTTTCTGGTGATTGTCATGGTTTTGAGGTGCAGTTTGTTTTCGGGCCGTTCCTGTCGGGAAGGGCTGTCTGCACGCCGTTTGCGGGGCAAAGTCCGTGCCGGGGATCAAGGCCCGGAACATTCGGTTTATGGCGTTGATAATAAATCCGTTGTCGGTTTATGTATAACCGGAATTTATTTTGCAGGAAATTCTATAAGTAAAAAGTATTACAAACGGCGTAAAATCCTGGGAAATGGCGAAAAAAGACGTGCATATATATTGTATTTCCGAAAAAATGCGTACCTTTGCAGTCCATTTTGGACAATGGAGATAGATTTTTTAACAATTAAAGGACAGTTTTAGAAATGCCAACTATTCAACAGTTAGTGAGAAACGGCCGTGTGAAGATGGAGGACAAGTCGAAGTCTCCCGCACTGGCTGCGTGTCCCCAGCGCCGAGGCGTATGTACGCGTGTGTACACGACGACCCCGAAGAAGCCGAACTCGGCAATGCGTAAGGTAGCGCGTGTAAGATTGACCAACGGCAAGGAGGTCAACGCCTACATCCCTGGAGAAGGCCACAACTTGCAGGAGCACTCCATCGTGCTCGTCCGCGGCGGTCGTGTCCGTGACCTCCCTGGTGTCCGTTATCACGTCATCCGTGGCGCCTACGACGCTGCTCCGGTCCAGAACCGTATGCAGGCCCGTTCCAAGTACGGTGCTAAGCGCCCCAAGGCCAAATAAGCCAGATAACGTTTTGATACTTTCGCCGTGTGCCGCCTAAGCGCCGCACGGTAGACACTTAAGGAGATTTCACATGCCGCGTCGTGCAGCAGCTAATCGTCGTGAGGTTCAGCCTGACGCCGTTTACAACAACCGCCTGGTGACTCAGCTCATCAACAAGGTCCTTCTTGACGGCAAGAAGGCCACCGCTGAGCGCATCGTTTACACCGCTTTCGAGATCGTTGCCGAGAAGTCCGAGGGTGGCGACGCTCTCGCTACCTTCAAGAAGGCTATGGACAACGTCAAGCCCACGCTCGAGGTTAAGCCCAAGCGTGTCGGTGGCGCTACCTATCAGGTCCCGATGGAGGTCAACTCCCGTCGTTCCACCGCTCTGGGTATCCGCTGGATCGTCAACTTCTCCCGCGCTCGCAAGGAGAAGACCATGGCCGAGCGTCTCGCCAACGAGATCCTCGACGCTTCCAACGGCCTGGGCGCTTCCGTCAAGAAGCGTGAGGACGTCTTCAAGATGGCCGAGGCCAACCGCGCGTTCTCTCACTATCGTTGGTAAGTTAAGGTAAGGAACTAACATGGCTAAGCCTAAGTACAAGCTTTCCGATACCCGTAACATCGGCATCATGGCCCACATCGATGCCGGTAAGACCACCACGACCGAGCGTATTCTTTACTACACCGGTAAGACCCACAAGATCGGTGAGGTCCATGAGGGCGCTGCCACCATGGACTGGATGGTTCAGGAGCAGGAGCGCGGCGTAACCATTACCTCCGCTGCTACCACGTGCTTCTGGAACAAGGACGGTAAGGACTACCGCATCCAGATCATCGACACCCCGGGCCACGTTGACTTCACCGCCGAGGTCGAGCGCTGCCTGCGCGTCCTCGATGGCGCTGTCGCCGTCTTCGACGCCGTTGCCGGCGTTCAGCCCCAGTCTGAGACCGTTTGGCGTCAGGCTTCCACCTTCAACGTCCCCCGCATCGCCTTCATCAACAAGTATGACCGCGTGGGCGCTGACTTCTTCAACGCTATCGAGACCATGAAGGATCGTCTCGACGCCAACGCCGTGGCCGCTCAGGTCCCGATGGGCGCCGAGGACAACTTCTGGGGCGTCATCGACCTCGTTACCATGACTGCATGGGACTTCAAGGCCGACGAGAAGGGTATGACCTACCCCGAGCCGATGGACGAGATCCCGGCTGAGTTTGCCGACATCGCTGCCACCAAGCGCGAGGAGCTCCTCGACGCCGCTGCCAGCTTTGACGACGAGCTCATGGAGAAGATTCTCATGGAGGAGGACTTCACCGTCGAGGAGCTCAAGGCTGCTCTGCGCAAGGGCGTTCTGGCCAACGAGCTCAACCTCGTCTTCGTGGGTTCCGCCTACAAGAACAAGGGCGTTCAGGAGCTGCTCGACGCTGTCGTCGACTACCTGCCCAGCCCGCTCGACGTCGAGGCCGTCACCGGTACCGATCCGGACACCGGCGAGGAGATTCAGCGTCATCCTTCCTTCGACGAGCCCTTCTCCGGCCTGGTCTTCAAGATCATGACCGACCCGTTCGTCGGTAAGCTCACCTATGTCCGCGTTTACTCCGGCCGCGCCGAGTCCGGCTCCTACGTGGTCAACGCTTCCAACGGTCAGCGCGAGCGTCTCGGCCGCATCCTCGAGATGAACGCCGCCGAGCGTATCGACCGTGACGACGCTGCCGCCGGCGACATCGTCGCTTGCGTCGGCTTCAAGAACTCCACCACCGGTGACACCCTGTGCGCCGAGGGCAAGGAGATCGTCCTCGAGAAGATCGAGTTCGCTAAGCCCGTTATCGACGTTGCCATCGAGCCCAAGACCAAGGCCGAGCAGGACAAGATGTCCCTGGCTCTGACCAAGCTCGCCGAGGAGGACCCGACCTTCCAGGTGTCCACCAACCACGAGACCGGCCAGACCATCATCGCCGGCATGGGCGAGCTGCACCTCGAGATCATCGTCGACCGTCTGCTCCGCGAGTTCAAGGTTGACGCTAACGTTGGTAAGCCCCAGGTTGCCTACCGCGAGACCGCTGGTCACGACGTCGAGAAGGCTGAGGGCAAGTTCGTCCGTCAGTCCGGTGGTCGCGGTCAGTACGGCCACGCCGTCATCAAGCTCGAGAAGATGGAGGAGGGCTTCGGCTACGAGTTCGTCAACGCTATCGTCGGCGGCGTCGTGCCCAAGGAGTACATCCCGTCCATCGACAAGGGCATCCAGGAGGCCCTGAACACCGGTGTTATCGCCGGCTTCCCGGTCCTCGACGTTAAGGTCACCCTGTTCGACGGTTCTTACCACGAGGTCGACTCCTCCGAGGCCGCCTTCAAGATCGCCGGTTCCATGGCTATCAAGGACGCCCTCAAGAAGTCCGATCCGCAGCTGCTCGAGCCGATCATGGCTGTCGAGGTCGAGACCCCCGAGCAGTACATGGGCGACGTTATGGGCAACCTCTCCGGTCGCCGCGGCAAGATCGAGGGCATGGAGGATCGCAAGAACAGCAAGCTCATCCGTGCCAAGGTGCCGCTGGGCGAGATGTTCGGTTACGCTACCGACCTTCGCTCCCAGACCCAGGGCCGTGCATCCTACACGATGCAGTTCGACTCTTATGAGCCCGCGCCCAAGTCCATCGTGGACGAGGTCATGAGCAAGAACGCCTAAGTTCGAGCTCCCTGTTACGTAATCCTGCGAGAACATCTCTCGCACTCTTTGGAGGTTTAAGTTGGCTACCCAGAAGATCCGCATTCGCCTCAAGGGCTATGATCACGAGGTCGTTGATCAGTCCGCGAAGCTCATCGTCGAGACCGCTCAGAAGACCGGCGCTCGCGTTTCCGGTCCTGTCCCCCTGCCCACCGAGCGCAACCTGTACACGGTTATCCGCTCGCCGCACGTGAACAAGGACTCCCGTGAGCAGTTCGAGATGCGCACCCACAAGCGCCTCATCGACATCCTCGACCCCACCTCGGGCACCGTTGATTCGCTCATGCGTCTCGACCTCCCCGCTGGCGTCGACATCGACATCAAGCTCTAAGCGATATCGCTCATAGCTTACAGAGCCCCGCTGCCATTACGGTAGCGGGGCTCTTTTGTTTTGAGTTTAGATTTTGAGATTGCGAATACGTCTGCCGAGCCGACGACCGCGGCGCCCTATTCACTCACGGGACGCAGCGATGCCTCCTCAAAATGGAAGGATCGCAAGTCGTCTTCCGTTTCGATGCACGCGCGACCAAAGTCATCGACCGTTTTAAAGATGCCTCGCGTCAGCTCGTCTCCAGCGGGGGAGCGGGCGATAACGTGCTTCCCAATCCAATTGAGGTGAGCGATATATTCGTCGTGGACGGGCGCGAGCGGACCGGCGTCTTCTTCCTTGGCGTTGAGGCGTTCTGCCCAGGCATCTACAGCGTCTATAACTGCGTGATAGACCTCATCGAGGAGCATGTCGACGGCGGGAACGTTCTTGTTGAGGTCTGACAGGCCGATTGCCGGCAGGCCGCCATCGGGAACCTCCGCGGGCACATAGTTCACGTTAACGCCGATGCCACAGACCGCAAAGGGGTTGCCTTCGTTATCGCGTGCGGCCTCGACCAGAATGCCGCCGAGCTTGCGTCCTCGCGCGACAAGGTCGTTGGGCCATTTAAGGCGAATCTCGTTTGCAAGACCCTGCTTTTCGAGTGCTTCGAGCACCGCTAGGCCGCTGACGGCGGCAAGACCAGAGAACTTTGCAGGATTAACGCATGGGCGCAGGACAAGCGAAAGCAATAAGTTGCCGGCGGTTGAATCCCACTTGTGGCCGCGCCGGCCGCGTCCTGCTGTTTGAGCCCGGGCGGCAAGTCCTGTGCCGTGCGGCGCTCCCTGTTTTCCTGCTTCGAGCAGGTCATCGTTGGTCGATCCGGTTACGTCGACTATCGTTAATTGGGCATTCATAACGGTTGCTACCTCCTAAGTTAATAAGGCAATCGCGTAATGGTGTCGAGAGATAGACACTATGTGAAGCCTTTGTCGCATTTGGACAATTTAATGTTAACACGTCAACAACGACTAAAATGCGCTATCCTCTCTTGGTCGATGTAAACACGTCAACAATCCAAAGGAGGTTAGTGATGGGTTTCACGATTCTTGGAACAGGCTCGGCGCTTCCTAAGCGCAGTGTTTCTAATGACGAGCTGTCTGAGTTCCTCGATACCTCGGATGAGTGGATTTTTACCCGCACAGGTATCAAGAGCCGCCACGTCTGCACCACCGAGTCACTTGACGACCTTGCCGTAGCGGCGAGCGAGCGGGCACTCCAGGTGTCCGGAATCGACGCGAGCCAGCTGGATCTGATCGTCTGCTCGACGACGACGGGTGACCACCTTGTTCCCGCTGAGGCGTGTGCCGTTGCTGAGCGACTTGGCGCGACGTGCCCTGCCTTCGATGTCTCGGCGGCCTGCGCCGGCTTCGTATTTGCGCTCGATGTCGCCGAGGGCTATATCGCCCGCGGTCGCGCCGAGCGCGTGCTTGTCGTTGCTGCCGAGCAGATGACGCGCGCGCTCGACTGGACCGACCGTGCCACCTGTGTGCTCTTTGGCGATGGGGCAGGCGCCGCAGTGATTGAGGCTGGGGGAGACAGTCCCCTTGCCGTTGAGCTTTCGACGGCGCCCGACGTCGAGACGTTGCGCGTTCCCGGTCTGGTCGGCACCTCGCCGTTTAAGGCTTCCGCAGATAGCGCGAGCGTGCTGTTCATGAATGGCCGCCGCGTGTTCAAGTTCGGCGTCAACGCCATCTGCGACACGGTCCATAAGCTTGCGATCGATGCGGGCATTTTGGTCGAAGACATCGATCATTTTGTATTCCATCAGGCTAACGAACGAATCCTGAGCCAGGCGGTCAAGCGCCTGGGCGTGCCGGACGAGCGCGTGGTTCGCACGTTGCGCGAGACCGGCAACATTTCGAGCGCATGCATTCCGCTTGCCCTCGACCGGCTGGCAAACGCCGGTGCACTTCACACAGGCGACACCATCGCCTTGGTTGGATTTGGCGCCGGTCTGGATATAGGTGGCTATCTGCTTCGTTGGAAGTAGTCGCACATAGGAAATAAAAACGCCCTAGGGCACAACCAAAGGAGAACTACCATGGCAGATCAGAAGACCTTCGAGCGCGTTTGCGACGTTATCCGCGAGACCGCCGGTCTTGACGATGTCGAGATGAAGCCCGAGTCCACGCTCGAGGAGATTGGTCTCGACAGCCTGGGCACCGTCGAGATCCTCGTTGCCGTCGAGGACGAGTTTGGTATCCAGCTCGATACCGAGGAGAACCCCAAGACGGTCGGCGAGTTCGCCGATACGGTCGAGGCGGCATTGGAGAAGTAGAGATGCTCAAGACTCCTCTCTGCGATCTGCTCGGCATCGAAAAGCCCGTGTTCCAGGGCGGTATGGCCTGGATTGCCGACGCCTCGCTGGCATCGGCCGTATCCGAGGCGGGTGGCTTAGGGATTATCGCGGCCATGAATGCCGACGCCGACTGGCTGCGCGACCAGATTCACGAGCTGCGCGCCAGGACGGATAAGCCCTTTGGCGTCAACGTCATGCTCATGAGCCCGTTTGCCGACGAGGTCGCACAGGTTGTGATCGATGAGCAGGTGCCCGTTGTGGTGACTGGTGCCGGTAATCCCACCAAGTACATGAAAGCTTGGAACGATGCGGGCATCAAGATCATCCCCGTTGTGGCTTCGGTGGCGCTCGCCCGTCTCGTGGCGCGTCGTGGAGCCACGGCGGTTGTTGCCGAGGGCACCGAATCGGGCGGCCATATTGGCGAGACCTCGACGATGGCACTGGTGCCGCAGGTCGTCGATGCGGTCGATATCCCCGTGGTAGCGGCGGGCGGTATTGCCGACGGCCGTGGCGTGGCGGCCGCCTTTATGCTGGGCGCTGCCGGCGTCCAGGTGGGTACGCGCTTTCTCGTTGCAAATGAGTGCACCGTCTCGGAGCAGTACAAGGAGATGGTCCTGAAGGCCAACGACACTTCGACGCGTGCGACCGGTCGCTCGACGGGACATCCGGTGCGCGCCCTCAAGAGCCCCTTCACCAACGCCTACGCCAAGAGCGAGGGTTCCGGCGCGAGTGCCGAGGAGCTCGGTGCTATGGGAACCGGTGCGCTGCGTAAGGCCGCCAAGGACGGCAACTACGAAGAGGGTTCGTTTTTGTGTGGACAGATTGCCGGCATGGTCAACGAGCGCCAGAGCGCACGCGAAATCGTTGACGACCTGGTCGATGGCGCCGAGCACGTCCTGAAGGGTGCGTGCGCATGGGTGGCGTAGCGTTTTTGTTTGCCGGCCAGGGTGCCCAGCACCCCGCGATGGGCGTCGACTTGATCGAGACATCGCCGGCGGCCGCCGAGGTGTTCGCCATTGCCGATGAGGTGCGCCCGGGGACGAGCGAGCAGTGCCGGAGCGCCTCCAAGGAGGAGCTCTCGCAGACCGAGAACACGCAGCCGTGCGTGTTCGTGCACGACTTGGCTGTCGCCGTCGCCCTGCGCGAGCGCGGCGTGGTGTCTGCCGCCTGTGCGGGATTCTCGCTGGGCGAGGTCGCTGCACTCACCTTTGCGGGGGCGTTCGAAACGCGAGCGGGCTTTGAGCTCGTGTGCGAGCGCGCGGCGCTGATGGCCGCGGCTGCCGAGCGCCATCCGGGCGGCATGCGCGCCGTCATCAAGCTCGATGCGGCGCAAGCTGAGGGCCTGGCAAAACAGGCAGGCGAGGACTGTTGGCCGGTCAACTACAACAGCCCGCAGCAGACGGTTGTTGCCGGAGCGCCCGAGGCGCTGCAGGAGCTCGACGTCCTAGTAAAAGAGGCTGGCGGCCGCGCGATGAAAGTCGCGGTGTCGGGTGCATTTCATAGCCCCTATATGGCCGAGGCGACTGAGGGGCTGGCGACGTATATCCAAGCCGGCCACGCGCCGTCCCCGTTGCTCATTCCGGTCATGGCAAACATTACGGCGGCACCCTATCCGGCCGACCCGCAGGCGGCATCAGAGGTGCTGGCCAACCAGGTGAGTCATGCCGTGCGCTGGGTCGACACGCTACACGCTCTGCAGGATCAGGGCATCGACACGTTTATTGAGGTCGGCCCTGGCAAAACGCTGTCGGGCCTGGTCAAGCGTACGCTGAGCGACGTTCGCGTGTATTCGTGCGAAACGGCCGAGCAGGTCGCAGCTATTGCCGACGAGCTCGCATAGTCCACAGGGCTGTAACCCGAAAGGAATGACATGGGCAACTTGAACAACGGCGCGCTCGAGCGCAACGACTCACGCCGTGTGGCACTGGTCACGGGCGGCTCGCGGGGAATCGGCCGCGCTTGTGCGGTTGGCTTGGCGGAGGACGGCTTTGATATCGCCGTTGTCTATGCCGGTAGCGTCGATGCCGCGCGCGAGACATGCGGAGCCTGCGAGATGGTTGGCGCCACGGCGCGCGCATATCAATGCGACGTGGCAGACCCCGCTGCCGTCAATGCGTGCGTGGAAGTGGTTCTCAACGACTTTGGCTCCATTTGGGCGCTCGTCAACAACGCCGGCATCACGCGCGACGGCCTGCTCATGCGTATGGGTGACGATGCCTTCGACCGCGTGCTCGATGTCAATCTCAAGGGCACGTTCAATACGACGCGCGCACTCACCAAGACCTTTATGCGCCAGCGCGGCGGTTGCGTCATCAACATGAGCTCGGTTGTGGGCCTGATGGGCAATGCCGGGCAGGCCAACTACGCTGCCTCTAAGGCGGGCGTGATCGGCCTGACCAAGGCGGTAGCGCGCGAGCTTGCGCCCCGCGGCGTACGAGTGAACGCGGTCGCACCCGGGTTTGTCGAGACCGATATGACGGCAAAGCTATCGGATAAGGTGCGTGCGGCATGCGAGGAGCAGATTCCCCTGAGGCGCATGGCGCGTCCCGAGGAAGTGGCCGGCGTGGTGCGCTTTTTGGCGAGCGACGCGGCTGCCTACATTACGGGCGAGGTCGTACGCGTCGACGGCGGAATGGCGATGTAGAAACCAGGGCCGAAGAACGGCTCGGATGAGGAGACCATGATGGAACAGAGAGTTGCAATCACCGGCATCGGTGCCGTATCGCCGCTCGGCAACACGGCGCTTGCCACCTGGGCGGCCATGTGCGCCGGCACGTGCGGCATCGGCCCGATCACGCACTTCGATACCGATGCGTTTGCCGTCAAGGTGGCGGCCGAGGTCAAGGGCTTTGACGGCAACGAGTACTTTGGCAAGCGTGACGCCAAGCACCTGGACCCCTGCGTCCAGTTTGCCCTGGCGGCGTCAGACGAGGCCATGCACGATGCGGGCTTTGATGTCGAGGGCGCCATCGATCGCGAGCGCCTGGGCGTCTACGTGGGTTCAGGCGTGGGCGGCATGACGACGCTCGTCGACAACGTCCATACGATTGCCGAACGCGGGCCCCGCCGCGCATCGCCCTATATGATCGCGATGATGATCCCCAACATGGCATCGGGCAATATCGCAATCCGCCACAAGGCAAAGGGCCCGACCCTGCCCGTGGTGACCGCGTGCGCAACCTCGGCCCATGCGGTGGGCGAGGCGTTCCGCGCCATCAAGCATGGCTATGCCGACGCGATCCTCGCGGGTGGTGCCGAGGCGGCTATTATCCCCGATGCCGTTGCAGGGTTTACGTCCTGTCGTGCGCTCACCACCAATCCCGATCCGCAGGCGGCCTGCCGTCCGTTCGATGCAGACCGCGACGGCTTTGTGATGGGCGAGGGCGCCTGCGTGCTCGTGCTCGAGAGCATGGAACATGCGCAGGCGCGCGGTGCGCACATTTATGCCGAGGTCGTGGGCTACGGCAACACCGATGATGCCTATCACATCACGAGCCCTGATCCCGAGGCTGCCGGCATTGCCCGCGCGATATCGCTGGCGGTGACCGAGGGCGACGTCAGGCCTTCCGAGGGTCTCTACATCAATGCCCACGGCACATCTACCAAGCTCAACGATTCGTCCGAGACGGCGGGCATTAAGCGTGCGCTCGGCGAGGACGCGGCGCGCGCCGCGCACGTCTCGTCGACTAAGTCGATGACCGGCCACATGATCGGTGCCACGGGCGCCATCGAGGTCATGGCCTGCGCCATGGCGCTCGAGCAGGGCGTGGTGCCGCCGACCATTAACTACTGCACGCCCGATTCCGCCTGCGATCTTGACTACACGCCCAATCGCGCAGTTCGCGCCGACCTTACCTGGGCGCTTTCGACCAACCTAGGCTTTGGCGGGCACAACGCCGCCATCGCGCTGCGTAGATATACGAGGAGCTAGAGCATGGATTCCAAAAGACTTGCCGAGATAGCCGATGTGATGGAGGACCGCGGCCTCACGCGCGTGCGCGTTGAGGAGCCCGATGGCACCGCGGTCGAACTCGAGCGCGCGAGCGCCGCACAGCCGGTTGCCGTGCCCATGCCCATGCCGAGCGCTATGGCCGCTCCAGTTGCAGCTCCCACAGTCGCGCCTGCCGCACCGGAGCCCGCCGCGCAGACTCCTGCCGCCGCACCAGAGCCCAAGGGCACCGAGGTGACCGCTCCCATGGTCGGCGTTTTCTATGCTGCCCCGGCGCCGGGCGACGAGCCGTTTGTGCACGTGGGCTCTAAGGTCAAGGCCGGCGAGACGCTCTGCATCATCGAGGCCATGAAGGTTCTCAACGAGGTAACGGCAGAGGCAGACGGCGAGGTGCTCGAGATCTGCGTGGCCGACGGCGACCTCGTGGAGTTTGGCAGCTGCCTCATGAGGATCGGATAGGTGATATCCATGAACAAAGAAGAGCTTAAGGAACTGTTGCCGCATCGCGAACCGATGCTTTTGCTCGACGAGGCCGAGCTGGTGGGCGACGAGGCCCACGGCAAGATCACGATTACGGGCGACGAGTACTTTTTGCAGGGGCATTTTCCGGGAAACCCGGTGGTCCCCGGCGTGATTCAGTGCGAGATGCTCGCCCAAAACTGTTGCGTGCTGCTGATGGGCGATGAGGAAGCGCGCGGCGCGACGCCGTTCTACACGAGTCTGGACAAGGTGCGCTTTAAGCGTCCGGTGCGCCCGGGCGACACGGTTGATCTGGTGTGCACCATCACGCGTGCGCGCGGGCCGTTCCGCTTTGCGACGGGTACTGCGAGCGTCAACGGTGAGGTTTGCTGCCGCGCCGATATGTCTTTTGCACTCATGCACGAAAGTTAAGGAAGGCTTCATGTTCGACAAAGTGCTCATCGCCAACCGCGGCGAAGTCGCGGTCCGTGTTATCCGCGCGTGCCGCGATATGGGCATCAAGACCGTCGCCGTTTATTCCACGGCCGATGCGGACGCGCTGCACGTGCAGCTTGCCGACGAGGCGTATTGCATCGGCGGTCCGCGTCTTGCCGAGAGCTACCTCAACGACGATGCTGTGCTCACCTGTGCCGTAAAGTCGGGAGCTAAGGCAATTCATCCCGGCTATGGCTTTTTCTCCGAGAAGGCGAGCTTCGTGCGCGACTGCGACAAGTATGGCCTGGCGTTTGTTGGTCCTTCGGCCAAGGTGATCGACAGCATGGGCGACAAGGACGCCGCACGTCGAACGGCTGCCGCGGCGGGCGTGCCCATCGTGCCGGGCTGCGATTTGCTCAAAAGTCCCGAGGAGGCAACGGCCGAGGCTGAGCGCATTGGCTGCCCCGTGCTTATTAAGGCGCGTGCGGGCGGCGGCGGTCGCGGTATTCGTAAGGTCGAGCGCGTGGAAGATGCGGCAAAGGCCTTTATTGAAGCACGCGCCGAGGGCGAGGCCGTTTTTGGCGACGGCGAGTGCTACATGGAGAAGTTCGTCGCGCCGGCGCATCACGTTGAGGTACAGATTATGGCCGATAAGCAGGACCATGTGTTTTCGCTCGGCGAGCGCGAGTGCTCGGTGCAGCGGCGCAACCAAAAGCTAATCGAGGAGAGCCCCGCGCCGTGCCTCGACGGACACGACGACATTCGTGCTCGCATGCACAAGGCAGCGCGTGACCTGGCTCGTGCCGTCGGCTACGAAGGAGCCGGTACCATCGAGTTCCTGTATTCGGACGACGGCAATTTCTACTTTATGGAAATGAACACGCGCTTGCAGGTGGAGCATCCGGTTACGGAGTTTGTGACCGATACCGACTTGGTCAAGTGGCAGCTGCGCGTGGCAGCCGGCCAGCCTCTGCCCTTTGAGCAGGAGGACATGCCGATCCGCAACCACGCAATGGAGTGCCGCATCAATGCCGAAACGCCGGACTTTCTGCCGTCATGCGGAACGGTCACCGCGTTGCGTGTGCCGGGTGGCCCGCGCGTGCGCTGGGATTCCGCCATGTTTACCGGTGCGAAAGTTCCGCCGTACTACGACTCCATGCTCGGCAAGCTCATCGTGTGTGCGCCCACGCGTGACGGCGCCATTCGCAAGATGCGCTCGGCCCTGGGCGAGCTCGTGATTGAGGGCGTGAGCGAAAACAGCGAGCTTCAGCTCGACGTGCTGGCAAACGACGAGTTCTTGTCGGGCATGTATCACACCGATCTGATGGGGCATCTCTATGCTGATGAATAGAAAAGCGAAGACGGTCAACGTCCTCGAGGGGCCGATGACCGAGTCGTGCGCCGAGTTTCCCGCGCGCCACGTGTTTATCAAGTGCCCGGAGTGCCGTCGCGTGATCGATGAGGCGCGCCTGCACGACAACCTCGAGGTCTGCCCTCGTTGCGGCAAACACTTTCGCGTGAGCGGTCGCGCGCGCATGCGCATGACGGTCGACGAGGGCACGTTTGAGGAATGGGATGCCAATCTGGCGTCGGAGGACTTCCTCTCGTTTCCCGGCTATGCCGACAAGCTCAAGAGCGTGAGCGAACGTTCGGGCGAGCGCGATGCCGTTGTGTGCGGCAAGGGCAAAATCTGCGGTTGCGATACGGCGCTCTTCTTTATGGACGCCAACTTTATGATGGGCTCGATGGGTTCCGTGGTGGGCGAGAAGATCTGTCGCACATTTGAGCGAGCGACCGAGCTTGGATTGCCAGTTGTCGGCTTTACCGTTTCGGGCGGTGCGCGCATGCAAGAGGGCGTGACATCGCTTATGCAGATGGCCAAGATTTCTGCGGCGGTTAGGCGCCATAGCGAGGCGGGCGGCCTGTATATCACGGTGCTCACCGACCCCACGACCGGAGGCGTAACCGCGAGCTTTGCCATGGAGGGCGATATTATCCTGGCCGAGCCCGATGCCCTGACGGCATTTGCCGGCCCGCGCGTGATCGAGCAGAACATGCACAAGCGCCTGCCCAAGGGATTCCAGCGCTCCGAGTTTTTGCTGGAGCACGGCTTTTGCGATGCCGTTGTTCCGCGTGGCGAGATTGCGCTCACGGTAGGCGAGCTGCTGGCACTGCACGAAGGGCACGCGCCCGGCCTGGGGGCACCGCATGAGATCGTGCATACGGGTCGTCGCGGCAAAAAGCTGGGACACTTGTTCAAGCGCTCGACCGCACCAAAAACCGCGCTCGAGATTGTCAAGCAGACCCGCTCGGCAGATCGCGCCACGGCGGGCGAGATGATCTCGCTGGGCCTGGATGGATTTGTGGAGCTGCATGGCGACCGTTACTTTGGCGACGACGCCGCCGTGGTGGCTGGCATTGGCTGGAAAGACGGGCGACCCGTGACGGTTATCGCCGTCGAGCGCGGTACCACGACCAAAGAGCGCATGCGTCGCAACTTTGGTATGGCACATCCCGAGGGCTACCGCAAAGCGCGTCGCCTTATGCGCCAGGCCGAAAAGTTTGGTCGACCGGTTCTGTGTCTGGTCGATACTTCGGGCGCGTTTTGCGGCATCGGTGCCGAGGAGCGCGGCCAGGGCGAGGCGATTGCCCAGAATCTCATGGAGATGAGCGGCCTTAAGACGCCGATTGTCTCGGTGGTGACAGGCGAGGGCGGCTCTGGTGGCGCGCTGGCGCTGTCCGTGGCCGACCGCATCCTGATGCTCTCGAGCTCGGCCTATTCGGTCGTGAGCCCCGAGGCCTGTGCGTCGATCCTGTGGAAGGATACCGAGCGCGCGAATGAGGCCGCCGAGGCGCTTAAGCTCACGGCCCCCGATCTGTTGGCGCTCGGCATCATCGACGGCATTGTTGACGATAGGGGCCTGTCGCATGAGGAGATCGCCGGTGCCGTCATGTCCTCGGCATTTGATGCCTTCGATACGCTTGGGCAGCTCGACGACGCGACCCTCACAAACCTCCGCTACGAAAAGTACCGCGCAATCGGTCAGTACCGCACGATGTGACAAAGGGACAGCCCGCATGTCATATTGGGAAAGGCGTTCCATGCTACAAGTTTCTAACACCTCGTTTACAACGTCGGTTTCATCAAACGCCATGGCCGTGGTGGACTATCTGTCCAAAAGCATGATGTCGGCGCTGCCGTTTATTGTCTGCGCGGCGTTGTTCCGCACCGTCGCTGTCATTATGGGCGAAGGCATGCTGGGCCTGTGGTCTGCCGATTCCGATATCTATCGCCTGTTCTACAGTTGGCTCTATAACGCCGGCTACTACTTTTTGCCCATCTATCTTGGTTGGGCGGCCGCCCGCCAGCTCGGTTGCTCGGAGCAGCTGGGTATGATGCTGGGCGGCGTATTGATTGCGCCCGATCTGCTCAAGCTCGTCGATGCCGCATCGACGACGGGGGCATCGATGACTTCCGTGTATGGTCTGCTTCCCGCGCCGGTCAACGATTACACGACGACTGTTATTCCGGTTCTCATCTCGGTGCCCGTGCTATGGCGAGTGGAGTGTTTCTTTAAGCGCGTTATCCCTAGGGCCGTGGCGTTTTCGTTTGTTCCGTTTGCGACCATGCTTGTCATGGTTCCGGTTTCGCTGTGTATTACGGCACCGGCGGGCAGCTATCTGGGCATGCTGTTGGGCCAGCTTATGTTTATGCTTGGCAATTCCGGTGGCATCGTGTCGCTGCTCACGCTCATGGGGCTTGCCGCGGGCTGGGAGTTCCTAAAGATAGCGGGCGTCAGCAACGTTGTCCTATCGCTTGCCTACGCGCAGTTTATGAGTGTGGGAACGGATTCGTGCATCCTGATTGCCGCGACGATGGCGACGTTCGCCGTTTGGGGCATGCCTTTTGGCGCGTCGCTCCGCGTTGCGGATAAGGACGAGAAGGCGCTCATGCTGGGCTATTCGATCTCGGGTGTTCTTGGCGGCGTAAGCGAACCGGCGCTGTATGGCTGCGGCTTCAAATATGGCAGGTGCCTGACGTGCATGGCCATTGGCGGCGCCGTCGGAGGCCTTGTTGCGGCCGTGGGCCACGTTACGGCCTATACCATCGGCATGACGAATGTCCTTATGGTCATTGGCTTTGCCACGGGCGGCATCTCGAACCTGCTGTGGTGCTGCGCTGCCGGCGGTGTGGCATTTGCGGTGTCTGCGGCGCTGAGCTACTGCTTTGGCGTGGTGCCGGCGAAGGGACAGACGATGGGGGACGGAGCCGATTCACCCGAAACCTCGAAGAGCGTGGCCGAAGTAAGCGCATAAACCTGTGCGACACAAGGACGATTCCTTTGCCATATTCCAAGGCCGTGGCCCGTGTGGGTTGCGGCCTTTTTTGTATCTGGGGGACAAAGTGGCTACACTACAATCCGTTTGAGCAATAGATATATAGGTAGTACCGTGGGGGCGGATGTAGATGGTCGAGTGGATTGTTAAGCGTGCGCAGGGCGACCGTGCGCGCGTGGGCACGTTGACGGGTGTGGTGTGTATTCTCGCCAATGTGGCACTATGCGCTGCGAAGGGCGTAATTGGCGTGCTGTCGGGATCGGTTTCGATTGTGGCGGATGCCATGAACAACCTGTCCGATGCAAGCTCGAATATCGTGAGCGTGCTGGGCTTTAAGCTGGCGAGCAAGCCGGCCGACCCCGAGCATCCTTACGGCCACGGTCGCTACGAGTATCTCTCGGGTCTGGTCGTGGCGGCGCTCGTGCTGCTGATTGGCGTTGAGCTGGTGAAGTCCTCGGTCGAGCGCGTCATCCACCCCGAACCTGTCGAGTTCTCGCTTGCCCTGGTGGCAGTTCTAGTGCTTTCGATGGTCGTAAAGCTGTGGATGGCGGCCCTCAACCAAAAGCTCGGTGACCGCATTGAGTCCGAGACGCTGCATGCGACCGCGCAGGATTCCAAGAACGATGTCCTAGCCACGGGCGCCGTGCTGGCGTGCGCGATTGTTTCGCAGGTGACGCACATCAATCTTGACGCATGGGTCGGCCTTGCCGTTGGCGCCTATATTGGCTGGAGCGGTTTTGAACTCATCCAGGATACGGTGAGCCCGCTTTTGGGTCAGTCGCCCGATCCTAAGCTGGTCAAGCACATTCGAGACAAGATCATGAGCTATCCCGGCGTTTTGGGCGTTCACGATTTGATGGTTCACGACTACGGCCCGGGCAGGAAGTTTGCAAGTGCGCATGCCGAGATGGCGGCCGAGGACAGCCCGTTGGAAAGTCACGACACGCTCGATAACATCGAGCAGTCGTTTAGGGACGAAGACGGCATGATCGTTACGCTTCACTACGATCCCATCGTGACCGATGACCCCAAGCTGGCGAGCATGCGCTTGCGCATTCACGCCATGGCCCAGGAGATCGATAGCCGCCTCTCGATTCATGACCTGCGCTGCGTGCCGGGTCCTACGCACACCAACGTGATCTTTGACTGCGTGCGTCCCTCGGATCTGCAGATGAGTGCCGAAGACGTAAAGCACGCGCTGACACAACGGGTCGAATCGGAATATCCCAAGTCGATTGCCAAGATTACGATCGACGAAGACTACGTAGGGCATACCCACGAGTAAGGCTGTGCCGGCAAAGCAGGTTATGCAGAAGGGGAGAGCATGAAGAAGCTGTATCTACTCCGCCACGGTCAGACGGAGTTCAACGTCAAAAAGCTGGTCCAGGGCCGCTGCGATTCGCCGCTGACCGACCTTGGCCGCAAACAAGCGGGAATGGCAGCCGCATGGCTCAAGGCCCACGACGTTGTCCCCGACAAAGTGGTCTCGTCGCCTTTGGGTCGAGCCATGGACACAGCTCAGCTCGTCGCAACCGAACTCCTTGGCCCGGACGCAGCAGTCGAGTCCTGCGAAGGCATCATCGAGCGCTGCTACGGCACCTTCGAAGAAGGCCCCCACGACGCCCTGCCCACCGACGTCTGGGATCCGGGCGAGGACCTGGTCCCCTTCGGAGGAGAAGGAAGCCAGGCGCTGCAAGAACGTATGGTGGATGCGCTTACCAATATCATGGGCTCCGAGGGCATCGAAACCCTTCTAGCAGTAAGCCACGGCAGCGCCAGCCGCCAATTCATTAGAGCCGCCGCCCCAGAGGGCTTCGAGCTCCCAACAAAACTCCCCAACTGCGCCATCATGGTCTTCGATTTTGACGATACGCGAGAAGAGGACGATACGCCCCAATGCAAGTTCACCTTGCAACAAATTGTGGATCCCCAACAAAGTAATTAGCTGAGCGAGCAGAGTTAAGCAGACATCAACGTGTCGTCTCCCGAGCTTGGCAGAGGGGCGACGAAATTTATTAAGTTTGTCGCGAGTTCCGCACGCAAAGGAAAGCACTTAATGTGCTTTCCGTCTTGCGCAGGACTGTAGAGCAGCAAACTTAATATATTTCGCCGCCCCTCTGCCAAGCCCAGGCGACTCCACGCACTTTACCTGCGTAAACAATGTGAGTGAAATATGAATCTCGATGGATACGCCCGCAGCCGTGTATACTAAACAGCTGTGTGAAACCAGGGGAGTATTCTGGCTGGACAAAATGCCTGCTTAATAGGGTTGTCAGGTAGTCCGGACGCAATACAAGACTGGGGAGCACGTCGTGTAAGTAGTGGTCCTCTAGGGGCGTACGCTCGGTGGTGTACGCATTGTCCCAAGACCACGCGAGAGTTGGGATCATATCTTGATCAGCATGATTCTCGGCCGCAAGATTGGCATGACCCAGGTTTGGGACGAGGACGACAACGTCGTTCCCGTCACGGTCATCCAGGCTGGCCCCTGCGCTGTCTCGCAGGTTAAAACTCAGGCAACCGACGGCTATGACGCCGTCCAGATCGGTTTCGGCGACATCAAGGCCAAGAACGTGAACAAGCCCATGGCTGGTCACTTCGCCAAGGCTGGCGTCGAGCCTGTCCGTTTCCTTCGTGAGGTCCGCGTCGAGAACGGCGAGGAGCACAAGGTCGGCGAGGTTGTCACCGTCGCTGATTTCGCTGATGTCGAGAAGGTCGACGTCATCGGTACCTCCAAGGGTAAGGGCTTCCAGGGTCGCATCAAGCGCTGGGGTCAGCGCCGCGGTCCTATGACGCATGGTTCTCACTTCCAGCGTCACCCCGGTTCTATCGGTCAGTGCGCCTATCCTGCACGCGTCCTCAAGGGCGTCAAGATGGCCGGTCACATGGGTAACGAGCGCGTTACCGTCAAGAACCTTTCCGTTGTCCGCATCGATGCCGAGCAGAACCTCATCTTGGTCAAGGGCGCTGTCCCGGGTGCCAAGAATGGTCTCGTCGCCATCCGTATGGCCTAAGGGCCCAGCCCATTTAGCCCAGCGTCATACCAAGGAGAACACTTAAATGGCAAAGTTTGAAGTAAAGAACAGCGAGGGCAAGAAGGTCGCCGAGGCCGAGCTCGCCGCTGAGGTGTACGGCATCGAGCCGAACATCCACGTTATGCACCACATCGTCAAGTGCCAGATGGCCTCTTGGCGTCAGGGCACCCAGTCTGCTAAGGGTCGCTCTGAGGTTTCCGGTGGCGGCAAGAAGCCTTGGCGTCAGAAGGGCACCGGCCGTGCCCGCCAGGGTTCCATCCGTGCTGCCCAGTGGCGTCACGGTGGCGTTGTCTTCGCCCCCAAGCCCCGTTCCTACGCTAAGCGTATGAACAACAAGGAGGTCAAGCTGGCTATGCGCTCCGCGCTGTCCGCCAAGCTGGCCGATGGCGAGCTCGTGCTCGTCGACGACTACGGCTTCGAGAAGCCTTCCACCAAGGCTGCCGTCGCCATGCTCAAGGCTCTTGGTCTTGAGGGCAAGCGTCTGACCATCATCGTTCGCGATGAGGACGTCAACGCCTACCTGTCGTTCCGCAACATTCCCAAGACGTTCATCATCACCGCTGACGAGGCCAACACCTACGATCTCGTCAACAACAACGCTGTGCTGATGCCCGCCGACATCGCCGCTCACTTCGGGGAGGTGCTTGCATAAATGACCGCCCACGAGATCATCATCCGTCCGATCGTGTCCGAGCGTTCCTTCTCCGGCATGGAGCTGAACAAGTACACGTTCGAGGTCGCCAAGGATGCTAACAAGTATCAGATCAAGGACGCTGTCGAGGAGATCTTCGGCGTCAAGGTCGTTCGCGTGAACACCCTGACGGTCAAGCCCAAGACCAAGCGCGTGCGCTATGTCGCCGGCAAGACCCGTTCTTGGAAGAAGGCCATCGTCACGCTGGCCGAGGGCGACACCATCGAGGTCTTTGGCAACCAGGCCTAAGACTCGCTGCTGTTGAGTGAGCTCATGCCTCCCAAATAGGGGAGGCGGGAGCTCAAGGTTTTGGGCGTATTAAATGGACACGCCCGGAACCGTGTATACGTCCGGTGTCATCGCACCCGAGGCAGAACCTCGAATCCCTGTCTGCGATGGCTAACGGATTCCTATTGAAAGGGATTGTAATGGCTGTAAAGCACCTTAAGCCGACCTCCGCTGGTAGGCGTTGGCAGACGATCTCCGACTTCTCCGAGATCACCTGCACCAAGCCCGAGAAGTCTCTTCTCGAGCCCCTGCCCAAGAAGGCCGGTCGTAACAACAACGGCCGCATCACCACCCGCCACCAGGGCGGCGGCGTGAAGCGTCGTTACCGCGTGATCGACTTCAAGCGCAACAAGGACGGCGTGCCCGCCAAGGTTGCCACGATCGAGTACGATCCGAACCGTTCCGCTCGCATCGCTCTGCTGCACTACGCTGACGGTGAGAAGCGCTACATCCTGGCCCCCAAGGGCCTCGAGGTCGGTCAGACCATCATGTCCGGTTCTGACGCCGACATCAAGCCGGGCAACGCTCTGCCCCTCGCCGACATCCCCGTCGGTACGCTCATCCACGCCGTCGAGTTCCAGCCGGGCAAGGGCGCTGCTATCGCCCGTTCCGCCGGTAACTCCTGCCAGCTGATGGGTAAGGAGGGCAAGTACGCCATCGTCCGTATGCCTTCCTCCGAGATGCGCCGCATCCTCGTTACCTGCCGCGCCACCGTCGGTGAGGTCGGCAACGCCGATCACTCCAACATCGTCATCGGCAAGGCCGGCCGTAAGCGTCACATGAACGTGCGCCCGACCGTCCGCGGTACCGTCATGAACCCTGTCGACCACCCGCACGGCGGTGGCGAGGGCAAGAACCACACCTCTGGTCGTCCCTCCGTTACCCCCTGGGGTAAGCCGACGAAGGGCCTTCGTACGCGCAAGAAGAAGAAGGTCTCGAACCAGCACATCATTCGTCGCCGTAAGAAGTAATTTCGGATACCGAGTTTTAGGAGAAAGCACTTATGAGCAGAAGTCTCAAAAAGGGCCCGTTCGTGGAGACTCGCCTTCTCTCGCGTATCACCGCGATGAACGAGGCTGGCAAGAAGGACGTCGTGAAGACCTGGTCCCGCGCGTCCACCATCTTCCCCGAGATGGTTGGTCACACCATCGCCGTCCACGACGGCCGCAAGCATGTGCCCGTGTATGTTACCGAGTCCATGGTTGGTCACAAGCTCGGCGAGTTCGCGCCGACTCGTACGTTCCGTGGCCACAAGGCCAAATAGGGGGTTAACCGTAAATGGCAACTAAGTCTATTGAAACTGAGGCCACCGAGGTTCGCGCCGTCGCTAAGTACGTGCGTGTTTCCCCCAGCAAGGCCCGCCTGGTGGTCGATCTGATCCGCCGCAAGCCTGTCGCTCAGGCCTTCGACATCCTCCACTTCTGCGACCGCGCCGTCGCCGTGGATGTCGAGAAGGTTCTCCGTTCCGCCGTTGCGAACGCCGAGAACAACAACGGTCTGCGTGCCGACAACCTGGTTGTCGCCGCTGCCTATGTTGACGAGGGTCCGACGCTTAAGCGCATCCGTCCCCGCGCCAAGGGTTCCGCTTCTCGCATTCTGAAGCGTACTTCCCACATCACCGTCGTCGTTGCTCCTCGAAAGGAGGCGTAAAGCTGTATGGGTCAGAAAGTCTACCCCACCGGCTTCCGTCTTGGCATCACCGAGAACTGGCGCTCCCGCTGGTTCGCAGAGAAGGATTACGCTAAGACCCTCGGTAACGATCTCGAGATCCGCAAGTACCTCGAGAAGCGTCTTTCCCGCGCAGCTGTCTCCCGCGTCGAGATCGAGCGCGCTGGCGACAAGGTGAAGGTCATCATCCTCACCGCTCGCCCCGGCGTTGTCATCGGTAAGAAGGGTGCCGAGATCGATACCCTCCGCACCGAGCTCGAGAAGGTCGCTGGCGTCTCCAAGGGCCAGCTTTCCGTCGACGTTGTCGAGATCAAGCGCCCCGAGCTCGACGCCAACCTCGTTGCTCAGTCTATCGCCGAGCAGCTCGAGGGCCGCGTTGCCTTCCGTCGCGCTATGCGCAAGGCTGTCCAGTCCGCCCGCAAGGCCGGCGCTAAGGGCATCCGTATCCAGTGCTCCGGTCGTCTCGGCGGTGCCGAGATGGGCCGTCGTGAGTGGTACCGCGAGGGTCGCGTGCCTCTGCACACCCTCCGTGCCAAGATCGACTACGGCACGGCTGTCGCCAGCACCACCATGGGCGCTTGCGGCGTGAAGGTCTGGATTTACCTGGGCGAGAAGCTCCCGGGCCAGCCTGTTCCCAACCCTGCACTCGAGGGCTCTTCCCGTCCTCGTCGTCGTAACTCCGAGAGGAGGGGTCAGTAGTGCTTGCCCCTAAGCGTATTCTTCACCGCAAGGTGCAGCGTGGCTCCATGAAGGGCCAGGCCAAGGGTAATACCGAGCTGCATTTCGGCGAGTTTGGTATCCAGGCTCTCGAGGCCCATTGGATCACCAACCGTCAGATCGAGGCCGCTCGTATTGCCATGACCCGCTACATGAAGCGTGGCGGTCGTGTCTACATCACGATCTTCCCCGATAAGCCCATCACCAAGAAGCCTGCCGAGACTCGCATGGGTTCTGGTAAGGGTAACCCCGAGGAGTGGGTGGCCGTCGTCAAGCCCGGCCGCATCATGTTCGAGGTCAAGGGCGTGCCCGAGGAGGTCGCTCGCGAGGCTCTGCGTCTTGCACAGCACAAGCTTCCCATCAAGACCAAGATTGTTGCTGCTAAGAACGCTGAGCAGCGCATCGAGAAGGAGATGGCTGAGGAGGCCGCTCTCGAGGCCAAGTGGGCTGCTGAGGACGCCGCCGCCGCCAAGGAGGAGAACTAATGAAGCCCGCAGAGATTCGTGAGCTCTCGGACGCTCAGCTCGTTGAGAAGCTGAAGGAAATGCGCGCCGAGCTCTTTAACCTTCGTTTCCAGATGGCCACCAGCCAGCTGGACAACACCGCTCGCGTCAACACCGTGAAGAAGGACATCGCTCGCGTCCTCACGGAGCAGCGCGCCCGCGAGATCGCAGCGGAGAAGTCCGCTGTCGCCGAGTAGGACCTAAGGAGAGAACATGACTGATTCGCGTAACTCGCGTAAGGTCCGTACGGGTGTCGTTACCTCCGTCTCCGGTGCCAAGACCATTGTTGTCACCATCACCGAGCGCAAGCGTCACCCCAAGTACGGCAAGATGATGACCAGCTCCAAGAAGCTGCACGCTCACGACGAGGAGTGCACGGCTGGCGTGGGCGACACCGTCCGCGTTATGGAGACCCGTCCTATGTCCAAGATGAAGCGTTGGCGCCTCATCGAGGTCGTCGAGCGCGCTAAATAAGCAGTCGCTCTTACGACTTGTACGTTTCCGAAGATGTGCGTATGCCTGGCTTGCATACCACGGGCCGTATAAAGGCTGCGCACCTCTCTTCGGTTCTTAGTTCGGAGGAACATCTACCATGATTCAGATGCAAACCATGCTGAACGTCGCCGACAACTCCGGCGCTCGCAAGATTCGCTGCATCAAGGTGCTTGGCGGTTCCAAGCGTCGTTATGCAGGCATCGGCGATGTGTTCATCGGTGCTGTCCAGGAGGCTACCCCTGGCGCCAACGTCAAGAAGAAGGACGTTGTCCGTTGCGTCGTCGTTCGCACCGTTAAGGAGATCCGCCGCAAGGATGGCTCCTACATTCGCTTTGATGAGAACGCCTGCGTTGTCATCAACAACGATGGTTCGCCCGTCGGCACCCGTATCTTCGGGCCCGTCGCTCGCGAGCTTCGTGACAAGAAGTACATGAAGATCGTCTCGCTCGCTCCCGAGACCCTGTAGTTAGGGGAGATATATGTATATCAAGAAGGGCGATAAGGTCCAGGTTCTCTCTGGTAAGGATCGCGGCAAGCAGGGCGTTGTCCTGCGTGCTCTCCCCGCCGAGAACAAGGTCGTTGTCGAGGGCGTTTCGGTCGTCAAGAAGGCCGTCAAGCCCAACGCTGCCAACCAGCAGGGCGGCATCGTTTCGCAGGAGGCTCCCATCGACGCCTCCAACGTCAATCTCGTCTGCCCCGAGTGCGGTAAGGTTACCCGCGTCGGTCACGAGAAGGACGGCAAGAACAAGCTGCGCGTCTGCAAGAAGTGCGGCCACAAGTTCTAAGCTGCCCGCAACATCAAGTTGCTAGCAAAGGCCCGGATGCCACGGCACCCGGGCCTTTTTCTATCCCCACTCGATGGCTTCGGTTCTGCCGTCCTGTCATTCCGGTTGCATCCAGTTTTCGGTGCCGTCTCGAATCGAGTGCCGCCAGGTGACACCCTGTCGCGTTTCGTCGGCTTCGGGGACAAAAGTCGGGACAACTCCAAAAACTATTTTCGAACTCAGGGCTTTGAGTTTTTGTTTTTGTCCCAAAGGGCGCGGCGGGATGCCTTTGGAGGCTCGATAGCGCCGAAAACGCCCGTTTTGAAACTTAAATGCCTTTTCGCGTGCAAGCCGCCAGCTGCAATAGGAAGTGAATCAACGCAGGTGGCTTTCAAGCAGTTTGCAAAACTGCAGGTCGCAGGTCTTCATTGCCAGTAGGAGAAATGAGTAGTCTCAGGTGGCTTGCCCATGAGTTGACGAACGGGATTTGAGATTACGCTGACGTCCGGAAACGCTTCGAGCACGGCGTTACGTTTTTGGGGTTTGGGCGTAGCCCCTGCACCCGCGAGCGCGGGCCTTAAGCCCGCCGAGAGGGTGACGCGTCGAAAACGAAGGGGAAAGAGAGAAGGGGCCGTCCCTATCATTCAGGTTGCGACCGAAGAAGACAAGGAGACCCCCTGAGCCTGAATGATGCCCCACAGACCGCGTCCGACCGAGCTCAAGCCGAGCTTTTCCTGACGTCCGCCTTCGCGAAGATGATGGCTGGATTGGCTATGGATTGGCAACACTTATTTGGACGATTCCGGGAGGGACGGCCCCGCCTCCCTGAACTCGACCGGCGACATGTAGCCCAGCGTCGAGTGGATCCTGAAGTTGTTGTACCAGTGCACGTAATCCAAGAGCTTGGCTCGGAGCTCGCGCGTCCCTCCTCGGTCCTTCGGAGTGGCCGACGATCTCCCCGTTGCAGAGGTCGACGAGCAGGCAGACGTAGTTCCACGACGCCCCGACGCGCACGCAGACCAAGTCGCTGCATATATGGGTGCACGGCGCCCTGCCGCCGAAGCCGCGCGCGACGACGTTCGACACGTCGGCCTCGTTGACCGCCCCGGGGTGCACCTTGAACCTCTTCCTGCCGTATGCGCCGGCCAGGCCGTTCTCCCTCATGATGCGGCAGACGCGGCGCCGGCTGACGGTAACGCCCGACCTCCCGGGCGACGCCTTGATCTTGCGCGATCCGTTCCGGCCCTTGCTGGCGGCGTGCGCCGCCGCGGCCGCCGTCGCCCCCGACATTAAGGTCCTCAAGGGCCGCGTCGTCTCCGGCGACCAGTTCGTCTCGCCCGCGGAACAGAAGGAGCGAATCCTCGCGACCTTCGGCGACCTGTGCTGCGAGATGGAGGGCTGCACCATCGCGCAGGCCGCTTATCTCAACGGCGTGCCCCTCGTCGTCGTGCGCGCCATCAGCGACAAGCCCTGCGCCGAGGGCCGGGTCGTGACTACAACACTTTCGAGAAGAAGGCCGCCTGCGACTGCGCCCGCATCGCCGCGCGCATGGTTAAGCTTTAGGCCCTGCGCGCCGGGGCCCTTCTTTATGTTGGGACCCCGGCGCGCCAGGCCCTTTCCAAAGCGAAGTGTCGAGCCGAAGTGTTGAGCGTCGGCCCTGAATGTTCAATGGCCGTTGTTTTCTGCCCCTCAAGTGGTGGACTTTTCCTCGGAGCTGTTGATTCCCCCACGCGCCCCCTTCCGTTCTCTGTTCTCCCCTTATACTCCTTGTACGAGGAGGTAAGAAGTCATGGACAAGACCACACAGGACAGCTTGGCAAAGAAACCCGTCGACATGAGGGACAGGATTCTCGAGCATCTCGAGGCCCTCACCTCTGCCGTCTCGCTCGACGACCTTGCCCGTCTGTCCACCTCCGACATCGCCGAGACGCTCATCATCTCCAGGAGCCTGGCGAGCCAGTACCTCAACGACCTTGTTCGCGCCGGTCTTGTGGTTAAGGTGGCGGGCAGGCCTGTCCGTTATTTTCATCGCCGCGCGTTCCAGAAGCGTTTTCAGGTAAAGCTCTCTGCAAGCGAGTACGCCTCGCTCGCCGACCTCATCCAGGCGACGGGAATCGCCGATCACCGCGACTTCGCGCGTGCCGTGGGCTTCGACATGAGCCTCAGCTCCGTTGTCGAGCAGTGCAAGGCTGCGGTTCAGTACCCTCCGTTTGGCCTGCCCATCCTCTTGAGCGGCGGCGTGGGTGTCGGTAAGTCTTTCCTTTCTCGCCTTGTGTACGAGTACGGCAAGAACCAGGGCTTGCTGTCCCGCGACTCCTCCTATGTGCGCATCGACTGCGCCGGGGTCCCGGACGCCGCCTCGTTCAACGGGCTTCTTGACGAGTCGATCGCGAAAGCGCGCGGGGGTGTGGTCTTTGTCAACGGCATCGAGGCACTCTCTCCCTCTGCGATGGAGCACTGCCTTGCGACGGCCCTCGGGCTCGATGCCTCCCAGGATGCGCCGCGCGCTCGCCTCGTTCTTTCGACGACGCTTTCCGCCGATGACCTGAAGGTTTCCTCGGCCTACAGCAAAATGCCCATCTGTGCCCGCGTCCCCTCACTCAAGGAGCGGACCCCCGAGGAGCGCGAGGATCTCATCTTGAGCTTCCTGCGCAGCGAGGGGTGCCGAATCGGTTCTGATGTGAAGATCAGCCGCGGCGCATACCGTTGCCTCGTGAACGCGGACTTTTCCGATAACATCGCCGGCTTGCGCGCCTGCGTGACGAACTGCTGTGCCAAAGCGTTCCTCAATCGCGAGGGCGACTACGTCGTCGTTCGCCCGTATCTTCTTCCCAGCGGGCTCCTCTCCTCCGCGCAGATCGATCAACAGCCCGACGATGGCGTTCTGATCGACGCGTCTCTGGATGCCGCCGAGAGCACAGGGCCGGTCGAGCAGGCGCTCGATGCCCTGTGCTCCCTCGATGAGCGATTCTGCGCCGGGGAGCTCTCTGTCTCCGAGCTTGTCTCGCAAGCTGTCTCCGCTGTGCGCGGCGTTGAGGATCACTTGATCTTCGACCACGGCGTCGCCTCCTCGAGGTCGCGCGCCTTCGAGCGCGTCGTGGGCGCGGTCCTTGCCGACGCAGGCTCTTCTTATGGCATCGAGCTTTCGAGGAAGGTCGCTTTTCTACTGGCCCAGGAGATTTGCCTGCAGTTGTGGCCGGGTATCGGCCTGGCTAAGCGAAAGTCTGCCTGTGCGGAGCAAATCTCCCATCTCCTCGGTGCCGTGACCTCCGAATTGCCGTTTGCCTCGAGTGTCTCCGATCAGGTCGCCGCAGACGTGGAAGGGGCGCTGGGAATCTCGCTCGATCACTTCACGAAGACGCTTCTGACGCTGTGCGTCGCATCGGAGTCTCGCGATGCGAAGGCCCTTCGGACGCTCTGCGTCATCTTGTCCCACGGCTACTCAACGGCGACGAGCATCGCCGATGCGGCGAACCGTATGCTCGGCATGCATGTGTACGAGGCTGTCGACATGCCCTACGACCAGCAGCTGAAGGACATCGTCGGTCCGCTCCAGCGCCTCGTCGACCGCCATTCCTACTGCACCGGGGTCGTGTTCCTCGTCGACATGGGCTCCTTGGAGGAGGCCTATAAGGCCCTCGAGAACGTTACCGACTCCACTATCGGCGTGGTGAACAACGTCTCTACCGGTCTTGCGCTCGAGATCGGGGTCGGGCTGCTCGGCGGCAAGTCCATCGCCGAGGTTCTTGGCGATGCGACCGCCGCGTGCGTGACGCACTGCAAGGTGATCGAGCGCGTCAACCGTGAGGACGCCATCGTCTTCTGCTCCGAGTCCGGGGTCGACGCCGCGGAGAGGATACGCCAGCTCGTCTCGCAGAGCCTCCCGCGCACCATAGGCGCGCGCCTGCTCACGAGGCCCTTCAAGCAGCTCGTCGCGAACGGGTCGAACGACGCCGTTTTCTCCGAGCACCGCGTCTGCGCCGTCATCGGCACGGGAGACCCCGGGGTCGCCTCCGTCCCCTTCGTCGCCCTCGAGGACATCATGTCGACGGCGTCCGCCTCTAAGGTTGATGCCGTGTTCGGCAGGTGGCTTGACGCTTCCGAGCTCTCTTCTTTCCACGAGAAGCTGCTCTCGAACATGACGCTGCAGAACGTCATCCGCTCCATCACCATCCTCGACCCGGAGCGGCTATTCCATGAGATCGAGAGCGCCGTGCACGAGCTTCAGCGCAGGACAGGCGAGAAGATCGGCAGCAACGCCATCATTGGGCTCTACGTTCACCTCTGCTGTCTCGTCGAGCGCCTTGTTACCAGAAACCCCATTGAGACCTACGTTGGCCAGGACCGCTTCGAGGAGGAACGCGCCGATTTCATCGAGTCCTTCAGGCAGAGCTTCTCGAGCATCTCGACGCGCTATCGCGTAGAGGTTCCCGTAAGCGAGATCGCATATGTCTTCGACTACATAAGCGTGAGCGCCGCCCCGGCGCGAGAAGAGCGCCTCGGCTCCTCGGACCTCCTGCTCGACGAGTGACCTTCCCCGCGCCGCCGCAAGCTGACCGCGCGTCCTCAATAATCCGATAACCCCTTGCCCGGCGCGAATCCGGATAGCGCCGAGGCAGTACCGAACGCAAAACTTCATTTGATAGGAGCAAACATGAGTGTTGTTATGGCACGAATCGACAATCGCCTGCTTCACGGCATCATCGTGACGCAGTGGGCCCCGGTGTCGGGCGCGACCCGAGTCATGGTCATCGACGACAAGGTCGCCGGCGACGAGGTCCTGAAGTCCACCATGAGGATGGCGCGCCCCGCGGGCATGGCCGTTTCGATCATCTCCGAGCAGACCGCGCTCAAGAACTTCGCCGCGGGCAAGTACGACCGCGAGAAGGTCTTCGTCATCGCCAAGGAGCCCGAGACGATGCTTCGCCTGGTCGAGTCGGGCGTCGAGCTCCCGTCGCTGGTCGTCGGCGGCTCGCTCGTCAAGGAGGACGGCATCCAGCTCACCCAGCGCGCCTACGCCTCCGCCGAGAACGTCCAGAGCTACAAGGCGCTCATCGCCCGTGGCGTCAAGGTGACGGCCCAGTTCGTGCCCGCCGACAAGCCCGTCTCCGTCGCAGACCTCATCTAAGGGGGAAATATGGTCAACTTCACTATCCTGCAGGTCGTCCTTTTGACCCTGCTGGCCTTCATCAAGCACGTGGACTACTACGGCATCCCGATGATCTTCGTCAATTACGCCGTTTTCTGGGGCCTCATCACCGGAGTCGTCATGGGCGACTGGAAGACCGGCCTTGTCATCGGCGGCACCATTCAGCTCATGCAGCTCGGCGTCGCGGGCTTCGGCGGCTCCTCCATTCCCGACTACGGCACGATGGCCATCATCGCCACCGCCTACGGCGTGACCCTGGGCTCCGACACGGGCCTCGCCATCGGCCTGCCGGTCGGCATGCTCGGCATCCAGCTCGACGTCGTCGCCAAGATCCTCAACGGCTTTGTCGTCGAGAAGTCCCAGAAGTTTTGCAACGAGGGTAAGTTCAATCAGATGAACGCCATCCTGTGGGTCTGCCCCGCGCTCTTCGGCCTGTGCGCCGCCCTGCCCGTCTTTGTCTCCGTGACGCTCGGCCAGCCCGCCGTCAACTGGCTCCTCGAGGTCATGCCCCAGTGGTTCCTCTCCGGCCTCACCCTCGCCGGCAAGATGCTCCCGGCCGTCGGTATCGCCATGCTGCTCCGCTACATGCCAACCGCCAAGTACTTCCAGTACCTGCTCGCCGGCTTCTTCCTCTCGGCCTTCCTGAACGTGCCCATCATCGGCGCCGCCATCGTCGGCGTTGCCCTCGCGATTGCGTTCTACCAGCGTGCCGAGAGGGACACCGAGCTCGCCGCCCACGCTTCCGCAGACGCCTTCATCGGAGAGGATGAGTAACCATGGAAAACGAGAACATCACCGCCGTCGCCGAGGGCAAGCCCTCCGGCTACAAGGTCACCAAGAAGGACCTGCGCAACGCGAACTGGCGCTGGCTCATGAGCGTGTGCACCTTCAACTACCAGACCCAGCAGGGCGCCTCAGTCGCCTACGCCCTCTCGCCGGTCCTGAGGAAGATCTACACGAACGACGAGGACTATAAGCAAGCGCTCAACAACCACTTCCGCTACTACAACACCCAGCCTTGGCTCGCCGCCATCATCCTTGGCGCCTGCGTGGCCATGGAGGAGCGCGACGGCCTAGCGGCGGCGGACGCCGTCCAAGACCTGAAGATCGGCACCATGGGACCGCTCGCCGGCGTCGGCGACTCCCTGCTCATGACCATGATCCCGACCATCATGGGCTCCATCGCCGCCTACATGGCCATCGAGGGCAACCCCGTGGGAGCCGGCATCTGGTTCGCGCTCATCCTGGCCATCTTCTGGGTCCGCATGCACGCCCTCGAGTTCGGCTACAAGCAGGGCGTGAAGCTCGTCACCGACTTCAGCGAGAAGCTTCCCAACCTCACTGCCGCCGCCTCCGTGCTCGGCCTCACCGTGGTCGGCTGCCTCATCGCCTCGGTCATCGGCGTCACCTGCCCGATTAGCTTCAGCTTCGGCGACGTCGCGATGGAGATTCAGCCGCTGCTCGACAAGATCCTGCCTGCCATGATCCCCGCCGCCATCACGGGAAGCGCGTATTACCTTCTTACCAAGAAGAACGCGAGCATGACGGCCCTCATCCTCGTGGTGATCGTCCTCGCGATGGTCGCCTCCGCCGCCGGCATCCTCGCCTAGCTTCGACCCAAGAGATTGGTGAATCAATGAGAAAGATAGTTGTGGCGAGCCATTCCCTTCTCGCCCAGGGCTTCAAGGACACCCTCGAGTTCCTTACGGGTAAGGGCGACGCCGTCAACGCCGTGTGCGCCTACGTGAACGACAACGGCGAGGGGCTCGACGCGGCGGTCGAGGCGGCTCTTTCGGGCACTGACGAGGTCGTCGTCCTCACCGACGCGTACGGCGGCAGCGTGAACCAGCGCTTTTCCCGCTTCGCCTCCGACCGGATCCACGTGATCGCGGGTGTCAACCTCCCGCTCGCCATGACGGTCGCGCTCGCGCGCCCCGACGAGAAACTCGACTTCGACGCCCTCGTCAACGAGGCGCGCCAGCAGATCATCTACGTGAACGGTGCCAGTTCCGCCGAGTGCGACGACGACGAATAGAGGAGGTCGACGATGAGAGAGTTCCTTAAGGACGTGTGGATGCACGGCGGTGAGGAAAGCCGCGCCATCACCCCCGAGAACATCACGGGCGAGAAGGGCCGCGCCGCCATGTCGGCCAGCCACCTCGGCGTCGGCCGCAAGGGCTCGTGCTGCGTGCCCCTTGAGTCCGGCGAGACCATCACGCTCGCGGACATCGAGGGCCCCGGCATCATCCGCCACATCTGGATGACCGTCCCCGACAAGACCGCCGCCGGCAGCTTCGTCATGCGCGACCTCGTGCTGCGCTTCTACTGGGACGACGAGGAGACCCCCTCGGTCGAGTGCCCTGTCGGCGACTTCTTCTGCAACGGCTTCGGTGAGCGCGCCATCGTCAACTCGATGCCCGTCTGCGTGAACCCGACGGGCGGCATGAACTGCTACTTCGAGATGCCCTTCAGGAAGCACGCCAAGGTCACGCTTACGAGCGAGCACCCCGGGTTCATTAAGTACATCTTCTACACGTTCAACTACGCGCTCACCGACGTGCCGGACGACGCCATGTACTTCCACGCCCGCTTTAACCGCGAGCGCAGCACCCGCAGGGGCGTCGACTACACCGTGCTCGACGGCGTGCGCGGCAAGGGCTACTACGTCGGCACCTACATGGCCCTGTGCGCCCTGGAGCGCTATTGGTGGGGCGAGGGCGAGATGAAGTTCTTCCTCGACGGCGACGAGGAGTTCCCCACGGTCACCTCGACGGGAGCCGAGGACTACTTCGGCGGTGCCTGGGCCTTCCTCGACAGGCCGCCCCACGCGTTGCCCGAGGCGCAGTGCTTCAACACGCTGTTCGCCGGCTACCCGTACCGCTCGACGCGCGACGCCACGCGCGACCGCTTCAGCGCGGGCAAGCCGAACCCGAATCCGATGCTCGCGACTAACGACGACGCGCTGCCCAGGCACGGCCTCTACAGGTGGCACCTTCCCGACCCGATCTCGTTCAAGGAGGACCTGCGCGTGACGTTCCAGGACCTCGGCAACGACGACATCAAGCTCTACGAGCGCGAGGACGACATCTCCACCGTCGCCTACTGGTACCAAAGCGAGCCGCACGCCGTGCTCGCCCCGTTTGCCGCAAGGCAGGACCGCGTGCCCAGGTAGGGTCGCCTCGAAACAAGCCAACGTTATGGGCGCCCGCGGTTGACCATGACTGCGGGCGTCCCTTTGTAAGGAGGATCACATGAGCGAAAAGCAAATGAGGCTCGGCGCCCTCGAAGCCGGCGGGACCAAGATGGTCTGTGCCGTGGTGTCCGGCGACGGCGAGGTCCTCGACCGTATGGAGACCCCGACGCTTACGCCCGCCGAGACCGTCCCGCAGATGATCGAGTGGTTCACCGCCCGCGATGTGGACGCGTTGGGCATCGGCGCCTTCGGCCCGACCTGCGTCGACCCCAACGACGAGCGCTACGGCTCCATCCTCCAGACGCCCAAGCTCGCGTGGCGAGGCCATGGTCTTCGCGCCGCGTTCGCCGACGCCCTCGGGATTCCGGTGGCCTACGACACGGACGTGAACGTTGCCTGCCTCGGCGAAGTGGTCTTCGGCTGCTGCAAGGGGCTCGAGGACGCCGTCTACGTGACCATCGGCACCGGCGTGGGCGCGGGCGTCATGTGCGCGGGCAGACTCCTTCACGGCATGCTGCACCCCGAGGCCGGTCACATGCTGGTAAGGACCCGTCCCACCGAGGAGGGACGCTGCGTCTGCCCGAGCCACGCGAGCTGTCTCGAGGGGCTCGCCTCCGGCCCCGCCATCGCCGCGCGCTGGGGAAAGCCCGCGGCCGAGCTCGCGGACAACGATGAGGTGTGGGCGCTCGAGGGGGATTATCTGGGGCAGATGTGCGCGAACCTCGTGCTCATGTACTCGCCTCGCCGCATCGTCCTCGGCGGCGGCGTGATGCACCAGGAGCAGCTCTACGGCATCGTCCGCAAGAAGACCCTCGAATATCTGGGTGGCTACATCCAGACCGCCGAGCTTAAGGACATGGAGAGCTACATCTGCGCCCCGGGCTGCGGCGGCGACCAAGGAATCCTCGGCGCGGCCGAGCTGGCAAGAAGGGCGCTCGCGTAACTTGCGCTCTCTCCGCCATACAACGCGTTAAGAAAAGACGAGCGCTTCTTGCCAATTGAGCGGCAAGAAGTGCTCGTCTTTTGCATTTGTTTTTAGGGCAGGACGCCCCGCCTCCGCTAGAGTCCCTGGACCGCCACACCCACGAGGTTTGGACCGGTGTGGACAAGAAGCGCGGGGCTGATGTCGGAGCGGACGACCTCCACCGCGTTGGCCACGCACTCGCACAGGGCCTGCTCCATGCGGTCGTAGAGGTCGGCGTGGGCCGAGGTGCGGCTCGCGGCAAAGCGCACCTTGGGGTGCTTCTCGACGATGGCGGCGATGAGCTTGACCTCGGTGCGATGCGGTACTTGCACAGCCATTTCGTGTACGCGAGGCTGTTGGCTTTCTGGGCCACAGCAATCACCTTCCCCCTAGTATGATGACCTGAACAATCCTCATGCTAGGGGGAAGGTTTTTGTCGCGTAGCGGAAATTGGCCTCCACCCGCTGAGCGGGTGGCTTTCTATGCCGCGCGTGCCGCGCGGCACGGACTAAAGTCCATGAATAAAAACGAGGAAGGCCACGTCCGGCCTCCCTCGCAAAGGGTCTCTGATTACTCCCACTCATTGGGGACAGACTTAAATGAGTGCTCTTGAAATGCCGGCGCCTGGGGACGTTCTTTTTCTGTCTGCAGTTTGGAACGTTCCTTTTCTGTCGGCAGTTTGGGACGGTCCTTAGAGCTGCAGCGCGCCATGAGCGAAGGCGAAGCGGATCATCCTGTCTTTTGAGTTCTAAGCATAAGCCCCTGTCTCTGAGCAATGACCGGTTCGCATTTGTGCGTATTTGCGTGCGTGGGATTGCGTGAATATGCGTATAGATGCGCCATTTACGGGACAAAAATGACCGTTTAGCGGTGAGATACGCAAAAACGCGCACAGACGCGCGTGTTTGTGCGAATATAGAGCTATCCGAAATGCAAGACGTTCTATGACACAGGAGGCACATATGGTAGATTCCAAGCAGGCTCCACTCGACTCCGCGGCAGCCGCAAAAGCAGCGTTCGCTTCGGTCCAGGACAAGCCATTCCCCGATGATATCTTTACGGCTCCCGAGCTTCGTTGGGCTGTGATCGGGTGCGGCGTTATCGCCAACCAGATGGCCCAGTCTCTCGCTCTTGCCGGCCGCAAGCTTGCGGGCGTCGCCAACCGTACGCTGTCCAAGGCTCAGGCTTTTGCTGAGCAGTATGGCATCGAGAAGGTCTATGAATCGGTTGAGGACCTCTACGCCGATCCGGGCATCGACGCCGTCTATATCACCACGCCGCACAACACGCATATCACCTATCTGCGTGACGCGCTGGCCGCCGGCAAGCACGTGCTCTGCGAGAAAGCCATTACCCTCAATTCCGCTGAGCTCGACGAGGCGCGTGCCATCGCCGACGAGCACAACGTCGTCCTCATGGACGCCACCACGGTGCTTCATATGCCCTTGTATCAAGAGCTGCGCCGTCGCATGGATGCCGGCGAGTTTGGTCGCATGAACCTCGCCCAGCTCAACTTTGGTAGCTACAAGGAGTACGGCGATCTGACCAATCGCTTCTACAACCGCAACCTTGCTGGCGGTGCCATGCTCGACATTGGCGTGTATGCCCTGTCCGTCATGCGTCTCTTTATGGCAAGCCAGCCCATTGAGGTCGTTTCGTTGGGCAACACCTGTGAGACCGGTGTTGACGTTGCGGGCGGCATCGTCTGCCGTAATGCCGAGCAGCAGCTGGGTGTTGTGAGTCTCACGCTCCACTCCAAGCAACCCAAGCGCTCGATTATTAGCTTCGATAAGTGCTATATCGAGGTCAACGAGTATCCGCGCGCCGATCACGCGACCATCGTGTGGACTGCGGACGGCCACCGCGAGGAGGTCCACGCCGGCACCGAGGCTTACGCCCTTTGCTATGAGATGGCCGATCTTGAGAAGGCCGTTGCCGGCGACGACTCTAAGCGTGAGTTGCTGGATTATGCTTCTGATGTTATGGAGCTGATGACCAAGCTACGCGCCGACTGGGGAGTCGTGTACCCCGAGGAGGAGTAAGCGATGCTAGCGGAAGATAGGCTCAACGCGATCGTGTCGATGGTTCAGCAGACCGGCTCGGTTACCGTGCCGGAGCTTGCCGAAGCCCTGGGCGTGACGGCGTCTACCATTCGGCGCGACCTGCAGACGCTCAATCGCGCACACCGTATCGCCAAGGTGCACGGTGGGGCGACGAGCCTTGAGCGCGCGCACGTGACGCGCGACCTAACGCTTAATGAGCGCAGCGATCTCCATAACGACGACAAGGAACGTATCTGCGCCCGTGCGGCGGCGCTGGTAGAGCCCGAGAGCTTTGTGTACATCGATTCGGGTTCGACGACGCTCAGGCTCATCGAGCATCTTCCGCATCTCGAAGGGGTCACCTATGTGACTGATTCCGTGCTCCATGCTCAGCATCTCGCTTTGCGCGGCATGCGTACCGTGGTGCTGGGCGGCGAGCTCAAACCCGAGACCGAGGCGCTCGTTGGCCCCGATGCCTTGGCAACTCTAGACCGCTACAACTTCAACTGCGGCTTTTGGGGCTCTAACGGCATTGCCACCGAGCAGGGTTTTACGACTCCCGATATCGAGGAAGCGCAGGTCAAGCGTATCTCGATGCGCCATACGGCCAAACGCTTCGTAATCTCGGACGCCAGCAAATTTGGCATGGTGGCGCCCGTCAAGTTCGCGGACTTCCGCGACGCAACAATTATTACCGCGGGCGAGGTGCCCGCAAAGTACCGGGCAATGGACAACGTCGTCACGGTCTAGCAACAGGGGACCGGCTAAGGGCCAAAACCACCGCGAAGGGGCAGGAACCTTTGTGGTGGTTTTGACGTTTGCCCAGATAAAACCTGCCAAAATAAACCTGTCCCTTTTCGGCAGGTTTTAGGGCTCCCAGGGACAGGGAGCTTCGATGTGGATGTGCTCGCCGGTTACGGGATGCGTGAAGGACACGCTGTAGGCGTGGAGCATCAGGCCGCAGGGGCGCGGCGTTCCGTACAGGTCGTCGCCAACCAGGGGATGATGCTCGCTTGCCAGGTGCACACGGATTTGGTGCTTGCGGCCGGTGAGCAACTCGACATCGATATACGAGCGCGTGGGCAGGCCACGACGGCTCTTAAGGCGTTTGAGCACCTTCACGCGCGTTTGAGACGGCTTGCCGCTGGCGCCGACGCGCATCTTTCGGCTGTCGTGACGGTCGCGGGCGATGGGCTTGTCGATGAGCTTTTCGTTCCAGTCGATCTTGCCCTCGGCGAGCGCTAGGTAGTGCTTTTCGAAAGCGTGGTCGATAATCATCTGGTCAAAGGCGGGCTGCGTCTGTTTGTCGAGCGAAAACAGCACCACGCCGGTGGTGTTGCGGTCCAGGCGGTTGAGCGGCTGCATGTCAGTCGCGGCAAAGCCGTCGCCCATCGCCAGCAACAGGTCGCTGGCGTAGTCGGTAAGCGTGCGCTCGCCGGTGCCGTCGCCGTGGACGATCATGCCGGCGGGCTTGTCGATGGCCATGAGCCAGGCGTCGCAGTAGAGGACTTGAGGTTCTTCGTTCACGCGTAAGCCTTTCGGTTAGCTGATTCCCACAAACATGCAGCCCGAGGTCGCCCCGCGTAGGCGGGCGGCGGGCTTGCGGCCGGCTTGAGCCGCCTCGACGGCGCGACGGACGCGTGCGACGGCGCGGCCCACCTCATCCGTCTCGAGCAGCGTTCCGTCCACCATGAGACGACGCACGCCGGCATCGAGCAGCTGTGGTACCTGCGGCGTAAGGTCGATGGGGTAGGCGTCGTACAAGCGAGAGCGGCCATGGATGTCGGTGCGGACGGGCATGACCTTTCCGTCGATATTCTTGAGCGAGAGCTTGCGGGCACGCAGGCGGCAGTTGGCGCAATCGTGGATGCAGCCATTGGCCACCTGCAGGATGCAATGCTCGCTTGTCATGACGCGCGGGCGGCCAAAGACGGTGATGCCTAGAGCCGCGGGCGCGGCGGCGCCGAGCGAGACAATCTCGTCGAGCGTGATTTCGGGCGAGAGCCAAAACGCACCGGCTCCGCGCTCGGCAAGCGCCTCCATGCAGGGTGCGTTGTGAACCGGCAGGCAAGAGCGAATCTCGGCCGTGGCGCCAACCTGGGCGGCCAGGGCAAGCTCAGAGATGTTGCCAATAGCGACCGTGGCGCCGGCAACAACCCAGGGATCGACGCGCTCGTGGTCGACGGCGCGGCAGACCTCGTCGAGTACGGGCACGATACCCTGCTCAAATGTATCGGCAGGGGAGAGCCCGGCCGCATCGAGCGCGTCGGCGGTCATGTAGATGCGTGTTGCACCCTCCGCGCGCGCTGCCTCGGCGGCTTCGAGCGTGGTGACGGTGGTGCAGATCTGCGGCTCGTCGCGGTAGTGCTCGGGCATGGGGCGCGTACATTTGTCGAGCACCGGCAACTCGAGCTTTTTCGCGCGCTCCTCGTACGGTGCCAGAATGGCCTCTTCCAGCGCCTTACAAGCGGCGGCGCGCACTTTATGCACGGCGGAGAAGCCCATGCCGCAGCCCTCATCGAGCGCCACATCAAAGCTCGCGGCCTCAAAGGGCGAGGAGCCCATGCGGCCCACATGCTCAACCAGATCGGATGCCTCGACGGCGCGGGTCTTGGCGGCCTCGACGGTGAAGCCCGTGGCGGTGGCGGTGAGCGCGGGGTTGTCACAGCAGGTGAGTGTGACAGTAAACGGCTCGCCCAGGCGCGCCACGACGGACACGTCAACAGCTCGGCGGCGCAGCACATCGCGCTTGAGCGCGGCGCCGGCGGCGTCAATGGCGCTCTGGCTTCGAATCACGCGCACGCGGCAGCCCTCGGGCATGCTACGGGGCACGCGGCACTCAATGATGTCACCGGCGGCGGCATCATCGGCGGCAATGGTGGTCAGGAACTGGTCAAACTCGTTATCGTGGCGAAGCTCCAGCAGGTCGCCTTTGCCCACGGGCTCAAACAGCTCAATGCGGGCGATGGCGGCGCGGCGACGGCGGTCGTCGGACTTGAGGCCGCGCACATCGCGGTTGGCCGGGCGGCTGCCCAGCACCGTGCCCACGATCTGGCCGCGGTTGTTGGAACGCTCATAGCTCATCATCTCGTCGCCCGAGGTGCCGTCCTGATAGGCGTGCGTAAAGTCGCGGTTGAAGCAGCGCTTGAGCTGGCGCTGGCGGGCGGCTTCCTCGTCCTTGGCAACGGCGGCTCCGGATAGCATGTCGTCAATTTCGTGACGATACACATCAACGATGGAGTACACGTAATCGGGTGCCTTCATGCGGCCCTCGAGCTTGAGCGATGCGGCGCCGGCGTCATACAGACGGCGAACAAGCTGTGAGGTGTTGGTGTCACGCGGGCACAGCGCGCGCTCGCGACCGGCAGGGGAGAGCGCGCGACCGTTCTCGTCGATCAACTCGTAGGGCAGGCGGCAGGGCTGGGCGCACATGCCGCGGTTGGCCGATCGTCCCGCCATGGCAAAGCTCGACAGCAGGCACAGGCCCGAGTAGCAAAAGCAGATGGCGCCATGGCTGAAGACCTCAAGGTCCACATCGGGCGCGGCGTCGTGAATGGCGGCGATTTCGTCGATGGAGAGCTCGCGCGAGAGAGTCACGCGGTCGGCGCCCTGCTCACGGCACCAAAGGGTTCCGCGGTCGTCGTGGATGTTCGCCTGGGTCGAGATATGTGTCTCGATGCCGGGCATGGTGCGCTTGACCTCAAAGAACAGACCCCAGTCCTGGATAATGAAGGCATCGGCGCCCAGCGTGGAGCAGCGATGGATGAGCTGCAGTGCATCGCCCATCTCGGACTGCTTGATGACGATGTTGACCGTGACGTAGACGCGCGACCCGGCTAGATGCGCGGCGCGGCAGGCTTGCTCAAAGGCCTCGTCGGTAAAGTTGGTTGCCTTGCGGCGGGCGTTGAAGCTGCCCATGCCGCAGTAGATGGCGTCTGCCCCGGCGGCGAGCGCGGCGGCAAAGGGCTCCGGGCCTCCGGCGGGGGCCAAAAGCTCGGGCCTGCGGTTAGTGGTTCGGCTGGCGGTTGCGGTCATATCCTGCCTTTCAAAATGCTCAGATATTCAAAAGTATAGTGGCGTCGCTGCGGTGGGCGACGCCCGCAGCCTAAGCAGGACAAAGTCTTCAGCAGCTTGGACTGGCTGCTCCACATGAGAACCGTTCAGCGGTTCGGGGAAACCGTTGGGCGATAAAATATTCTCGCAAGCTGATAATATTCTTGCATCAAACAGAAACCTTGAGTACTATCCCAATCAAGCGCGGTGTTCAGACCGAACTGTGCCTCCCGGTGTGAACACCGCGCTCACGCTCTCTCAATTGATCGTAAGGAGAAAAACATGAGCAAGACCGTCGTGTCTTCCGATAACGCACCCGCAGCCATCGGCCCGTATTCCCCCGGTATCCAGGCCGGCAACATGGTGTTCCTGTCCGGCCAGCTGGGCATCGATCCCGCGACCGGCAAGATGCCCGAGGGCGTCGAGGCCCAGGCCAAGCAGTCCCTCGCCAACGTCGAGGCCCTGCTGACCGCTGCCGGCGCTACCTTTGCCGATGTCGTCAAGACCACGGTCTACCTGGCCGACATCGCCGACTTCGCCGCCGTGAACGAGATCTACGCCTCCAAGTTCGAGGCCCCGTTCCCCGCGCGCAGCGCCTTCCAGGTTGCCGCCCTTCCGGCTGGCGGTCTGGTCGAGATCGAGGTCGTCGCCGCTCTCTAAGACGTTGGCCACAACTAAACATGACATGCAAAATGACCCTGCAGCGCGTGCGAGCTGCAGGGTCTTTTGTCAAGTGACGGGTCGCTTGTGGAGCCGCGCTCCATTTTGCTCTTTAGCCCTCCTTGCGAACTTTTTGCAGGTAGCGGTAGACGCTGGGCTCCGAGATGCCCAGCGCGGTGGCGGCGCAGGCCACGGCGCCCTTGAGCATGAACACCCCGTTGCCGTTGAGGTGGCGAATGACGTCCACGCGGTCGCTCTGACCAAGCGACGCTGCATCCAGCCCGCGCGCGCTCAGCAACTCGGCAATGCTGCGGTCGATGAGCTCCTGTGTGGACTCCGAAAGGCTTTCTACCTCGATAGGGGCGGGCTCCGTGCGCGTCGGCGCCGCGTCGAAGCACGCCATGAGCTGCTGCGCCATGGCGTTGATGGAGCGCACGGTCGAGAGGTCGGTGTTGACGCAGAGCATACCGACGATCTCGTCATTCTCGCGGATAAAGTACGTCGCTGACTCCAACGTCTTGCCGCCGGCACCGCGCCCCTTGTAGCCCGTAATAAACGGCAGGTCGCGATACTTGGCGTCGTGCATGATCTTGAGTGCCAGATCGGTGGCGGGACCGCCGACCTTGCGGCCGCTCACGATGCCGTTGCGAATATCGACGATGGCGTGGTCGGGATCCGAGAAATCGTGCAGCACGATTTCGCTGTTTTTGCCGAGTATCTGCTCCAGAAAATCGACCATCGGCAAAAAGCGACGTACGGTCTCGTTCACGGGCAACTCCTTTGGGTGAAATCGGAAATGATCATAACAATTTTTTCTCATGGTAACACGGTGTCTATTGACTCACATATTCGCAGGTACATTGCGTAATACAGATGAGCGGTAGGTATTTGGCGGTAAACGGTCGACCAAAAGAAAAGTTAGATGTAATTTTGAACAGACACTTTCCTGACCTGCGGAAATGCATTATCTCAGCTGAAGAATAGTCTGATAACAAAAAATTATTATTGAGAATGAGAATCATCTTTAATACGATATGCAACGAAGGCACAACCTCAACCCCGCACTGCGTCACAATAGAGCGTTAGATGCGAAAACAACTATTTCGAGGATTGGTGGTCAAATGACCCAGGAGACGGTTACGAACGGCACTGAAGCCCTGTTCACTCGCGAAGGCATGCCTCCCGTTAAGGAAATGATCCCGTGTGCCCTTCAGCACGTACTGGCATCGTTTGCCGGCATCATTACCCCGGCGGTCATCATGGCCGGCGTCTACGGCTTTAATAGCCAGCAGAGCACCGACATCATCCAGGTCGCGCTCATTCTTTCGGCGATCGATACGGCCCTTCAGGCCTTCGCTCCCTTCCGTCGCATCGGCGGCGGCCTGCCCATCGTCATGGGCGTTTCGTTCGCGTTCCTGCCGGCTCTGCAGGCCATGGGTGCCTCGGGCTTTAGCTTTGGTGCGCTGCTGGGCGGCGAGATCGTCGGCGGCGCCGTCGCGGTCCTCTTTGGTCTGGCCTACAGCAAGATCAAGTGGCTGTTCCCGCCCGTCGTGACCGGTACGGTCATCTTCTCCATCGGCGTTTCGCTGTATCCCACGGCCGTCAAGTATATGGCCGGCGGTATGGGTACGCCGCTGTGGGGCACTCCGCAGGCCTGGTGCGTCGCTCTTATCACCTTCGCCGTGGTCTTTGCGCTCGCCAACTTTGGCAAGGGCACGCTCAAGCTGGGATCCGTGTTCTTTGGCATGATCGTTGGCATGATCGTTTCGATCCCCTTTGGCATGATCGACTTCTCCAGCGTCGCCACCGCTCAGGTCTTCGCCCTTCCCAAGCTCATGCCCTACGCGCTCGAGTTTGATCCCGAAGTCTGCATTACCCTCGCTGTCGTGTTCCCCATGGTTGCCATCCAGGTTATCGGTGACGTCTCCGCCGCCTGCCTGGGCTCCATCGACCGTATGCCCACCGAGCGCGAGCTCTCCGGCGCTATCGTGTCCCAGGGCCTCACCTCTATGGTCGGCGGCCTGCTGGGCGGTCTTCCCACCAGCGCCCTTGGCCAGAACGTGGGCATCATCTGCTCCAACAAGGTCGTCAACAAGTGGGTCTTTGTGATCATCGCGGCCGTCTTTGCCATCGCCGGTCTGTTCCCGCAGCTCTCTGCCGTCCTTTCCGCTATCCCGCAGCCCGTTATCGGCGGCGCGACCGTCGGCGTCTTTGGCACCATCACCATGAACGGCGTGCGCATGTTCACCCGCGAGGGCCTCACGCAGCGCACTACCACCATCGTCGGCACCTCCGTCGTCTTTGGCCTGGGTATCTGGATGGCCAGCGGTTGCCTTGCCGGCGAGGGTATGCCCGCCTGGGTGTCCACCGTCATCGGCTCCAATGCCGTAACCCCCACCGCCATCATGGCCATTGTCCTTAACCTGATCCTTCCGCAGACGCCGGTCGTGGCTCAGCACATCGATGCTGCCAAGGACGCTGCCGTGGATCTGGTCTTGCCCGAGAGCAAGAAGTAACCAATTCGGTGCTATTCGTCGGCGGGCGCATCGCCTCGTCCGCCGACGCCATGCGGCGCCAAGCCGCACTTCAAAGGGTTTGTCCCTTTGGTGAAGCGTTGACGGGAGAGGGCCCGTTTCCGGTGTAGGCCGGCGCTTCGCACTCCGCCATGTCAGAGGTGTCAAACCCCGCCCCTGATGTTGAAGGGAGCATTCATGCTTCTGGTCGCTAACGGTTCCGTCTTTACTCGCAACGCTCAGACCCCGTTCATTCCCAACGGTGCGGTCGCCATTGACGGAGATACGATCGTCGAAGTGGGCCCCGAGTGCGAGCTCAAGGCCAAGTACCCGGATGCCGAGTACGTCGACGCCCAGGGCAACCTCATCATGCCCGGACTCATCAATTGCCACACCCACATCTACTCGGGTCTGGCCCGCGGCCTTGCCATTAAGGGCTGCAACCCCACCAACTTCCCGGAGAATCTTGAGCAGCAGTGGTGGAAGATCGACGACAACCTGACGCTCGACGGCACCAAGGCGAGCGCCTATGCCACGATTCTTGACTCCATCCGCGATGGCGTCACCACGATCTTCGATCACCATGCGAGCTTCTGCGAAATCCCGGGAAGCCTCTTTACCATTAAGGATGCAGCTCAGGAGCTGGGCATGCGTTCGTGCCTGTGCTACGAGGTCTCCGACCGCCGCGGCCAGGAAAAATGCGACCAGGCCATTGCCGAGAACGCCGAGTTTGCCCAGTGGGCCGCCAAGGAGCGTCGCGATAACGACAACCACATGATCGCCGCCATGTTTGGCGGTCACGCCACCTTTACGCTGTCGGACGAGACCATGGATAAGATGGCCGAGGCCAACAACGGCCTGACCGGCTTCCACATCCATGTGTGCGAGGGCATGAATGACGTGTGGGACTCCCGCCTCAACCGCGGTGGCATCAGCCCCGTCGAGCGCCTGCTGCAGCACAATTTGCTGGGTCCCGACACCATGCTCGGCCACTGCATCCACGTGACGCCCGCCGAGATGGATATCGTCAAGGAGTCTGGTACCTGGCTCGTCAACAACCCCGAATCCAATATGGGCAACGCCGTGGGCTGCGCCCCCGTGCTCGAGTTCTTCCGCCGCGGCATCCCCGTGTGCATGGGCACCGACGCCTACACCCACGATATGCTCGAGAGCCTTAAGGTCTTCCTGATCATTCAGCGACACAACGCCGCCATGCCCAACGTGGGCTGGTGCGAGGCCATGACCATGCTGTTCGAGAACAACGCCAAGATGGCGAGCAAGTACTTCGATCGCAAGCTCGGCGTGCTCGAGGCCGGCGCTGCCGCCGATGTCATCGTCATGGACTACAAGCCCTTTACGCCGCTGAGCGAGGAGAATATCGACGGCCACATGCTCTTTGGCATGATGGGCAAAAACTGCCGCACCACCATCATCAACGGCCGCGTCCTGTACAAGGATCGTGAGTTCGTTGGGATTGATGAGGACAAGATCAACGCGTGGACCATGGCCGAGTCCAAGAAGCTCTGGAGCACGCTCAACGATCGCGTGTACTAATTCCAATTGGAGATTCGCGCGCGTCGGATGTTTCGCCGCATCCGACGCGCGCATAGGCGGCCTCCGCGGGGTCGCCGGCGCTGTGCTAGCGCTACACCGTATTTGCGCCCGCCGCGCGGTCTCGCCGGGCGTTACAGAGAGGAGCTCATTATGAGCGACATCATGAGGCCGATCCCGTTTTCGCAGCTGATGAACTGGATCATCGAGGAGCACAAGACCCAGGACGCCATCTTTGGCGTGCGCAAGATGGTCACGACCAATCAGGAGGGCGCGCTTCCCATTTTTGACGAGCGCATCGAGACTCCGTTTGGCCCGGCCGCCGGTCCCAATACGCAACTTGCCCAGAACATCGTGGCATCCTACGTGGCCGGTTCCCGCTTCTTTGAGCTTAAGACCGTCCAGGTTATGGACGGCGAGGAGCTCTCCAAGTGTGTGAACAAACCCTGCATCGTGGCGCAGGACGAGTGTTACAACTGCGAGTGGTCGACCGAGCTCGAGGTTCCGCAGGCCTTTGCCGAGTACGTGAAGGCATGGTTTGCCTGCCACCTGATTGCCCGCGAATACGGCCTGGGCAGCCCGGACGGCTTTGTCTTTAACATGTCGGTGGGTTATGACCTGGAGGGCATCAAGAGCCCCAAGGTCGACGCCTACATCGAGGGCATGAAGGATGCCAGCGGCTCCGAGGTTTGGAACGAGTGCCGCACGTGGGCGCTCGCTAACCTGGACAAGTTTGAGCATGTCGACGCCGCGTTTGTCGAGTCCATCCCGGCGCGCGTCTCCAACTCCATCACCGAGTCCACGCTGCATGGCTGCCCGCCGGCGGAAATCGAGCGCATCGCGACCTATCTGATCACCGAGAAGGGCCTCAACACCTACATCAAGTGCAACCCCACGCTGCTGGGCTATGAGTTTGCCCGCCAGCGTCTGAACGAGCTGGGCTTTGACTACATCGTCTTCGACGATACGCACTTCCGCGAGGACTTGCAGTGGGTCGACGCCGTGCCCATGTTCGAGCGCCTGATTGCCCTGTGCGCCGAGCGCGGCCTGGAGTTTGGCGTCAAGCTGACCAACACGTTCCCCGTCGACGTGACGAGGAACGAGCTGCCCTCCACCGAGATGTACATGTCCGGCCGTTCGCTGTTCTCGCTGACCATCGAGGCCGCCCGCCGCATTACCGAGCAGTTCGATGGCAAGCTGCGCATCAGCTACTCCGGTGGTGCTACGGTCTACAACATCCGTGCCCTGTACGATGCCGGCATTTGGCCCGTCACCCTGGCGACCGACGTGCTCAAGCCCGGCGGTTACGAGCGCTTTAGCCAGATGGCCGGGGAGTTTACCGACCTGGATGGTAAGCCTTTTGAGGGCGTCTCTCTCGAGGCTGTGACTGCGATCCAGACCGACTCGCTCACCAACCCGCTCTACAAGAAGCCGCTGCGTCCGCTGCCCGACCGCAAGGTCGCCGGCAAGAGCCCGCTTTCCGATTGCTTTACCACGCCGTGCCGCACGAGCTGCCCCATCCAGCAGGATATTCCCGCCTATCTGGCGGCTGTTGACGAAGGCCGCTACGAGGACGCACTCAACATCATCATCGAGCGCAACGCCCTGCCGTTCATTACCGGCACCATCTGCCCGCATCCCTGCGGCCGTGCCTGCGAGCGTGCATTCTACGAGCCCGAGGGCGCCCAGATTCGCGCCAGCAAGCTCAAGGCCGCCCGCGAGGCCATGACGGCCGTGTTGCCCAAGCTGCGCACCCAGGCCATCGCCAACGACGGTGAGCGCAACGTTGCCGTTATCGGCGGCGGCCCGGCCGGTCTGGCGACGGCGTTCTTCCTGACGCGCGCCGGCGTGCCCGTCACTATCTTCGAGGCCCGCGATTCTCTCGGCGGCGTGGTCCGTCACGTGATCCCCGAGTTCCGCATTGCGAGCGACGATATCTCCCACGATGCCGAGCTCTGCCTGGCCTTTGGCGCCAAGGTGCAGCTCAACGCCCGCGTGGAGTCCATCGACGAGCTCAAGGCCCAGGGCTTTACCGACGTGGTCGTGGCCACCGGTGCCTGGATGCCCGGCTCTGCGGGCCTGGGCGAGGGTGCCGAGCTCGACGTGCTGGAGTTCCTCGAGGCCGCCAAGAAGGGCGAGAAGCTCGAGCTGGGCGAGGATGTCGTGGTCATTGGCGCCGGCAATACCGCCATGGACGCGGCTCGCGTGGCCAAGCGCCTGGCTGGCGTGAAGAACGTGCGCTTGGTCTACCGTCGTACCAAGAAGCAGATGCCCGCCGACGAGGAAGAGCTTGATTTTGCTCTTGCCGACGGCGTTGAGTTCTGCGAGCTACTGGCTCCCAAGGCACTCAACGGCGCCGTGCTGACCTGCGACGTCATGGAGCTCGGCGAGCCGGATGCAAGCGGCCGTCGTAGCCCCGTCGTCACGGGCGAGACCGTCGAGCTTCCCGCCACCACGGTGATCTGCGCCGTGGGCGAGGGCATCGATGCCAGCCTGTACGATGCCGCGGGCGTCGAACACGACCGTCGCGGCCGCCTTGCCGCCACCTCCACCGGCGTCGAGGGCGTCTGGGCTGCTGGCGACTGCCGCCGCGGTCCCGCTACCGTGGTCGAGGCTATTGCCGACGCCGCCGAGGTCGCCCGCGCCATCGCCGGCGTGGACTTTAACAAGTACGCCGGCTGCAACGAGCAGGCCGGTCGCGAGGACACCTGCTACGAGCGCAAGGGGTCGCTGTGCCGCGACAAGCGCAACTGCACCAAGACCCGCTGCCTGGGCTGCGGCTCGGTGTGCGAGGTCTGCTGCGACGTGTGCCCCAACCGCGCCAACGTGGCAATTAAGGTGCCGGGCCTGGCCAAGCATCAGGTCGTCCATGTCGATGGCATGTGCAACGAGTGCGGCAACTGCGCCGTGTTCTGCCCCTACCAGGAGGGTCGTCCCTACAAGGACAAGCTCACCCTGTTCTGGAGCGAGCAGGACATGGAGAACTCCGAGAACGAGGGCTTCTTGGCCGTGGACGAGGACCACTTTAAGGTCCGCGTCGCCGGCACGGTCCGCACCGTCTCGGTCGACGCCGTCAACACCGGTCTTCCCGAGGCCGTCCGCCTGACCATCAGGGCTGTGCGCGACAACTATTCGTACCTTCTTAAGAAATAGGCGAGTCTCTTATGGCCAAATCCATTCAACATAACGTGGCCTACGTTGCCTGCGGAAGCGGTTGCGCCTCCGCAGGCGGCGACGCCCGCTGCAGCGAAGGCTGCATTGGCTGTGGCGCCTGCGTCACGGCCTGCCCCCACGGCGCCATTGCGCTGGTCGATGGCATCGCCCGCGTGGATCGCTCCAAGTGCACGGGCTGTGGCCTGTGCGGCATGGCGTGCCCGCAGCGCGTGATTGCCTTCGTCCCCGGCTACCAGAATATCCTGGTGCGCTGCAACAACACAGATAAGGGCGCCATTGCCCGCAAGATTTGCGACACGAGCTGCATCGGCTGCGGCATGTGCGCCAAAAAGTGCCCTGCCGGCGCTATCCGCATCGAGGACAACTGCGCCCATATCGACGGTGCAGACTGCCTGTCGTGCGGCATGTGCGCCGTCGTCTGCCCGCATGGCGCCATCCACGACCGCACCGGCATCGCCGCCGGCGTGTAGAAGGGAATCACCATGGCACAGGAATTCACTTTTACCGTTAACGGCATCGAGCGCACGACGACCCAAAACAAACCGTTGCTGCGCTATCTGCGCGACGACCTGCACATCCATTCCGCCAAGGATGGCTGCTCCGAGGGCGCCTGCGGTACCTGCACCATCCATGTGGACGGTGCGGCCGTCAAGGCCTGCGTGCTGACCACCGCGCTTGCCGCCGGCCGCAACATCGTGACCGTCGAGGGCCTGCCCGAGGACGTGCGCGAGGCCTTTGTGTACGCCTTTGGCGCCGTGGGCGCCGTGCAGTGCGGCTTTTGCATCCCCGGCATGGTCATGGCGGGTGCAGCGCTCATCGCCGAGGACCCCGAGCCTACCGAGGAGCAAATCAAGTACGCCATTCGCGGCAACGTCTGCCGTTGCACCGGCTACAAAAAGATTATCGAGGGCATCTCGCTGGCCGCAGTGGTGCTCCGCGGCGAAAAGCAGATCGACGAGGACTTGGAGCGCGGCGATGACTATGGCGTGGGCAAGCGCGCCTTCCGTATCGACGTGCGCAAGAAGGTGCTCGGCGAGGGCAAGTACCCCGACGACATCGATGAGCTCGATCAGCCGGGCTTGACCTATGCCAGCGCCGTGCGCTCCAAGTACCCGCGCGCCCGTGTGCTTTCCATCGATACCTCCAAGGCCGAGGCCCTGCCCGGTGTGGTGGGTATTCTGCGCGCCGAGGACGTGCCGGTCAACCAGGTCGGCCACCTTATCCAGGACTGGGACGTCATGATCGCCCAGGGCGATATCACCCGCTGCGTGGGTGACGCCATCGTGCTGGTGGTTGCCGAGGACGAGGCGACGCTCGAGAAGGCCAAGAAGCTCGTAAAGATTGACTACGAGCCGCTGGAGCCCGTGCGCAACATTGTCGAGGCCAAGGCTGCCGACGCCCCGCGCCTGCACGACAGCTTCTTTGCCTTTGGCAACACGGTGGAGCTCAAGGACAACGTGTGCCAGAGCCGTCACGTGACGCGCGGCGACGCCGCCAAGGCGCTGGCAGAAAGCGCGTTTACCGTGACGCAGCGCTTTACCACGCCCTTTACCGAGCATGCCTTCTTGGAGCCCGAGTGCGCTGTCGCCTTCCCGTACAAGAACGGCGTCAAGGTGCAGTCGACCGACCAGGGTGCCTACGACACGCGCAAAGAGTGCGCCCATATGTTTGGCTGGGATAGCGAGCCCGAGCGCGTGGTCGTCGAGACCATGCTCGTGGGCGGCGGCTTTGGCGGTAAGGAGGACGTGTCCATCCAGCATCTGGCCGCGCTCGCCGCATATAAGTTTCAGCGTCCTGTGAAGTGCAAGCTCACGCGTGCCGAGTCGCTCGCTTTCCATCCCAAGCGCCATGCCATGGACGGCACCTTTACGCTGGGTTGCGACGCCGAGGGCAACTTTACCGGCCTGGACTGCGAGATCAACTTCGATACCGGCGCCTACGCTTCGCTGTGCGGCCCGGTGCTCGAGCGCGCCTGTACGCATGCCGTCGGCCCCTACAAGTACCAGAACACCGACATCCGCGGCTTTGGCTACTACACCAACAACCCGCCCGCCGGTGCGTACCGCGGCTTTGGCGTTTGCCAGTCCGAGTTTGCGCTCGAGAGCCTAATCGACTTGCTGGCAGAGAAGGTCGGCCTGGATCCGTGGGAGATTCGTTACCGAAACGCCATCGAGCCGGGCGAGGTTTTGCCCAACGGCCAGATCGCCGACTGCTCCACGGCGCTTAAGGAGACACTGCTCGAGGTCAAGGATGCCTACTATGCGCATCCCGGACACGCCGGTATCGCCTGCGCCATGAAGAATGCCGGCGTGGGCGTGGGCCTGCCCGATGCCGGCCGCTGCAAGATTCGCATCGAGAACGGCGTGGCCGTGGTCTATGCCGCCACGTCAGACATCGGCCAAGGCTGCAACACGGTCTTTTTGCAGGACGTTGCCGAGGCATGCGGTCTGCCGCTTCGCTGCATCGCCAACGGCGAGTGCTCCACCGAGAACGCTCCCGACTCCGGCACCACGTCTGGTTCGCGTCAGACGGTCGTGACTGGCGAGGCCGTACGCGGTGCCGCCTTCCTGCTGCGCGATGCCATGGTTGGCATCGAGGCCGGCAGGCCCGCGCCCGATGCTCCCGTGAGCGCGCATGGCGACGGCGTCAAGATCGAGTACGATGACGGTCGCGCCTACCAGCTGCGCACGCAGGAGCTCGTCGCCGGCCAGGGCATGCATCCTCAGGATCCCGCGGCCGCCATCAAGGCGCTCGAAGGATGCGAGTTTGGCTACGTGTACCTGGAGCCGACCGACAAGCTGGGTGCGGATGTTCCCAACCCCAAGAGCCACATCTGCTACGGCTTTGCCACGCATGTGGTTATTTTGGACGACGACGGCCGCGTGAGCGAGGTCTATGCCGCGCACGATTCCGGCAAGGTGGTCAACCCCATCTCCATCCAGGGTCAGATCGAAGGTGGCGTACTCATGGGTATGGGCTATGCGCTTACCGAGGACTGGCCGCTCAAGGACTGTGTACCCCAGGCAAGGTACGGTACGCTCGGACTGTTCCGTGCGCCCGAGATTCCGGATATCCACGCCATTTACGTGGAGAAGGACGAGCTACTGCCTGTGGCATATGGCGGCAAGGGCATCGGCGAGATCGCAACGATCCCCACGGCGCCCGCCGTACAGAACGCCTACCGCGCGTTTGACGGCAAGCTGCGTCCAAATCTGCCCATGGTGGATACGCCCTACAGCCGCGTCCGCAACCGCGGGTAGGGCGGGGTGCGGACAGCCATTGTTGACGGGCTGTTCGCGCTCAACATCAACTGCATATGCTGCGCCTTTGGCCCCGGCCCCATCGCGAGTCGGGGCCTTTTGTTTGGAGCGCCTCCGCATACGGAAACTGCATCCCGGATTTCGGCTCCAGAATGGGACGTACTTTCCGGAACAGCAGGAAACCGGAAACTGCGTCCCAGTTTGAGCGTCTATTCCGGGATGCAGTTTCCGCTGGGCGCTTCAACCGGAAAGTCTGTCCCATTCTAGGCCTTGATTCCGGGACACGGTTTCCGCTAGGCATGCCATCTGGAAAGTACATCCCGTTTTGAGCGCTCAATTTGGGACATGGTTTTCGCGGGTGCTGCCAACCGGAAAGTGTGTCCCAGTTTGGTGGGCAGGCGGGCATAAGCTCAGCAGCTCCTACAGCTCAATATCGTTGAGCCATGTCGGCAGCGCGGTCTGCCGGATGCCTGCCGTCTGCAGCTTTTTGGCGAGCACTCCTGCCGAGCGGACCTCGTTCATGGTAAAGCGCAGCAGAGGGTGACCGTAGAGCGATAGGTGCGCCTCGCGCTGTCGTTCGGCAACGAGCGCCTCGGCGGTGGTGCGTCCGGCCAGCATGGTCTGGTCGGTATATTTGATGAGCCCGTCGAGCTCGCCCAGCGTGAGTTCCCGCGCCTGGCGCTCCCAGGCAAAGTCCGTTCGTATGGGCTTGGCCGAATTGAAGGGGTCCGTCAGCTCGTATTGAAGCCAATCGGGCGCAAAGCCCGTCTCGATCATGATGGCTCGGGCGACCGATTCCCCGCCGCTCTCGGCGCAGGCGTCGGCATATCGAAGTGTCGTGAGGGCGGTGCGAATCGTGCGACCATTGCGGGCGGTCGCTCGTTGCTCGACGGCCTCCATCAGCTGTTCCCGCGCAAGGCCGAGCTTTAAGATCGCCGAATCGGCAATGGGCATGCCGTCGGCAAAACCAGTTTGCAGCAAGCAATCTGTGACCGTTTGGATGGGCGGCGTTACCGATATGCCGGCTCTGCGTATTGCTCCGGCCGGCTCAATCTGGTGCCGCTGAATATGTGCGCCCGGACGAGCCGACGGCTTTGTCGAGCTACAGACATGCACGACATTCAGGTGTCGCCACGAGACCTCGAGCCCCAGCAGACAGGCGGCCGAAAACGAGCAGAACGTCCAATCGGGGTGGATGATCGCAAGGGCGCGAATAATCTCGCAATGACGCTGCGCCCGGTTGAGCTCATTCCAGCGCGTTTTGCGCGCGAACATGCCCGGCATGGGGGAGACGACCATGTTGCCGATGCGCCGAAGGAGCGCTTTTCGGATCGCCGTGCTCGGGGGAATCAGGCATCGTCCTTCTTGTTCGGCTTGAGTGAGCAGTTGGTCGATGAGCTGGTCATTGCAATGGGTCATGAGCTACCGCCTCCTTTTGGGTAACAAAAACGTATCAGCTGGAACTTGCCGCTCAGCTGACCAAAAGCTGACCAAAATCTAACCATGCAGGTAGATGGCCTGCTTTTGGCGACATATTTCTTGTTTGAATCGGTGGGCGGTAATCGGCGACCGTGAACGGTAGCTGGATATGAAGTCTTGGTAAGTTTCGGGACGTGCACTTTTTGATAAGAGCATTCTATCTGCTGTTTTGTGTTTCTGGATCGCATATTTGAAGGCATGTGATAAGGGTGGCGGACTGTCGCCTTGTATCTGCGGAAACTGTGACCCGGAATTGCCACTCGGAATGGGACGCGCTTTCCGGATCGCCCTTCAAGCGGAAACTACATCCCAGATTTCGGCCTCAGAGTGGGATGCCGTTTCCGGATCGGGCCTCAAGCGGAAATTGCATCCCGGAATGAGCGCTTAGAGCGGGATGAACTTTCCCAACGGGGCCGCATGCGGAAACTACGTCCCGGAATGAGCGCTCGGAATGGGATGCATTTTCCGGTAGAAGCTTCAGCGGAAAGTGCATCCCAGAATTCAGGCTCAGAACGGGACACGCTTTCCGGATGGCATGTTTGGCGGAAACTACGGCCCAGTTTTTGGCTCCAGAACGGGATACATTTTCCGGAACGGTCCACGTGCGGCGGTGTATCGCCCTTTTTCGTGCGCCGCTTGTCGAATTACGTTATAGCTAGCTATATTATAGGAAGATATAATATAGCTAGCTATAACGTAAAGGAAGGATGGCCTATGTTTATCGGAAGAACAGCGGAAATGTCCGAGCTCAATCGACTGTATAGCACGGGCTCCTTTGAGATGCCTGTGATTTACGGCCGTCGTCGTGTAGGTAAAACGCGCCTTATCACAGAATTCATCCAAGACAAGAAGGCTATTTACTTTCAAGCTCGTCGTACCAATGCAGAGGCAAACCTGCACGGCTTTAGCCAGGCGATACTTGCGGGTTCGGTTGGTGCTGCAGGCGTGTCGTTTCGTAGTTTTGACGAGGCGTTCGATGCATTGGCCACCATGGCTCGCACGGAACGTTTGATTGTCGTGATTGACGAGTATCCCTATCTCGCCCAATCGAATCCCGAGATCAGTTCGTTGCTGCAAGACAAGATCGATCACTTGTACAAAGAGACCAAGCTCATGCTTATCCTGTGCGGGTCGTCGCTTTCGTTTATGGAAGAGCAGGTGCTGGGCTACGAGAGTCCGCTATACGGTAGGCGTACGGCCCAGTTTAAGATCATGCCGCTCGATTTTACGACGACCCTCGGCCTGTGGCAGGGCATGAGTCGCGAAGACGCTGCGGTTTGCTATGGCATGACGGGCGGCATTCCTGCATATATCGAGAAAGTCGATCCTGTCGCACCGCTCAAGGACAACATCAAACGTCTTTTTCTTACTCCTACGGGCTATCTCTTTGAGGAGCCGAGTAACCTGCTATTGCAAGAGTACCGCAATCCCGAGCAATATGATGCGATCGTGCAAGCAATTGCTCAGGGGCGCTCGAAGATCTCGGAGATTGCGAGCTCTACGGGAATCCCTGCGAGCAACGTAAAGAGCTATGTGGATAAGCTGGCGTCGCTTGGGATTGTCGAGCGCGAGCTGCCCCTAAACGAGACGAGCAATAAGCGAGCCGTGTATCTGCTGAGCGACCAGATGTTTAGGTTCTGGTACAAGTTTGTTCCGCAGAACATCGGGCTGATTCAAAACGATATGGCCGAGATGGCGTATAAGCGTATTGAGCCGCACGTATCGGATTACATGGGTACGGTCTTTGAGCTTATATGCAGGCAATATGTTTACGAACTCGCGCGCGCGGGCCGGCTCGATGTGGTTCCGGCGAGCGTCGGGCGCTGGTGGGGGACGGATAATCGCACGCATACGCAGGAAGAAATCGACTTGATTGTTGACGATGGCGAGGGCACTGCGCTGTTTGCGGAGTGCAAATGGCGCAATGAACCGGTGGGCGAAGACGTGCTGCAAAAGCTCGTGCACCGAAGCGAGCTCTTTAGACGGCAACGAAAAAGCTACGTGATCTTCTCGAAGCGTGGCTTTACGCAGGGATGTCGGGATGCCGCGGATAGTAGGGGAGATGGCAAGCTGATTTCGTTTGCCGAGATGTGCGAGCGGAGATAACCAAGCGCGCTCTGATGTGATGCTCGGAATGGGGCGCGCTTTCCGGATCGCCTCTCAAGCGGAAGCTGCGTCCCGGATTCTGGCTCCAGAGTGGGATACCGTTTCCGGTTGAGGTCTCTGGCGGAAGCTGTATCCCGGAATCGAGCTTCAGAGTGGGACGTGCTTTCCCGTCAAGAGCTCAAGTGGAGACTGCGTCTCGGACTCAAGCCTCGGAATGGGGCGCGCTTTCCGGATGGGCTTCAAGCGGAAACTGTGTCCCAGAATCGACATGGCTTCAAGTGGAAAGCGCGTCTCAGAATGCCGCGCCGGCGTTTTTGGCGGTTATGGTTGGAAAGGGAAGCATTGCCTACACACGTGACGACGGCGTGGCGGTGATCCCCATGGCGGCACTTGGGGCGTAGTGGTTTTGTGGGTGTGCCGTGCTTCCTTTACCGAAAATCCATTTGGTAAACCAGATGCTCGCGGATAGAATAAAGTCGACGGCAGCCCAAGTAGTGAAGAGCTGGGCAGCGCCGTTGCTTGGTCAAGAGGTCAGCGCCTTAATGGCAGCGACTTGTTATGCTTCGAATGCTGCTTGAGTGCCTCGGAAAGTTCGATAAGCGCCGTGAAGAGCAAGACCAAAGCAACCAAGAGCTCTGTGAGCTCTGATGGGCCCGGGATGACCGCTGATTCAAGTCACCGGGCCTAAATCTTTTTCATGCATTTGAATAGAGCGGGCGACTCTCTTGGGGCGGTCTGCATGGCGTGCGACCGGCGCATGGCGTTGCACCCCGCTTTTGTGTCCGCACGGGCGCCTATCCTTACGGCAATGTAGCCGCCTATGTAGCAAGCGGCAGTTGACGGAGAAAGGCCCTAACCGTGTCAGCTGAAAAGACGCCGGGTATCTCGGCTATCGATACGACGAACTTTGCGCGTCAGATTGTGCTCGACTTCGAGTTTGCGCCGGTGCCAAGGCAGCGCCAGCGCCGCGGGTTGCGCAACGAGATTATCGAGGTCGGCGCGGTTAAGCTCGATAACCGCGGCAACGTGATGGGCGAGTTCTCGCAGTTTGTGCAGACGGAATTTACCGAAGGCGTTGCGTTTCCCGTCCGCGAGCTCACAGGGATATCGGCTGTGGACACCGCGATGGCCGATCCGCTCTGTATGGTTATCAAAAGGCTCGGCGATTGGATCGGTCGCTACTTCGCCCAGATAGTTTGCTGGAGCGGAACGGACCGTCGACAGCTTTTGACCGAGTGCCAGGCAAAGCACATCGACCTTTCCGCATTTCCTACGGACTGGGCCGACCTGCAGGCGTTTTACACCTCGATTATGGATGTGGGCAGCCACGGGCGCGTCTCGTTGGGCGACGCGGCAACGTGGTTTGGCATGTGTTTCGTCAAGAGGATTTGAGCAAAAAGAGCATCGGAAATTGAGCAGTCTGAGCATCGGAAGCGCGCACGCTTTTGAGCGGCTAGCCCTCCTGCATGAGGGCATGGCGGACGCGGTAGGACTCGCCGTGGAACTGGAC
>DBEZXW010000092.1:0-65916 GCA_048291725.1 Collinsella sp. | reverse complement strand
TACGCCTCGTCGGTGAGCTCTGTTGACCAGGTCGCTTTGGCGCGTTTGCTGGAATCGGGTGATTACGAGCGACATGTGAACCGCGTGCGCGTTCGTGCTCGCGAGGCGCGTGATGGCCTGACCTCGCTTGTACGGAAAGCGTTTCCGGCAGGGGAGGTCTCGATCGAACACGCAGACGCGGGCCTTTACTGCACTGTGGTTGCGGAGTGCGAAGCGGGCGGAAGCTCTTTTGCGCAGGCCCTCACGCGCTCGAGTATCCCTTTTGTCGATATCAGTGACTGTTATTGGTGTGCCGATGGCGCATCTGTCCCTAAAAACTCAACTCAAATTCTTGTCCAGTATGACGATTTGAGTCCAAAAATGCTTAATACCTTGGAATTGCAGCTAATGGGGGGTGCTCTGCAATCTAAGTGAGTAGACTTTTGGCGTGATGGCGAGCGGGCAGTTTTGTAGCAAGCTATCTACCTGCGGTTTTGAAAAGCAGGATGACCGGCCTGCTCGGGATGTTCAAAAAAGTCTACTCACTTGCCGCGCAAAGCTCCTGCATGAGAAAAAAATGGGGTTTTCAACAGGGCTTCGTCCAGCTCTCGGCAAGCTTTTGGCCAGTTGGGGAGGGCTGTTGAAAACTTGGCAGTCCGTTCGGCGCCGTTTTTGGTGCGTTCGCGCCAATGCGTGACTGACTGGGTTGAAATTCGTGTTCTCCTGTGCCTATGAAGGATCTACTTTGTGACATATCGGCTTTTAGGTACTGGCGTTTGCCTCCTCAAGTCCGCGCTTTGTGTCCGCCGCTTCCACGACCGGAAGAAGACCGGCAGCGATATGATCTTGCCCGCAACCCGACGGCTGCGGTCGCGCTCGGTTTTCCGTTGTATACATTGGTTCGGACGAGAAACAAACGGACTTGTCCTGCCAGCATTAGGCAGCGGCTGTTTCTTGGTGAGCTCCCCAGGGAATCCGTGCTGGAAACGGAGCATGGGTTTTTGGTTACGTCTCCTCTACTGACGACATTCATCATGTCGCGGCATCTGACGGATCTTCAGCTTCTTTTGGTATTGGCGGAGATGTGTGGCTTGTTTGCGATGTGTGCCCTGCCGGCGGCACTTGAGGCGGAGCTTTCGCGTGCAATTGATTCGGGCGCGATTTCGACAACGTTCGGTTGGGTGCGCTGCCCGTCCGAGGACGGCACCGCCTCAAATTTATGGCGTCGAGACGCTTTGGTTTTGGGCGGAGACCTTGACCGTTTTTGTTCAGATGTTTGCGGGATGCGTTACGGCAATAGATTTATGGCGGTATCGCAACTCGTTCCATTGGGTGCCGCGTCGCCTTTTGAGGTCGAGGCGTATTTGCTACTTGCACTGCCGCGATCCCTGGGAGGCGAAGGTTTTTGCGGCATAGAGCTTAATGTTGAAGTGATGCTAAGCAAAAGTGCTCGAGCGATTGTGGGAAAGTCCCGTGTATATATCGACCTACTTCTTTCTTCGCCGGACGGCAGGCGACAGGTGGCCATTGAATGTCAGGGAAAGGCCTCGCACGGACGCGCAGGGGATGGCTTGCGTGACGCTGACCGCATGACGGCCCTTCAGGCCATGGGCTACGATGTACTTCTCCTGACACACAGACAGATATCCGATGAGGATAGATTCCGCGCGATCGTTAAGGCCATATGCAGGATGCTCGATGCTGAATATCGTGATAAAAGCTCAGATGAGCAAAGGGCTGAGACATTACTCCGGTCTGAACTATTCGTTGACTGGACAAAATTGGGAGTAATCGACGGGAAGATGCCCGTTAGACACAAAACGGCTCAATCGTGGACGGCTGCGGTTCTAAGTGAGTAGACTTTTGGCACTTTGGCGACCAGGCCGTTTTGCAACAAGTCATCTACCTGCGGCTTTATAAAGCAATATGGGTGGTGTGCTCGGCAAGTTCCAAAAAGTCTACTCACTTAGTTTTTGACGAGAAGCCGATGCCGAAGGCGGTCCTATTTCAGGGCGTTAACAAGTTCGTGAGGCACGAAAAAGGCCCGAACCAATACGGTCCGGGCCTCATCGAGCTAGAGGTTATGTCTCAGGCAGTTGGCTTAGCCAAAGTAGCGCTTGAGCAGGCCAGCGAAAGCCTTGCCGTGGCGAGCTTCGTCGCGAGCCATCTCGTGCACGGTGTCGTGGATGGCATCGAGACCAGCGGCCTTGGCACGCTTGGCAAGATCGGTCTTGCCGGCGGTGGCGCCGTTCTCGGCCTCAACGCGCATTTCGAGGTTCTTCTTGGTGGAGTCGGTCACGACCTCGCCCAGGAGCTCAGCGAACTTGGCGGCGTGCTCGGCCTCCTCGTGGGCAGCCTTCTCCCAGTACAGGCCGATCTCGGGGTAGCCCTCGCGATGAGCGACGCGAGCCATGGCCAGGTACATACCGACCTCAGAGCACTCGCCCTCAAAGTTGGCACGCAGGTCGGCAACGATGTCCTCGGAGACGCCCTCCATCTTGGCGACGCCCACGACGTGCTCGGCAGCCCACTCGAGCTGACCCTCCTCCTGCTTCAGGAAACGAGAACCGGGAACGCCGCACTGGGGGCACTTGAAATCCTCGGGCAGCTGGTCGCCGTCGAACTCTTCCACATAACCGCAAACGGGGCAAACAAACTTCATGATTCGATCCTTTCGATCGATGGCGATGGGGCGCTTGTCCGGTCCCGTAAGGGCCCTCTCCGGACGTGCGTCTTGACGGGTTCTATTATCCATAAATGCAACCAAAAGTGAAGCCTATTAGGAATGATTTTTAATAAAACAATTTTGAGATATGAAGATGTTGATTGATTAACGATTGGCAGGCCGTCTTTGACCGCCGCTGAGTACAATCGGTCGAGCAAATGTTGACCAATCAACAAATGAGGGAGCCTCCTTTATGCATCTAGCCCGCCGCGTCTGGTGCCGAACGTATCAAACGGTTTTTCGCATCGCATTGCCGGTGCTGCCCTATACCGAGCCACACATTCTGGAGCACGCTGAGGATGTGCCCACAGTGCTTCAAAAGCGTTCGATCCAGAAGGTCCTTATCGTGACAGACCCTGGTATTGCACGTTTGGGGCTCACGGCATCACTCGAGCGTGCGCTTACGGCTCAGGGGATTGGCGTTGCGGTCTATGCCAAAACATCGGCGAACCCCACGGTTTCAAACGTGGAAGAAGCGGCGTCCCTGTATCGAGAGCGCGCCTGCCAGGCCATTATCGGCTTTGGCGGAGGATCGGCCATGGACTGCGCCAAGGGTGTGGGGGCGCGCATTGCGCAGCCAAACAAGCCCATCAACAAGATGCGCGGCCTATTGCGGATTCATCGTCGCCTGCCGCTGCTCATCGCCGTTCCCACCACGGCAGGCACGGGAAGCGAGGTCACGCTTGCGGCAGTAATTACCGACGACGAGACGCACTACAAGTATCCCATTAACGACTTTGTGCTTATCCCGCGCTTTGCGGTGCACGATCCCGAGTTTACGCGCGGCCTGCCCGCCTCCATTACGGGGCAGACGGGCATGGACGCCCTGACGCATGCCGTCGAGGCCTTTATCGGACGAAGCACCACGCCCTACACGCGCAAGATGGCGCGTCAGGCGGTCCAGCTCATCCGCGACAATTTGCTCGAGGCCTATGAGCATGGCGACGACATGCGTGCGCGCCGCAATATGCTTTCGGCGGCGTATAAGGCAGGCGTTGCGTTTACCCGCTCCTATGTCGGATATGTGCATGCCATCGCGCACAGTCTGGGCGGCCGATACGGAATTCCGCACGGTTTAGCCAACGCGATCATCCTGCCGCACATGCTTCGCGCTTATGGTGACGCCGCCGCCCCCAAGCTCGCCGATCTCGCCCGCATGGCCGGTATCGCGCCGGCTAATGCGCAGGACAGCCTGGCGGCCGAGGCCTTTATCGATTGGGTCGACCGCATGAACGAGGCCCTGGGAATCCCCAAATATGTCTCGGGCATTCGCCGCTCCGACATTCCGCAGATGGCGGCGAATGCCGATGCCGAGGCCAATCCCCTGTACCCCGTTCCGCTTTTAATGGACCGCTTGGAGCTCGAGCATATGTATGAAGTCGTTGCAGGTGGTATGTTTGAGGGCGAGAACTAGGAGGGCACATGAACACCGAGGAAATTGCGCGCATCGTCGGCGATCAGCGCACTTACTTTAAAACGCACGCTACGTTTGATGTTGATGCCCGACGTCGCGCGCTCGTGAGTTTACGCGATGCGGTACGGGCGCACGAGGCCGATATTGCCCATGCACTCAAGACCGATTTGGGAAAGTCGCATGACGAGGCATATATGTGCGAGATCGGCACGTCGCTTTCCGAGATTCGACATCAGATCGCTCACGTGGCTCGGTGGAGTCGTCCGCGCCTGCGTCCGTGCGATCTCGCTAACGCCGTGAGCGTGTGCAAAACGCAAGCCGTGCCCTATGGCGTCACGCTCATCATGGCTCCGTGGAACTACCCGTTTTTGCTAACACTCGAGCCGCTCGCCGGCGCCCTTGCCGCGGGCAATACCGTGGTCATCAAGCCGAGTGCCTATGCTCCGGCATCGAGCGCGGCGCTCAAGCAAATCTGTGAAGAGGCATTTGATCTGCGCCTGGTGACGGTTGTCGAGGGCGGGCGCGCCGAGAACGAAGCGTTGCTCGATGAGTGCTGGGACAAGATCTTCTTTACCGGTAGCGTTCCGGTCGGCAAACTCGTCGTGGAGCGCGCAAGTAAAAACCTTACGCCCGTGACGCTTGAGCTGGGCGGAAAGAGCCCCTGTATCGTGGATGCGACGGCAAACTTGAAGGTTGCAGCGCGGCGTATCGCCTTTGGTAAATGGCTCAACGTGGGGCAGACCTGCGTGGCGCCCGACTACCTGCTGGTCGATGCGCGCGTGCACGACGAGCTGTTGGGCCTCATCAAGGAGGAGGCCCGCCGTATGTTTGGCGAGCATCCGCTCGATAACGAGGACTACGGGCATATCGTCAACGCCAAGCATTTTGCGCGCGTGCGCGGGCTGATCGATCCCGATAAGGTCGTGCTTGGAGGTACCGCGCGCGAGACTTCGCTCAAGATCGAGCCGACGATTTTGGATGGCGTGTCCCCCGATGACGCCGTGATGCAGGAGGAGATTTTCGGCCCCATCTTACCGGTGCTGACGTTTGAGAGCCTAGACGAGGCCGAGACGTTTATTACGGATCGTCCGACGCCGCTGGCTCTGTATATCTTTAGCCAGGATCGCGCAGTTCAGCAGCGCTTTGTGCGTTACGTGCCCTTTGGCGACGGCTGCGTCAACGACACGATTATGCACTTGGCTACGAGCCATATGGGCTTTGGTGGCATGGGTGCGAGCGGTATGGGGCAGTACCATGGACGCGAGAGCTTCGATACGTTTAGCCACAAGAAGAGCATCGTGAACAAGGCAACGTGGCTGGACGTGCCGTTTCGGTATGCGCCCTACGCAAGCTGGAAGCACAAGTTCGTGCGCATGTTTGTGCATTAGAAAAGGGCGCAGGTAATACGAACAAGTGTTCCTATTACCTGCATTTTGCGTTAGACTACTGTTATGGAGCACGGATGGGCCAACTCCCTTTAGAAGGGATTTGGTATGAACGTAAGCGATGTTATTTCGTTATTGGCGTTGTTGATTGCGGCTATCGAACTCGGTCTGTTTATCGGCCGAATGAAATAGCCGCCCCCGCGTAAGCGAAGACGGCCACTTCTCACGATGAAAACGTGTATCGGAGTTGGCAAGACCCGCGGCAACGGGTGCCATCCGTGTTCCTATCTTATCTGCAAGCGTTCTGTCGCGCAAGCGTTGAGGCAAACGATTGAAGGATACAGACAGGATGTATTTGTGTCCGCACGGGACCGTAGACTTCTCAATAAGGTTACACACCGGTTTATCCGGCCGTTAGAGGAGCTGCTATGTACGAGCCTTCGCGTGTTCTTCTGTCATTTCACATTGCAGGATTTCAGTATGCCGATGGCGCCTTGGTCTTGGGCGATCTTAAAGCGGGCGATAAGCTGACGCTGTGTGCCGAGCGCGATAATCCCCATGACCCTGAGGCGGTTGCGATTTATTACGGCAACACCAAGCTTGGCTATGTTCCGGGAAACGAGGTCGGCCCACTGTCCTTGATGATGTATTACGGCCACGAGGACGTATTTGAGGCCCGCGTGCAACAGGTTGCCCCCGAGCGCAGCCCGTGGCATCAGGTGCGCGTTGGGCTCTATGTGGTGGATGCTCGCTAATCGGTATGGGAGACTGCCATGTTTGATGACGATGACCTGTTCGATCTGACAGACGATCCGTTTGAGTGGGATACGCTACTCGATGACGATGAGCTAGAGCAGGACCGTGAGAAGCGGCAAGACAAGAAAGCGCAGGGCTACGCTTCGAAAAAGCAAGACAAACGCCGCCGAGGTTTGTTCGGCGGGCTCTTTGGCTAACCGACGCGCCAGAGCGTCTGTATACTAGGCACGTGTTAGACACGTTGCGAAATGAGGACACAGACGATGATGTGGTTTACCGCCGACTTGCACCTGGGCGATACGAATATCTTGCACGACATGGACCGGCCGTTTGGCTCGGTCGAGGAGATGAACCGCAAGGTCATCGATGCCATCAATGAGTGCGTGGCTGCGGATGACCGTCTCTACATCCTGGGAGACTTTACCTATCGTTTGCCCCTGGCGGAGGCGGTGCGCCTGCGCGAGCGTATCGAATGCCAGAACGTGACGCTCATCCGCGGTAACCATGACGGCGACTGGGAAGATTCCGACGTACCGCAGATTTGGGAAGACGTGCGCGATTACCTGGAGATTGCTCCCGGCTATGCCAAGGGCCATCGCCTGGTGTTGAGCCACTACCCCATGCTTAGCTGGAATGGCAAGGCGCGTGGCGCCATCATGCTACACGGGCATATTCACAGCAGAGGAGACCGTACCAACGCGCGCAACCGCGATCGCGAGCGCCCTATCTTTCGCTACGATGTCGGTCTCGATGCCAACGAGTACAAGCCCGTAAGCCGCGATCAGTTTCTTAGCTTCTTTGGGTTATAGGGCGCCAGAACCACCACAAAGGGGACAGGCACCTTTGTGGTGGTTCTGGCGCCGTTGCCATTATGGCGGCGGCGCCTTTTTTGTCCGTGCGGCGCGGTAGAGTGTAGGCGGTTGAAATTTGCGTCCATCGAGGAGCTGCTATGAACGAGATCAAGTGCCCGCATTGCGGCGAAGTTTTTAAGGTCGATGCATCTGGCTATGCGGATATCGTCAAGCAGGTGCGCGATGCCGAGTTTTCGCGCGACCTGGATGAGCGTGTGAAGGCAGTCCAGCGCGAGGGCGAGCAGGCGCTGGAGCTTGAGCGCTCGCGTTCGACGGCTGCCTTGCAACAGGCAGAGTCTCAGCGCAATGCCCAGCTTGTCGAGCAGAAGAACACTGCGGATCAGAAACTGGCGCAAGAGGTTGCCAAGCGCGATGCTGAGCTTGCCGAGCTGCGCGCTAAGCTCGAGGGCGCTGCCGCAGAGCGCGAGAGTGCAAGCCAGCGCGCGGCGGTTGAGGCCCGCGCCGATGCTCAAAAAGAGAATGCCGAACTCCAGCGTGAGATTGATAGCCTGCGTGCGCAGCTTGGGCGCAAAGATGACGAAGCAAAGCTTGCCGAGTCGGCGGCGCGCAACGCTGCTCAAAACGATTTAGCTGCACGCGACGCTCAGATTGCCGAGCTGCAGGCCAGGCTTGCCGCGGCGGACAAGGCCCAGGAGATGGCGCTTGCCGCTGCCGCGGCAGAGTCGCAGCGTGAGCTCGATGCCGCTCGCAGCGAGGCCGAGCGCGCGCTTGCTGACTATCGCACGAAGGTGCAAGAGAAGTTTTCCGCCGCAAAGGCTCAGTCTGAGCAGGAGGCCGAGGGCCTTCGTGCCCAACTGCGTGAGCAAGAGCTTACGGCAAAAATGAACCTTTCAGAGGCGGTCGCCGCGGCGGAGCGAGAGCGCGATGAGGCACGTGCCAAACTGACGAGCGAGTTGGCGGTGCGCGATTCTCGCGAGGAGCAAGCCAAGGCGGCACATGAGCTCGAGCTCGCGCAGGCCAAGCGCGCGAGCGATGACCTGATTCGCTACAAGGATGAAGAGATTGAGCGCCTTAAGGACATGAAGGTCCGCCTGTCCACCAAGATGGTGGGCGAGTCGCTCGAGCAGCATTGCGAGACCGAGTTTAACCGTCTGCGCATGACGGCGTTTCCTAACGCGTACTTCGAGAAGGATAACGATGCGTCCGAGGGCACCAAGGGCGACTTTATCTTCCGCGAGTGCGACGCGAGCGGCAACGAGGTTATTTCGATTATGTTCGAGATGAAAAACGAGAACGACGAGACCGCGACCAAGCATAAAAATGAGGACTTCTTTAAGAAACTCGATCACGATCGTCGCCAGAAAGGCTGTGAGTACGCGGTGCTCTGCACGTTGCTCGAACCCGAGAGCGAGCTTTACAACGCCGGCATCGTGGACGTGAGCTATCGCTACGAGAAGATGTACGTGATTCGCCCACAGTTCTTTATTCCCATGATCACGCTTCTTCGCAACGCCGCCATGGGTTCGCTGCGCTATAAGCAGGAACTGGCGGAGTACAAACAGCAGAATATCGACGTCACGAACTTCGAAGCCAAGATGGAAAAGTTCAAGAATGATTTCGGTCGCAACTACGAGATCGCGAGCCGAAAGTTCCAAACGGCGATTGATGAGATCGACAAGACGATTAGCCATCTGCAGAAAACCAAGGAGGCGTTGCTGTCCTCCGAGAACAATCTGCGCCTAGCCAACAAGAAGGCCGACGATCTTACCATTCGCAAGCTCACGTGGGGCAACAAGACCATGAAAGCAGCGTTTGACGAGGCACGCGGGGCTGCGACAGAGACAAACGATGAGCCAGCCGAGGCGGATTCGTATGAGGTCGAGGATGCCGAGTAAGGCATAGCGTATAGTGCAAAAGTGGGGCCGCTGGCGATATTGCCAGCGGCCCCGTTTCGTTCCGGTAAGTTCGGCTAGTCTTCGAGCAGGTCCTCGATAAAGCCGACACGGTAGTTTTTGAAGATGACCTCGCCGCCGTCTTGCGTGGCGTCCAGGTCGACATCGCCCATGATGCCAAAGTCGTGGTCGCCATCCTCGTCGGCAAAGATCTGGTGCACGTGCCATACGTGCGCGGTCTTCTCGTCGGACTCGTCAATGGAAAACATCGCGGCGCTGCGGGCATCTCCGTCGGTGAGGATCTCCTCGTGCTGCTCATGGTAGGCATCGAGCACCTTTTGCCAGCGGATTTCGCTCATGCCCCAGTCGTCGTCGAGCTCGCCCAGGTCGCGAACCTGCTCGCGGGCGGCAAGGGTCACGCGGCGGAAGAGTGCGTTGCGCACCAGCAGCGTGCAGCCGCGACGGTCCGCAACGACCTCGTCGATGCCCTGCGGCGGCGCGGCGTCGAGGGCCGCCGGGTTGCCGGCGTTCTCCCACTCGTCCACCAGGCTCGAGTCGACCGAGCGCACCACAAAGCCGAGCCACGAAATGATGTCGCGCAAGCGCTCATCGCGCTTCTCAATGGGCACGGTGCGATCGAGGGAGCGGTAGGCCTCGGCTAGGTAGCGCAGCAGAATGCCCTCGGAGCGGGCGATGCCGAGCTTTTGGATATAGCCCTTAAAGTCGCTCGCGCTCTCCAACATGTCGCGCAGGACGCTCTTGGGCGAGAGCTGGTAGTCGTTGGCCCAAGGTACTTCCTGGCAGTACTTGTCGAAGGCGGCATCGAGCAAATCCTCGAGCGGCTTTTCGTAGGTGACATCCTGGATGCGCTCCAAGCGCTCCTCATATTCGACGCCGTCAGCCTTCATTTCTGCCATCGCGCGGTCGCGCGCGGCGCGCTCCTGTGCACGCAGCACCTGTTTGGGATCCTCGAGCGTTGCCTCGACCATCGAGATCAGATCCATGGTATAGGTCTCACTCTCGGGGTCGAGCAGCTCCAACGCGGCAAGCAAGAACGGCGAGAGCGGCTGATCGAGCGCGAAGTCCTCGGGCAGATCGACCGTCAGCGCATAGTCGATGTCCGGCGCGGCGTCAGTCGGGGCGTCGGGCGCGGGCGGCACCTCGGTGCGAACGACGACGCCGGAATCGATGAGCGTGGCGAAGATTTCGTCGGCGCGAACCTCGAGCTTAGCCTTTTCCTCGGGAGTCTGCAGGCTCGTCTCGATGAGGTCGTGTACGCGGGTTCGGGCATCGCCGCCCTGCTCGACCACGCTAATCACCATGGAGTGCGTGATGCGCAGGCGCGGCCTGAGCGTCTCGGGCTGCGTCTCGATCAGGCGCTCAAAGGTCTGCTTGTTCCAGGTGACAAAGCCCTCGGGGGCCTTTTTCTTTTTAATCTTACGGAGTTTTTTGGGGTCGTCGCCCGCTTTGGCCATAAGCTTGGCGTTTTCGATCTCGTGCTCCGGCGCCTCGGCAATTACCATACCCTCGGTGTCAAAGCCCGAGCGGCCGGCGCGACCGGCAATCTGGTGGAACTCGCGGGCGCGCAGACGACGCATCTTGTAACCGTCGAACTTGGTGAGCGCGGTGAGCACCACGGTGTGGATGGGCACGTTGATGCCGACGCCGAGTGTGTCGGTGCCGCAAATGACGGGCAGTAGGCCCTGCTGTGCCAGGCGCTCGACCAGTAGGCGATAGCGCGGCAGCATACCGGCGTGGTGCACGCCGACGCCGCAGCCAAGCAAGCGCTTGAGGATCTTGCCGAAGGCCGTCGAGAAGCTCGTGCCCTTGGCCGCCTCCTTGATAGCCTCGCGCTGCTCCTTGCTGGCAATGCCAAAGTTGGCGAGGGATTGCGCCGTCGCAAGTGCGGCGTCCTGGCTAAAGTGCACGATGTAGAGCGGGGCCTCGCCGCGGCGCATGGCGAGCTCGACGGTGCCCTCGAGCGAGGTCGTCACGTAGTCGTAGCTCAGCGGCACGGGGCGTGGGGCATCGACGACCAAGTCGCAGGTAGCGCCGGTGTGTTCCTCGAGCGAGGCGGCGATCGCGGTGACATCGCCGAGCGTGGCGCTCATGAGCATGAATTGCGTGTGAGGCAGGGCGAGCAGTGGCACCTGCCAGGCCCAACCGCGATCGGGGTCGGCAAAGTAGTGGAACTCGTCCATGGCGACGCAGCCAACATCGGCATCTTCGCCCTCGCGCAGTGCGTCGTTGGCAAGGATTTCTGCCGTGCAGCAGATGACGGGCGCCTTGGTGTTGATGTGCGTGTCGCCGGTGATCATGCCGACGTTATCGCGGCCGAGCACCTGCACAAGGTCGAAAAACTTCTCACTGACCAGAGCCTTGATAGGAGCCGTGTAGTAGCAGCGCTTGCCCTGCGCCATGCCCATAAAGAGCATTCCCAGCGCGACGAGCGATTTACCCGATCCGGTCGGTGTTCCCAAAATGACATGGTCACCGGCGGCTAGATCCATGAGGGCCTCTTCCTGGTGGTCCCACAGCTCAATACCGCGATCGCTCGTCCATTCAAAGAAACGTTCGAAGGCCTGATCGGGCGTGAGCCACGGTTCGGGCTCACTGCCATCCTCGGGCTCCCACCAGGTGGGGGAGAGCGCGCCGAGCGAACCGAACTCGGCTTCGGTTCCCGTGCCGCCCGAGAATGAGCTGGCGGCTCCGGCGCCGGAAACGGTGCTGGCGGTGGTGTCTGTCGTGGTCTGTGCCATGTGGTTGCTTTCTCTCGCGTTTGTCCGCCAACTATTATGGCGTAGCGTCGCATCGATGCGTTCGCAGGCAAGAAAATGCAGGAAATGGGCGTTCTGCCCAGCCGTTTGGTGCAGTTGCCAGCTAAGTGAGTAGACTTTTTGCAATATCGCGAGCACATGGCTTTTGCGCAAGGGCTCTACCTGCGGTTTTAGTATTGGTTATGCGGGTTGTGCTTGGCTATTGCAAAAAAGTCTACTCACTTAGATTTGAGGGTCGTTTGTTGGCGCCTATTCGCGCTTGTTTGCCGACGTCGCGACCATCAGAAGCCCCTAGGACTCTTGCGGTAGACGCTTCTTGCCCTTGCGGGCACGGTTTCTAAAGTTCTCGACGGCCTCTTCCATGCCCAGAGGCACATAGGCGAGCTCATCGAGGTTATCGGGCAGGTAGCAGGCTAGGCTTTGCTTCTGCGCGCGGCCCGCCGCGAGCTGTTCATCGCTGGGCTGCGCTCCAGGTGTGGCGCAAATGCCATAGACGGCGGCACCCATCTCGCGCGTGCGGCGCTCGTACTCGGTCTCGGGATGCTCGGGATGGTCGCGGCGGACGTCGTCGCTTACCCAAAGCGTATCGTAGCCGGCCGCGGCAAACTGTCCCAGGGCGTAATCGCGCAACGGCTTGCTATCGGTGCGCAGCGTGACGGTAGCGCCGGCTGAAAAGAGCGGTCGGTAGAGCATCAGATGGTCGACATGGACGAGTCGTTTTTTAGCGTACTTGGCCTTGGGCTGCGGCGTGGGAAAGTTAATGGTGATGGCATCGAGCTCGCCTGCGGCAAACAGCTGTGGCAGCGATGCGGCGCCTCGGGGCAGGACGAGTGCGTTGGATAGCCCCTGTTCGCAGATTTTCTGCGCGGCATAGGCGATGCAGATGGGCTCCTGGTCCATGCCGATAAAGAGGGTGTCGGGCTCGCGGTGGGCGCGCTCGACCAGATAGGTTCCCTTGCCACAGCCAAGATCCAGGTGAAGGTGTTCGAAGGGCTTGCTGCCAGCTGGCGCGCAAGCCTCGCGCCAATCTCCGGCATAAGCCTCGGGGTTCGTCTCGATCGCATCGGCGTAGCGCTCCAGGCGCTCCTCGAGCACAAAGTTCTTAGGCGTGCGAACGTGGACGGCTCCCATGAGGCTCCTTGGTCATAAATGCGAAACGCATGGCCGCGCGTTCCGTCAATGGGTTGAAAAGGGCGGGCATAGATTGCCCGAAAGATGTGGTGCGGCTCGGCGGCGAGTCGTCGGTGCCTACAGGCGCTTGAGAATCACATAGCGGTTGAGCTCGCCGCTACGACCGTCGGCATGGAAGCGCTCAAGCTCGCGCACGGGGACCTCGCCGCTCTTGTAGAACGTACGGACGCCGCGCACCAGGTCGGTGATCTGCTGATCGTCAAAGTGATGGCAATAGCGGTAGGCGTGGCGGTCGTTTTGCCAGCCGATGAGGTGGTCGCCGGCTTCAAACTGTGCGGAATCGTAACCCTCAAACGGCGGGGTGAGCTCGGCGCGGGCTTCGGCTCGAACGGCCTTGCGCGCCATGCGCTCGTCGTTCATAAACTCCCAAAAGCTGATGGCGATGATGCCGCCCGGGCGCGTCTGCCGCACCAGGGCGTCGAGTACGCGTACGCGGTACTCGCACGACGGCACGTGGTGCATAAAGCCAAAGCAGACCGAGATGTCGGCGAGCGGGGCGTCGAAAAGCACGTCGGGCGTCTCGGCGGGGTTGAGCTTCATGAGGGCGTCGAGCACGTCGAGCTCCTGGAAGTGCAGGTTGGGAATGCGCAGGGCGTGGCCATGTGCATCGATAGCCAAATCTTGACACGAGTCGACACCATAGAACTCAAACGGGCAGCTGGCATCTGCCGAGGGGTTTGCGCCGTCGACGCCCTTGGCGGCAAGTGCGCCGCCGGCGGCAAAATTCTCGAATCGCATATTGCCGCAGGCAAGATCGAAGACGCGGACGGGATGCTCGATCGTGGCGACGTCGAGCTGCCCGAGCGCGATGTCCATGGTGCGCACCCAGCCGGGCCACGGGGCCTGGCGCGTATCGGAGAAGGAGGCGGAGTGCTCGCGATAGAACGTGTTGTTGAGCTGGATGAGCGATGAGGCGAAATCGCGGTTCACGGCGCGGAACTCCCTCCGTTGGCGGTGCGGAATAAACAGTACGACCATACTACCGTTAACGCCGCAACGGGGACAACCGAGCCGTGGGTCATTGCTTTGTTTGGACACATTTCCGCAGCTCATATGTGCCCGCAACCGCCGGTTGTCAAAAATCTCACTAGAATAGGTGGCATGCTCTTGGCGGTGGCGGATAGATTTTTAACTGTGCAAGGCGCCTTAAGAACAAAAACGGTCCGGCGGCACGGCTGGCATCACATAGGAGGAACCATGAATGTAGAAACTGCGCAGCGGCTCGCCGACCTTCGTCGCAGCAAGGGTTTTAGCCAAGAAGGGCTGGCGCGAAAGCTGGGGCTGTCGCGCCAGGCAGTCAGTAAATGGGAGCGCGCGGAGAGCTCGCCCGATACCGAGAACCTGATCTCGCTCGCCAAACTCTATGGCGTGAGCCTGGACGAGCTGCTCAATCCGAGCGACGAGATCGAGGACGATATCGAGTTTGAGAACGAGGACCGCGCCCGTCAGCGCGAGGCCGAGGCGGCAGAGCGCGCCCGCACCCATGAGGCGGCGGCACGCGCCACGGAGGCAGCTACGCAGGCAAGTGATGCCGCGGCCAAGGCGGCGCAGGCGGCAAGCTGGAGTGCGAAGGCCGCCAATGCCGCTACGGCGCAGGCGACGAGTGGCACCGCGGTTGGCTCGACTCCGGTGAAGGGCCCGTTCCAGTCGTTCCCGTATTGGGCCGTGTGCTGGCTGCTGTTCTTTTTGCTGATGTTCCTGTTTGGTGCCTGCCCCTTTGCCGCGCTGATCTTCTTTACGATTCCCATCTATCACTGGGTGGCGCGTGCGCTCGATGGTGATTGGGCGCGCGGGGATATTCAGGTTGGTCCGGCGTCGGTGGCGATCAAGGCCCGGGGGAAGGATGCTTCTGCGGAACCCGATGCTGACGTGGCTACCGCGACCACCGCTGAGCCATGTGCCAAAGAGGGTGACGAATGATGAAGCTTTCGCATGAATCCAAGGTACGCCTGGGTGTTGGCATCGGAGCGTTTGTGCTCATTGTTGGGCTTGTCTTTGGCGTTTCGCGGACATTGATTCATTTTGATGGCCCGTGGGATCTCGACGATGCTGTATCCGGCTTGTCTGGTATGGACGATGTGGTTGATGACGACGATTTTATGAACGATGGCGGTAACTATTCCGCTCGGCCTCAGCAGCTTTCGTGTACGACCTTTGATGCCGATGAGTTTCGCTACCTCGATTTCGATATCGATGCGGCTACGGTGGACGTCAAGGTTATTGATGGTAACAAGGCTCGCGTTATCGAGCGGGGACGCGTTGCCAATGGTATGGATGCCTCCAAGGCCGCGACGCAGAACATCGCATCCGTCGAGGACTCGACGCTCAAGGTTTCCCAGTTTGGAAGTGATGACGGTAAGGCAATCGATCGCTCAGTTACGGTCGAGCTGCCGCGCCGTGTTGCCGAACATCTGAAGGGAGTCAACGCGCACGTGGGCTCGGGTGATCTGCAGATTGCCGGTGTCACCTGTGATGGTTTCGACCTTTTCCTGGGTGCGGGAGATGTAGAGTTTGCGGGCAGCGTGACTGATGCGCTCAGTGCTGAGGTCGGTTCGGGCGATGTGACGTTCGAGCTCTACCAGGCCCCCGCGAAGTCGATGGACGTGAGTGTGGGCTCGGGCGATGTGGAGATGATGGTTCCGAACTCGACGGGCTTTAAGGCGAGCCTTACCTTGGGCAGCGGCGACTTCGAGAGCGATTTCCTTCCGCTTGGCTACGACGGCGAGACCATTTTGAATCTTGAATTCGATAACGGCGATAAGTCTGCTACGTATCGTTTTGAGGTCGGTTCGGGCGACATGTCATTTGATTCAGAGTGACGGGCGGTTATCGAAGACTTATATACCATAGCTGCGCTGTTTGATGGAGGCGCCGGAGCCGTGACGGGCTCCGGCGCCTTTGCCTTTACAATGGGGTCATGGAACAGATTATCTTGAACATACTCGAGGCTCTGCGTCGCGGCGAGACCGTGGACGACAAAGCGCTCGTCAAACTGATACATGCCGAGGCGCGCCGCGAGGGTGCCGACAAGCGCGATTTGGCCAAGCGCCGTCTGCTGCCGTTCTACCAGCGGGTTAAACGTGAGGAGCCGGCTCGGTGGGCTGCGTGGAATGTCGATGCCGAATTGGAGCGTCAACTGCTGCAGGTCCTGCGCATGAAGCCTCGTCGCACGGCTTCGGGCGTGGCGACCATTACCGTCATCACCAAGCCCTGGCCGTGCTCGGGCGATTGCCTGTTTTGCCCCAACGATCTGCGCATGCCCAAAAGCTATCTGCACGCCGAGCCGGCGTGCGCCCGTGCAGAGCAAAATTGCTTTGACCCGTATCTGCAGGTGAGCGCTCGTCTGACCGCGCTTTCGCAGATGGGGCATGCGACCGACAAGATAGAGCTCATCGTGCTCGGTGGCACCTGGAGCGACTATCCGCAAGGGTACCAGACATGGTTTATGTCGGAGCTCTTTCGTGCACTCAATGATGATGCGGTGGCGGGCGTGGCGGCCAACCCCATGTTGGCGCGTCCGGGCATCAGCCGTGCCGAGGCAGGGCGCCTGCTCGATGACGCTCCCGCCGATGCCCTGCCGCCGGTGGTAACAGAGCGCCGCGAGCGCTATCGGGCTGCCGGCATTGCGACAGACGAGGCTGAGCTTGCTGCCGGCGTTGCCGACGAGCAGGGGCGTGTGGATGCTGTCGTTGGTGGCTATAACCGCGCAGTGCGTCGTCTGTACGGCCCCGGTACGCCATGGGGCGAGGCTGCCGAGTGGCAGACGGCAACGATGGAGGAGCTCGAGCGTCAGCAGCGCATCAACGAGACGGCGAAGCATCGCGTGGTGGGCCTCGTTATCGAGACGCGCCCCGATGCCGTGACGCCGCAGACCCTCACGCTTATCCGCCGCCTGGGCTGCACCAAGATCCAGATGGGTATTCAGAGTCTCGACCAACATTTGCTCGATATCAACGAGCGTCGCATTTCGGTGGCGCAGATCGAGCGGGCGTTTTCGCTTGCACGCCTGTTTGGCTTTAAGATCCACGCGCATTTTATGCTCAACTTGCTGGGCGCCACGTCCGAAGGGGACAAGCGCGATTACGAGCGCTTTATGACCGAAGGGGCCTTTATGCCCGACGAGGTCAAAGTCTATCCGTGTGCGCTCATCGAGGGCTCGCGTCTGGTGGGCTGCTACGAGCGCGGCGAGTGGCGTCCCTATACCGAGGAAGAGCTGCTCGATGTGCTGGCCGATGACATCGTGGTGACGCCGTCGTTCTGCCGTATCAGTCGCATGATCCGCGATTTTAGTTCCGATGACATCATGGTGGGCAACAAGAAGCCCAACCTGCGTCAGCTCGTTGAGAACCGCCTGGCTGCTCGGGGTGACGGTGCGACGGTGCGCGAGATTCGCTATCGCGAGATCAGTACGGCGGGTGCCGACTTGGATGAGCTGTCTCTTGATGAGGAAGTGGCGTACGAGACGCCGGTGACTTACGAGCGCTTTTTGCAGTGGGTGACGCCGCAGGGCAAGATCGCGGGCTTTTTGCGGTTGTCGCTGCCCGACCATTCGTTTGTTGCCGCGCATGCGGACGAGTTGCCGACGTCTCCGGACGAGGCGATGATTCGCGAGGTGCACGTGTATGGCATGGCGGCACGCGTGGGCGACCAGGGCCAGGCGGCGCAGCATCACGGGTTGGGGCGTTTGCTCGTAGAGCGTGCGTGCGAGATTGCCCGGGATGCCGGCTATGCGCGCATCAATGTGATTAGCGCGATTGGCACACGCGAGTACTATCGCCATCTTGGATTTTATGATCATGGCCTTTATCTGCAAAAGGAGCTTTAGATGAACAAGCCGAGTGTTTCTGCCGGCGTCGTCGCCGGCGTTGCTCTGGGAGCCGCGGCACTTGGTGCGGCCGCCGTCGCTGTTCGCGCTGCCTGTCTGCAGGTTGCGCGAACCCGCAATGGGTTGGCGCGTGTGAAACGCGTGCACGATGAGGGCGGCGATGAGATTCGCGTGTTGGTGCAAGGCGGCGTCTACCAAAGCGCGAGCTATGTCGTTGAGCGTTGGGCCGAGCCCGTCTTTGCGTACTATCGTTCGTTTGACGACGTGTTTGAGTCCGAGGATGCGATGCGCGACGCTTATGGTCACGGCATCGACCGCATGCTTATGCTGGGCGGCGGCGGGTTTGCCTATCCCAAGTTCGCGCTGATGTCGCACGAGGGCTTGCGCATGGACGTCATCGAGTATGACGCAGAGATTACGCGTCTGGCACGTCGCTGGTTCTACCTGGACGAGCTGGAGCGCGCGGTGGGCGATCGCCTGCGGGTGATTACCGCTGAGGCGCGTTCGTACCTGGGCGTGACGAGCGTGGGCCATCGTCGCTACGACGTGATCGTGAGCGATTGCTTTGGCGGTGCCGAGCCCGTGCGTGAGCTGGCGACCGTTGAGGCGCTGCGTTTAGTGCGTGGCAGCCTAAATGTTGGTGGCGTCTACGTCGTCAATATCGTGAGCGCAAACGAGGGGAGCGACGTGACGTTCCTGCGCGACTGCGCTGCCACGGCACTCGAGGTATTCGTCCACGCCTGGGTGGTCCCATGTGGCGATGCGAAGTTCGGCGGCGAGGAAAACTACCTGCTCATCGCCAGCGACGGCAACTACGCCTTTGCCGAAGCCGTGCCCTTCGACACCGACTTCCTCGGCACCGTCCTTCACGACATATAGGTCTTCCCGTCCCAAAAAGACTGGTCTTAGGCGTGGTCGCGCCAGCCGAGAACGCGCTGCTTCATGCCCTCTATATCGAGCACGCCTTCGGCAAAGCCCTTGCGCACGAGCTCTTCTGGAACGAATTCGTCGTAGCGGTCAAAGTAAGGCACCTCGCCGGGATAGACGAGCTCGATGAGATCGAAGTCCTTCTCGGCCTCGGCGGCGAGCACCTCAAAGAACGTCTCCTCGTTGGCCTTCATCTTAAACTGCATAAAGTACGGACGTGACGGATCGAGTCCGCGAAGGCCCAGTTCAGCGGCACACTTAATCTTGAGCATGCGCTCGAGCGCCAAAAAGGCGTAGCTGCCCAGCCAGGGGAAGAGCACCCAGGTGTCGCCACCCAGGTTGATGAGCGGCTTAGTTCCCGCGCCCGAAAGCTTGGCCGTATGACGAGCCTGCGCTAAGCGGGCCCGTGCGTTACCCATGAGGTACGGATATGTCGCGTGCTCGTTGAGCGCCTTGCGCATGCGCTCGAGTACGTGTGTATTGATGTCGCCGGGGCAGTCGCCAAAGTAGGCCGGTACCCGGCCCTTGACCTGCGTGGCAAAGACAGTGTGACGCTTCCGGTCCACTTCCTCGACAATCCAGCAGTGTCCGGCGATGGCGATGCGCTCACCGGGCGGGGGCGGATTAACAATCGTGCCCAGCTCGGCCGATTCGCTGCGAACGGTGAACTCCTCGTTTTCTTGGAACACAGCGTAGAACTTAAAGTTGTTGATGATGCGCTCGCCCGCGAGACCCACGATGAGCCCGCCACCTTCGGTGACCTGGATATGGTCGATCTTAATGAGGTGACGTAGCAGCACACGGTAATCGTCTGCCGAGACACGGTGGAAATAACTGAGCGTGAGCACGCGCTGGGCTAGTTCGGCCGGCGTGAGCTCGCCGGTGCTGGCGAGGGTCGACATAGTCTGGTGATAGAGCAGGCTGTAGGGGAGTCGATCGAGCTCGGGCGGCTCGACCCACTTTTCCTCGCGATAGAGTTGTACGAGCGCGATACCCTGCAGGAGCTTCCAGGGAATGGTTTCGGGCATCATCGTGCGCGGCTCGGGTTCTTCCTCGCGCATGACAAACCACATCTCGGGCGGAAGGTCGCGACGGCCTGTGCGCCCCATGCGCTGCAAAAAGGAGCTGACGGTAAACGGCGCGTCAATCTGGAAGGCGCGCTCCAGGCGGCCGATATCGATACCGAGCTCCAGCGTAGAGGTGGTGACGGTTGTCTGTGCCTGCTCCTCGTCGCGCATGAGCTCCTCGGCCGTCTCGCGCAGCGATGCCGAAAGATTGCCGTGATGGATGAGAAAGCGGTCGGGCTCGTGTCGACTTTCGCAGTAGCTGCGCAGCATGGAGCACACGGCCTCTGCCTCCTCGCGCGAGTTGGCAAAGACCAGGCACTTGCGGCCGCGCGTATGCTCAAAGATATAGCCCATACCGGGGTCGGCGTTGTCGGGCGCCGTGTCGGTGGGGTTGAGAAGCGCCTGCTCGGTCGCTCGTGGGATGTCGACTTCGCCCTCGGGGGCCGAGGAAGTTCGGCGGTCCTTGGGTGCGGCCTTGCCCCGTGCCCGCTCACGACGTTGACGGCGCTCCTCTTGTGTGAGCTGTCCGCTGTGACGCATGTCTTGGGCGCCGGCAGGCAGTGCCGCTGGTGCCGCTACCTCAATGCGCTCGCATGCGAGCACCTCAGCTTCCTGCGGACCTGTGTTCGCGAATCCTCGCTGCTGCGCCTGGGGACCCGAGTTGTAGAAGTGCTCCATGGAGATGCGCCACACGCGGCGCGGCTCATCAAAACGGGGGATGACGCAGTTGCGTCCCGTCCCCTGCGAGAGAAAGGCGCCCGTGCGCTCGGGGTCGCCGATGGTGGCTGAAAGGCCAATGCGGCGGGGCTGCACGCCGGCCATGCGCGAGAGGCGTTCGATAAGACAGAGCGTTTGCCCGCCGCGGTCGCCGCGCATGAGCGAATGGACTTCGTCGATAACCACATAGCGCAGGTCGCAGAACATGCGCGGGATCGCCATGTGCTTATGGATCAGGAGCGCCTCGAGCGACTCGGGCGTAATTTGTAGGATGCCACTTGGCTTTTTGATGAGTTTGGCCTTGTGTGATTGCGAGACATCGCCATGCCAGTGCCAGACGGGGATGTCGGCTTCTTCGCACAGGTCGTTGAGGCGGACGAACTGATCATTGATGAGCGCTTTGAGGGGGCCGATGTAGAGGGCGCCCACGCTCGCGGGCGGGTTCTCCCAAAACTCAGTCAGGATGGGAAAGAAGGCCGCTTCGGTTTTGCCGGAAGCTGTGGATGCCGTCAGGAGCACATTGTCTTGTGTGTTAAAGATTGCATCTGCCGCCGCAACCTGAATGGAGCGCAGGCTCTCCCAATCGTGGGAATAGATGAAGTCTTGGATAAACGGGGCGTAGCGGTCAAAGGCGTTCACGGGGCCTCCTTTCAACAGCTAATCTCTCAACGCGGTGGGCAGTGGTTTGCTGCATGACTGCTTCAACGTTTGCCCAGATAAAACCTGCCAAAATAAACCTGTCCCTTTTTGGCAGGTTAGATGGTGAATTCGGCGAAGTTACGGTCGCCGCCTGCGGTGCCGGTGTCGCCTGTTGCTGCTGCCGGCACCAGCGCGTCGCCGCCGACGCTTTGCAGCAGCTCGGCTACGTTGGCGTCGGGGTTCTGGCATAGGATGTCGAGCAGCTCGATAAAGTCGCGAATGACTTCACGCGGCGTCAGATGTGTGTCGGCTCCCACACGACCGAACTCGATCTTGAGGAAGTCCACCAAGTCGTTCTCGGTAAGCGTGGGCGTCCAGCCAAAGTAGCCGGCGTGAATTTGCATGAGTTTTTCGATCAGCACCAGCAGCTCCTCGTAGGTGAGTGGCTGCAGACGGATGATGGGCGCGAGCATGTCCTTAAGGTCCTCGCGTGCAAAGCGGCCTTGAGCGAGTCGGCTGCGCAGGGCCTCGTAGGAGAACACGCCGCGGCGGCGGTCTTCGATGGAGGTTGGCGTGCCGCCCATGATCATGCCCAGGTACTGCGCCTTGCCCTGGAGTGTGTCGTTGTACATGGTCAGGATCTTCTCGTAGTTGTACTGGCGCGTGATCGCGTTGGGAATCTTATACAGATTCACGAGCTCGTCGATGAGCACCAACATACCCTTGTAGCCGCTGCAGACCAAAAAACGCGCGATGAGCTTAACGTAGTCGTACCAGTCGTCATCGCTGATGATGGTCGAGGAGCCCAGCTCGGCGCGAGCCTCGCTCTTGGTACGGTATTCGCCGCGGATCCATTTGGTCACGCGGCTCATGGCTTCTTCGTCGCCCTCGGATACGGCCGTGCGATAGCGGCGGAGCATGCGGGTGAAGTCGAAGCCGTGGACCATTTCCTCGAGCGGGGCCAGTTGGGCATTGACGACCGACTCGTCGACGTCGGCGTACGAGGCGACCCAGCGATCAAGAATAAGGTTGAGCGCACCGCCCTCGGGGCGCGTCTTGGTCGATATATTGCGTATGAGCTCGCGGTAGGTGGCAAGGCCCTGCCCCTGCCCGCCCTGCAGACGGCGCTCGGGGGATAAGTCTGCATCGGCGACGACGAATCCCTCACCCATGGCGTGCGTGCGGATGGTCTGGAGCAAAAAGCTCTTGCCGGCGCCGTAACGACCGACCAGAAAGCGGAAGCTCGCACCACCGTCGGCGATGAGACTCAGATCGGTGAGCAGGGCGCGGATCTCGACCTCGCGCCCTACGGTAATGTAGGGAAGGCCGATGCGCGGGACCACGCCGCCCTTGAGCGAGTTGAGAATGACGGCAGCGACGCGCTTGGGCACGCGGGGTGCTGCGGATGCGGTATCACTCATGGTCTAGGTATCCTCTCACGTCTGCTTCGTAGTCCTCAATAATCTGCGGCCCTGCCGCGCTAAATTCAATTACGGTGTCGCCCACCAGGTCAAAGAGCGCCTCGTTGATGGTATCGACGAGCATGTCCTCGCTCTGTCCCGAGTGCGCCACTGCCGATGTCGCTTGCGCTGCGTTTTGCTCGAGCAGTGCGCGAAGGAAGGCATCTGCGGCGGGCGCGAGTTCGTTTGTGGCGTCAGCGGGCGCAGCAGCTGCGAACGCGGGCGTCGGCGCGAGAAGCGGTGCCACGACACCAAACTGTTCGGTGGATATGGTCGGCTCGTCGGTCAAGTCCTGCCGAATGGGTGCCACGACCGGTTCGACAATCGCGTCGGTTACGGGCTCGGCTTCCGGTTGCCCTGAGTCCGCTGCCTCGGCTTCTGCGGATGCGTCGTCCTCGCGTTCCTCATCGATCAAAAGCGCTTCGCGCGTTTGCGCGGCGGCGCTCCGAATGTGCCCCAGCTGGCTCAAATCGATATCGATCTTGATGGGCTGGTGTGCGGCGTCCCACGAAAGCCATGCCATGATCTCGTCATCGATGATCTTGGCCAGATATTTGGGGACCTTCTCCTCCTTCAGGGGGTGGGTGGGGTCTAGGGCCAGGCGTAGGCGTTGGTCGCAGGCGCGCATCATCTCACCAAGCTTGCTGCTTTTTTGCCTGCTGCCGTGAATTCGCATGCATTCCCAAAAGCCGTTTTGGCAGCGGTAGATGTGAATGGGGTCCAGGCGATATTCGCAGTCCTCGTGGCGCTCGGGCGCAAAGAATACGGCCGAGGCAAACATGGTGTAGGGCATGGCCGTCTCCTCCCCAAATAAGCTCGCCACGATGTCGGTCTTTCGGTGCGTGTCATAGTAGCGCGCCATACGGACATACACGGCGCACGCCACGTGGCACAGATCGCGGTGGTGGCTGCGGTCGAGCCGCGAGTTACTTAGGTTGTACGTGGAGAGGGCGTTGATGGCGGCCATGAGTCGCTCCTCGCGCACCTCATCGGGCGGAAGGGGGAGCGTGGGCTCGGAGGTTTTGCGACGCTTAGGGGTCTGGCCGGACGGTGCCGGTGCTGGTACAAGGTCTCGCGCTGCGCGGCGTAGCTCGATAAGGGCGTTATCGAACATGACGGTTTTAGAGTCGCGAAGTAGCTTGGGGTCGAGTCCGTGGAAAACGGCGTAATCCTGCAGCCACACGCGCGCAAACCGGTCGATGCCGGGCTCGAAGGCGCGATAGACATCCCAAAAGGCCTTGATCTTGTTAAAACCTTCGAGCGGATCATCTATGCCAATGCCGCAAATCAGCTCATAGAGATACAGAAAGGCAAAGGATGTAGACGTTTCCTCGACGGTTCCGCGGCGCACTTGGGCACGCCAGGTAAAGTAGCCGCGCAACTGCCGGTCGCTCATGGCATTGTAGGTGGGAAAGTACGACTTAAAGGTGCCGTTGTAGGGACAGTCGTCCTCAAAGTCGGCCATCAGCAAGCCTTGGCGGTAGAAAAGCTCGGCCTCCGATAGCCAGCGGCCCGCGCCGCCCTTGGGGTCATCCTGCCAGCGCGATATCTCGCGCATCTTGCGGTATTGGTCGGGGAGGAAATTCTGCATCTGTCGGCCGGTTTTGAGAATCGGCTCGTCTGCGTAGATTTCGTTTGAGAAGCGGGCGGACTGATGGGTCCGGGCCTCGGCCATAATGCGCTCGATGAGCATCTTGATGTCCTGGTCGGCCACCGCTTCTCCTCTCCTAACGCAGCTTCGGTGACCTCATATCATAGCACAGCATCAAACAGGTGTTCGAGATACTGCTGCGTAGATAGATTTAGAACAGGAGGGCGTAGATGACGGCGATGACGACGGAGGGGAGCATATTGGCCGTGCGGAAGGTCTGAGGACGGATGAGGTTGACGCCGACGCAGAAGATGAGCATGGAGCCTACGAGCGAAAGGCTGTCGAGGGCTGCCGTAGTCATGATGGGGGAGAGTGCGCCGGCAAACAGCGTGATCGTCCCCTGGAACACGGCGACGGGCAGGGCGGAGAAAATGCAGCCGCGGCCAAGCGACGCCGTCATGGTGCAGACGATGATGCAGTCCAATGCGCCTTTCAGGGCAAGCGTTGACCAGTCACCGAGCAGACCGTCCTGGATCGATCCCACAATGGCCATGGCGCCGATACACACGGTGAGTGAAGTCGAGACAAAAGCGTTGGTGAACTCGTTATCGCCCTCGCTGCCGGTTTTGCGCTTGAGCCATTCGCCAAGGTTCTCGATGGCGGCCTCCAAGTTGATGGCCTCGCCGATGAGCGAGCCGAGGGCGAACGAGACGATGAGCATGGTGGTGCCGGTGGTCGCTAGCGCCTTCCCATCGATAAGGAGCATCTTTTGCATGGTGCCGCCAAGGCCGATAAACAGGACGCACAGCCCCGATGCTTTCATGAGCGTGTCTTGGATGCGCGGTGTAATGAAGCGGCCGCCCGCTAATCCCAAAAGACCGCCCGCAACTAAAAGCACAACGTTGATGATTGTTCCCAAGCCCGGCATGAGCCCTCCTGTATTGATGCCAACGTGGCAATCGTAGCAGAACGAAATGCGAGGTACATCGCGACTCATCTAATACGTTATATAAGTGGTATTAGGAATGATGCGCGGCATTTAAGCCTCAGGTGGTTGTCGGGACATAGGGATAGTATTCAAAGCGCAGTGTCATAAGCCGCTGTGGGGATTCAATAGCCGCGGCGATGATATTGGCATCGCGGGCACGATCAAACCCTTCGAGTTCGATCTGATACGAGACGTCTTGCATAATGTCCAGACGTCGCCAGGCCAGGAGTGTGTCGCCATCGAATTCCAAGGTCTTGCCTCCGTCTGGGGGAACGGCGTATAGACGCAGCTTGGCGGTGGTTGCAGGGTCGACAACTGTGACCTTTTTAATTTCGTTTCGAGTATTCTTGGCGCCCAACAAGGTGAGCAGTGTTGGGGCCACGACCTCGCCCGATGGCAAAAAGACGACTTCGATGGATTCAGGAAATGCGATGATAGCCGACTTGCGGACGGGCTGATTGGCGGCGGCAACTTCGATGTTCGCAGCGTCGATGACCTCTGTGTGGTCGAGCGCGGCAAGCACGCAGCAGTTACCTTCATCGATCTCTTGAGGATCAGCAAGCCCCAGACTGTCCGCGAGCTCGGGATCGTTTGGATCGGCAGCGGGCTCATTCGGCGCTTCGAGAGAAGCTGGGACGCTGTTTGTCGGCGACGGCGTGTCGCCCGCACCTGCTTCTTTGTCCGCGCTCTCTTCTTGTATGGTTGCGTTGATGGGTTCGTCGTTTGGGGGGAGCGTCTTGGCGTCAAACGCGGAGGGGAGAATTCCGATGGCTCCGGATCCGTTCCACTCCATTTCGAGAAGCGCCGGGTCGGCAAGAATGCGTTGCCTGCTTTGCGCGTGGGCATCGATTTCAATAGGGCCTGCCTCTATCCCTCGTGTAAGGCTGAGTGATCCGGCTGGCTTCTCGAAATGAGCGTCTGTGTCTTTGGTGCTGACGGCGTAGAACAGCAGGGACGCTTCTCCCGCCGCGATAACATCGGTACCGGCTTTGGTCAGCCGCAACGATGCCGTGAATGAGAGGGTGGGCTGCGCATCGTCTGCATTCGCGGCGGCGCAGCCCAGACATATACCGCCTCCTTTCTCGAAAAACGCACCGTCGAAGGCGACCTTCGCTCCGTTCGCCGAGTCATCGACCGAAGCGATGTCGATGCGCAGCTCTAAATTGCATGGATCGCCATCTGCATCGAGCACAACCGAGCGCCACGTGCAGACGGCGCACCCCGCCTGGGAGCCGTTTGCCTTGTTCGAACGCTTGATATCCACGACTATCGAGCCGTCCGTATTACGACGAAGGCATCCCGAGGTTGAGATCACGGCCTGTGCGATCGAAAAACGCTCGCACGCAATGGCGCTCGACGGATTTGGTGCGGAACTTAGGGCTACTGGTAAGGAGTCTGCCATGACAGGAGTCGCCCAAGCGGCGACAGGCGTTCCGGTTGCGAGCGCGCCGCAGAGTGCGACGACGGGCAAAAGGTTCTTCGATGCCATGGGGTCTCCTTAGCTAATTTAGTGCGGCCTGTCCGTGTTTTGTTTCTGGCTGCGTTTGATGTGCAGACCGAGGCCGGCGGTTCCCGCGCCTGCTGCTGTGGCGCCTGCTGCCAAGAGCCATCGTCTGTCGCCTGTCTGCGCCAACGGTTCCTCGCGGTCGCCGCGGTCGAGCTCCGAGAGGTCGACCGTCACTTGCGTGGCGGCCTGCGCCTGTTCTTGCTGGGCAAAGGCCATGGCTGGCCCAAACGCTAGGATGCTGACGGCGGCGGCCAGGGCGACGGCCTTATGCCGTGTGCGCACCGGGCTCGACCGTCCATGTGATCGTTGCAACCTGATCGCCTTCGCCGGTTACGCGGAAGATGTCGCGCGTGACGCGGGCGACGTTTCCGCTTGTCTTGAGCTTAATTTTGTCCTTGCCGCCGGCAATGCCCTGGTAGCCCATGTCGAAGGCTGCGTTCTTGGAAAGATCGAGGCCCGTCCCCTGCGTTGCGGCGCTGGCGTTCTGGAGTGCGCCGTCGGGGCCGACCTTAAAGTCGATGGAGTTCTGCGCGGTTCCGGCCTTGGCGTCGGCAGCAATGGTCCAGGTGTTCATGGCGTCGATCTTCATGTTGGCGACATGGATGCCGTAGGCCGAATGATTGTCGATGGTGGTCGCGTCTTCTGAGGGGCCCTGAAGCGTGCCGTCGGCCTTGGCGACGAAGGGAATAACCGTCGGAACTTTGAACTCAACGTTGTCGATCTCGGTCCTGACCATTACTTTCGTGGTTCCAACGCGCCCGGCCGCCATAGCTGACGTCGGGACGGCACCCATTGCGAGCGCGAGCGCGAGCCCTGCGCCCACGACGAGCGCTCTGGCTCCGTTCATGTTCCTGGTGATGTCCATGGTCGTTCCTTTCTATTCGCCGCGGGCCGTCCCCGCGATGATTGGACGAATGCTGGTGAATTGTGTGCGGTGCCGCGTCGGCCGGAAGGCTAGTTCTCGGCTTGCTCAACCCGTACCTTGACACGTGTCGGATTGCCGTGGCTGTCGAGGGTCTTTGCATCGAGTGCCTGGATCTCGATGTACGCCTCGCCTTCTTTGATGTCGCCGGCGGGGCACGTTTCGATTGTCTTGCCGGTCTCGACCACACCGGATTCGTACATGGTCTCGTCGTTTTGGATGACGCGGAATCGCTGAGGAAATTTATTGTCTTGGACGTTTTGCACGTTGACGCGCAGCTTGCCGTCCTCCTGCAGCTGAGCGACCGGCGCGACCGAAATCGTCATCATGTTGTCGCGGACGATGGCGTCGAGCTCATCTTGGATTTCCTGACGCGTTTTGCCCTCGGCCGTCGTAACCGAAGCGCCCGCCTCGGGTACGGGCTGCGACTGCCAAGCGTATAGTCCTACGGCGACAAGGGCACAGACGATGGCCAAGCAGGCAACGATGAGCTTCCTGCGATGCCCCAGACCTGCAAAGTGGGGCGGCTTCTTCGCGCTCATGCGGCATCTTTGGCGGCATAGATGCGCGCAAAGGTGGACGGGTCCGCTCCAAAGAGCATGTGAAGCATCAGGCGGCGCGAGTAGACGAGTTCTTCGAAGTCGGGAGGGAGCTCGATGTCGTGGATATGCGCGATGTGGTGGGCGAGCGCCGAGAACGACTCGGGGTCGCAGATCACATCGGTGGTAACGTGGTAGACCGTCGTATCGGGGAATGCCTCTTCGTCAAAAGGCAGGAGATGGGGATCGTCGTCGACTTCGATGGCGATGCCGTACTGGGGCCAGTAATATGCCATGGGAACCTCCCTGCTTCTGGGCCAAAACTACTATCGGTTTGGCTGTCGACGCCGACCGTATCAGTCGCTACTTGACCAATTTCTGACCAAATGCTTGACGGATTGGCGTCTCCGCAGGTAAATGGCGGCAAAAAATACTCCAACTTTTTTCAAGCGACAATCGCGCGGTCGGCGACGGCGGGGCTATATGTGTCAAAAGCATCGTCTGCCGAGGAAATCCAGCCGCTCGCCGAATTGCACGAACGTAAAAATCGCCAATTATGGAGACGGTCTCGAACACGTCGACGAAACGATGAGGTAACATCTCCCTGCAAATACTGTAGTTAGCTAAAGGGGGAGTTCGCGTGTCTGCAACCATCAAACCCTTCACCGACGAGTTCGAAGAGTATGGCCGCGATGAATCTCGCGCATCGGGCGAGGCCTCGAGCATCTCGTTTCCGACAACGGAAAACGAGGTCCGTGCCATTTTGGAAAAGCTCCATGCCGAGCGTGTCCCGGTAACGGTTCAGGGCGCCCGAACCGGCCTTGCCGCCGGTGCCGTGCCCCACGGCGGGCATATCCTCAATACTTCCCGTATGAATCGCTACTTGGGCCTTCGCCGCGATGAACAAGGCCAATTTTTGCTGCGCGTGGAGCCGGGCGTTGTGCTCTCGGAGCTGCGCAAGCAGCTGAGCAAGAAGGTGCTGCCGACCGCTGGTTGGGACCAGGCATCGCTTAAGGCCTACGATGAGTTTCAAGAGGCCCCCGAGCAGTTTTTTCCCACCGATCCCACCGAGGCATCTGCCTGTCTGGGCGGCATGGCGGCATGTAACGCCTCCGGTGCCCGCAGCTACGCCTACGGCCCCATGCGCCCACATATCACGGGACTCCACGTCGCGCTGGCTGATGGCGATTTGCTTGAGCTTCAGCGCGGCGAGGCTTTTACCCAGGGTCGCCATCTGTCGCTCGTGACGGCAGAGGGCCGCGCGCTCGAGCTCGACCTTCCCGACTACACCATGCCCAAGACCAAAAATGCTTCGGGCTATTTCGTTGCTGACGATATGGATGCCATCGATCTGTTTATCGGTGCGTGTGGCACAATCGGCGTCATCACCGAGCTCGAGATTGCCCTGCAGGCGGCGCCTGCGGTCGTTTGGGGCGTGAGCTGTTTCTTTGACAGTGAAGACAAGGCCGTGTCCTTCACCGATTCTGTGCGTCCCGTCCTGTCCCACGCGGCTGCCATCGAATATTTCGATGCGGGCGCCCTGGATATCCTGCGTCGTCAGCGTGAGCAGTCGACCGCGTTCGCCTCGCTGCCGGCGCTCGACAAAGAGGCCAAGGTCTGTGTCTACGTGGAGCTCGACTGCGATGACGAAGTTCAGGCGACTGAGGAGCTGTATCACTTGGGGTGGGTACTGGAGCTTGCGGGCGGCAGTGACGATGCGACATGGGTCGCGCGCACCGAGGTCGATCGCGAGTGTCAGCGATTCTTCCGCCATGCGGTGCCCGAGAGCGTCAACATGCTCATCGACGAGCGTCGCCGTACGGATCCCACCATCACCAAACTGGGCTCGGACATGTCGGTGCCCAACGCGCGCCTGGCCGATGTCGTGGCCCTCTATCGCCGTACGCTGGCCGAAAGCGGGCTTGAGTCTGCCGCCTGGGGACATATCGGCAACAACCATCTGCATGTGAACATCCTGCCGCGCGATGCACAGGATTACCGTCGCGGTGGCGAGTTGTTTGCCCAGTGGGCTTCCGAGGTCACGGCCATGGGCGGTGCCGTTTCTGCCGAGCACGGCGTCGGCAAGATCAAGGCGGGCTTCTTGGAGACGATGTACGGTCACGAGGCCATGGTCGAGTCGGCGCGGCTCAAGCTCCAGCTCGATCCCGACGGGCAGCTGGGTCGCGGTAACCTGTTTTCGGAGAAGCTCTTGGATGAGCTCGTCCAGAAAGGGGGCGCGTGAAGATGAGCGATTTCCATATGGTGGTGTGCGTCAAGGCGGTGCCGGGCAGCACCGAGGTCAAGATGGACCCCAAGACCAATACCATCGTGCGCGATGGCAAGCAGGCGGTCATTAATCCCTTCGATGCAAGTGCCCTAGAATGCGCGCTGGCGCTGAAGGACGACTTTATCGGCTTTGGCATGGACGTGCGCGTGACGGTGGTGTCGATGGGCATCCCCGCGACCGAATCGCTGCTGCGCGACTGCATCGCTCGAGGCGCCGACGACGCGCTGCTGCTGACCGATCGCGCCTTTGCAGGTGCCGATACCCTGGCGACCACCTATGCTCTCAAATGCGGCATCGAGGCGCGCGACGAGGACTTCGACCTGCTCATCTGCGGCAAGATGGCGGTGGATGGCGATACGGCCCAGATTGGTCCCGAGCTTGCCGGTGCCTTTGAGATTCCCTGCGTGACCGACGTGAGTTGCGTGCAGAGCGCGGGCTTTACGACCTGTGGCTCGCTGGCGCTCGTTCACGGATGCGATGCCGGCGAGGAGACGGTGTACCTTGAGATGCCGTGCGCGATGACGACTGCCAAGGAGATTGGTCAGTTGCGTATGCCGAGTATTGCCGGTATTCGCGCGGCAGAGGAGGCGGACGTGCGCGTGGTCAGTGCCGCCGACGTGAACGCCGACCCCGTGCGTTGCGGTCTTGCCGGGTCGCCGACACAGGTCGTGCGCTCGTTTGTGCCCGACCGTGACCAAACGTGCGAGACCGTTGAGGGGACGGCGTCCGAGCAGGCGGCAAAGCTTGCCAAGATTATCGAGGGGATGGCATAGATGAGCGGACTGATTATCGATAGCGAAGCCTGTATCGGCTGCGGTCGCTGCGTTCGCGCCTGTGCCTCGGGCGGCATCGTAGTGGAAGGCGAGCGACCCAGCCGATGCGCCCGCGTAACCGACGGCTGCATCCTATGCGGTGGGTGCGTCGACGCCTGCCCCGTCAACGCTATCACGATCGAGTGTGACGAGGCCGCTGGTACGGTGGACCTTGATGCATATCGAGACATTTGGGTCTTCGTGCAGACTGACGAGCACGATGCCGTGGCTCCCGTGGCCTACGAGCTCATGGGCAAGGGGCGCGAGCTTGCCGATGCTCGCGGCTGCCGTCTGGTGGCACTGGTCGGCATAAGCCCCGAGGGCTCGCTTGGGGACCTGGAACATCTGGTTTGCGCGGGCGCCGACGAAGTCCTGGCCTGTCGTGACGAGCGCCTGCGCCAAAACGATGCGGAGGTCTACGCCCACTTGATCTGCGATTTGGTAGCCGAACGCAAACCCGAGGCCATCCTATACGGTGCGACCGCTTTTGGTCGCGAACTGGCACCCGGCGTTGCCGTGCGTTTGCAGACGGGTCTTACGGCCGACTGCACCGTGCTTTCGATGGATGCGGAGACGGGCCTACTGCAGCAGACGCGCCCGGCGTTTGGCGGCAACTTGATGGCCACCATCATTTGCCCCAACCACCGTCCGCAGATGGCAACGGTGCGCTCCGGTATCTTTAAGGCTCCCGACTTCGACTACGGCCGCTCCGGCACGATCACCCAGATATCACTTGCGGATGATGCTAAGGCTCGTGTCGAGATCTCGATTCCCGCCGAGGAGTGGGGACAGCAGGCTTCGATCGCCGATGCCGAGCGCCTGGTCGTGGTGGGTCGCGGCATTGGTTCCAAGAAAAATCTGCCGCTGATGCGAAGGCTCGCCGAGGCTCTGGGAGCCGAGCTTGGCTGCACGCGACCTGTCGTGGAGGCCGGCTGGTTGGAGTATCGCCATCAGATTGGCCAGACGGGCGTATCGGTTTCGCCCAAGCTTCTCGTGAGTATCGGTGTTTCGGGCGCCATCCAGCATCTTGCCGGCATCGGTGGGGCTGAGTGCATTATCGCCATCAACGAGGACCCGGATGCCCCCATTTTTGGTACTGCCCAGTACAAGGTTGTCGGCGATGCCGTCGAGGTCGTCGAGGAGCTGCTGGCTCAGCTTGAGCGCTAGGCGCGCGCCAGCCAGTCGCGCATCTCGTCCTTAAGGCGGCTCCAAGTTGCCTGCGTGGCGGGGTCGGTAAAGGGCCGCGTGATGCCAAAAGGCGCGTCGAGCAGGCGGTAGATATTGCCCTGCTCGCGCGCCAGCGCGCGGCTCGCTGGATAGACGAGCTCAAACATAAAGCAGATGAGCCCCACCAGGTAGTCCGCCGGCTCGTTGCGCTCGTCGCGCGCGACGCAGCGGTGCTCGTCAAAGGCGGCAAGTGTCGGCGACGAGAAACGGCTGCCGAGAAACGTCTTCTCGTCCACCTTGAGGATGGTGTCGACGGTGCTGTCGGCGATGGTACGCATAATGTCGATCTTGTCGCCATCGCGCACGATATCGCAGAAGCTTCGCGTGCGCTCGTCGAGCTGCGCGGGTAGACGGAAATCGCTGTGATAGGCAATGCTCGCTCGGATGAGTTCATCTTCTGCCGGGTCATCGATAAAGTCGCGGATGCTCGTTACAGCGGGTGCATCGGCGGGATTTTCGCCAAAGAGGACCTCGATGCCCAGCGCCGCATGGCTCATACTCTCGGCATCCTTAAAGGTGTCCCAGCGTCGCAGCTGCTCAAAGCGGCCCATATCGTGTAGCAGGCCGCAAAGCCATGCCAGGTCAATATCTTCTGACGACCAGCCCTGCTCGCGCGCTACGGCATCGCATGCCTCGGCCACGTGGTACGTATGCTCGATTTTGAGCGCGATGCGTGGGTTGGTGGCGTCGTAGGCATCGGTGTAGCTTTTGAAGGCCGCGCGCGCCCGGTCTCGATCGATAGCTGTCATAATGACTTCCTAAAAAGTTGTGTCTTTCGATCCGGTGGCAATTGTAGGTGAACTCGGTTGCTGCCGGATGATGATTCTGCCGTGTCGCTACATGCGGCTCGGAGACCTTGTCAGGATGAGAAACGTATGGTGCTCAAAATCGTTAGAACCGTCTGGCCAGTGATGCTTACCTATGTTGCAATAGGCGCGCCGTGCGGAATGATCATGGGGCAGACGGGAATGGAGCCCTGGATGGTCTTTGCCCTGAGCAGCACGTTTGTGACGGGCAGCGGGCAGTTTATGATCTGCAACCTGTGGCTGGCGGGTGTGCCTGCAGCATCGATCGTCGCGAGCGTCGCCGCCATCTCCTCGCGTTTTGCGCTTTACTCGGCATCGATCGCGCCGCATCTGACGGGTGCCTCGAAGCGTCAGACGCTGGCTGTTGCCGCGACACTTACCGAGGAGGCATACGGCATCTCGCTTGCCAAGTTGGTTGAAGGGGAGGATTGGGGCCCGCGTGAGTCCTTCGTGCTCAACGTGATCCTTATCGCAACATGGGGCGTTTCGTGTACGACGGGCGCCATCGTCGGCGCCGTTGTCGATGTTCCCACCGCCATTGCAGCCTTTGTCTGCACCTCACTCTTTATCTGCCTGCTCTTTTCGCAGTGGCTGTCGCGCGGCAATGTCGTGGCTGCTGTTATGGCTGCGGTGTCTGTCGCCATATGCAAGTTCTTGGGCCTCACGAATATTGCCGTGCCGGCAAGCGTCGTGGCCGGCATTGCCATTGCGTTGGCGTGCGATGCTGTATTTGACGGAAGAGGTGCCCGCGATGCCCGTTAACGAGTTCTTGGTTCTGTGGCTGTCGTCGTGGGCTGCTATCGCGTTCTTTCGCATCGCGCCGGCGTTCGCCTTGCGCGGGCGGACCCTGTCGCCCCGTATTACCGAGGCCCTGGGCTATATCCCGCCCGCTGCCTTTGCCGCGCTGGTCGCCAACGACTTGGTGAGCCCCGGCGCGTTCGATGCGGGACTCTGGCCTGCCTTGGTTCCCTGGATTGCGGCCGCCGGCGTCGTGGTCGTGGCGGTCAAGACAAAATCGATGCTGTGGTGCTGCGTCTCGGGCATCGTACTCTATATCGTCTTGAGCCTTATATAGGGGTGGCGTCGCGGGCGCCGAATCTCGTTCCATCCCAACTTGTCGAATTTTTCACCGAGCTGGTCTATTTCTTCTGGTACCATGGTCAAACTTTACTGTAGCAAAGCGTGACGTGGGCTTTTGTACCCCGTCAGCGGAAATGGGGGTTTCATGGCACAGGAAGCAACCGCCAACGAGCAAAAGAAATTCAGGGTCCCGCGCATCCCGGGCGACATCATGATCTATCCGATGATCGTCGGTCTTTTACTCAACACCTTCTGCCCGCAGGTTTTTGAGATCGGCGGCTTCTTTACGGCTGCCTGCCGCGGTGGCTCCAATACCATCGTTGCCGCGATCCTGCTGTTTGTGGGCGCCGGCATCAGCTTTAAGTCCACGCCGGGCGCCATCAAGACCGGTATCGTCGTGCTGATCCCCAAGCTGGTCGTCGCAGCGGCTCTCGGCCTGGGCGTGGCATATTTATTTAACGACAACTTCCTGGGTCTGAGCTCCGTGTCTATCATCGGCGGCATCACGTTTTGCAACATGGCGCTCTATACGGGCATCATGGGCGAGTTCGGCGATGAGTCCGAGCAGGGCGCCGTCGGTATCCTGTTCTTTACGGCCGGCCCCGCCGTCACGATGATCATCCTTGGTGTTTCGGGTCTCGCCAACATCCCCGTCGGCACTATCATCGGATCCATCCTGCCGCTTGTTATCGGCATGGTCCTGGGCAACTTGTTCCCGTTTATCAAGAACCTGCTGGTCCCCGGCGCCAATCCCGCGATCGCTGTCATCGGATTTCAGCTCGGTGCGTCCATGAGCCTGTCGAGCTTTATCACCGGCGGTATCTCGGGCATCCTGCTGGGCCTCATCACCCTCTTTATCGTTGGCCCCATCACCTTTGCCTTCGAGCGCTTGTGCGGCGGCAACGGCAAGGCCGCCGTTGCTTGCTCCACCATCGCCGGCACGGCTATGACCACGCCGGTTGCCCTTGCCGAGGTCGCGCCACGCTATGCCGAGCTTGCGCCCACCGCGTATGCGCAGATCGCCACCGCCGTCATCATCACGGCAATCATGGCCCCGATTCTGACCGGCTGGGTCGATAAGAAGTTCTGCCACGGCGAAGAGGATCTGTCGGTCGAAGGCGTCGAGGCTATTGAGGAGGCCGTCGCGACCGATATCGACGGCGAGTAACGGCCGTTACCGATAATTGATTCCGGCGTGCAGTTCGCGCCGTCCGAGCGCCCGAACGGAAACTGTTTTGCAGTGATGTTCGGGCGCTCTGCTATTATTCCCCTTACCCCTGCGGAGAAAGGGGCGTTTGGCGCCTGGGCGCGACTCGGGCGATTCTGGCCACTTGGATATAGAGGGAATGGCACCTGGTGATTAAGGCACTCAAGATCGAGATATTCCTGCTGTGCATGATTATTCTTATCGGACTTGCCGTACGAAGCCGTCGCTCCCTGTTCTCGAGCACCCAGCAGCTTTTGTTTAGCATGCTGGGCTACACGTCTGCTGCCTACATTTTCTTCGATATGATCTGGACGCTCTCGGACGGCGTGAGCACTCCTGTAGGCATCACGGCCAACTGGATTTCCAACGCGGTTTCGTTTTCGCTGTTCGCCATCGCGTGCCTCATTTGGTTTTTCTATTCCGAGACGATGCAGGGCTCACGGCTCCTGACCACGCCCTATAGGGTGGTACTTTTAACGTTGCCAACCGCATTGGTGGTCGTTCTGGCATTTACCAGCTACTGGACGCACGCTATGTTCTATATCGATGCGCGGGGCGTATATCGTCGCGGAGCGCTTTATATGATTCAGCCTATCGTTAGCTACTGCTACGTCATATATACGTCCTTGCATGCCTTTATTCAGGCTCGAAAAGTCGAAAGCCTGCAAAAGAAGGCCATTTATCGCACCCTCGCCTTTTTTGCGGTTCCCGCTCTGGTGGGCGGTACCTTTCAGATCGTATACTCGGTGCCTGGCCTTTGTGTCGGCATAATGATTAGCATGTTGCTGCTCTATATCATCTGCCAGGAGCAACTGATCTCGACTGACCCGTTGACTGGACTCAACAACCGCAACCGTTTTGAGACCTATATGCTGTCGCTCTTTTCAAATGTGGATCAGGCCGAAGATGTATATCTGCTTATGATGGACGCTGACGGCTTTAAGCAGATTAACGATCGCTATGGACATGTGGAGGGCGACCATGCTCTTCAGGTAATATCCGCTGCGCTCAAAGAGGTCTGCTCGGCGTCTGGTGGCTTTATCGCGCGTTATGGTGGCGATGAGTTCGTGGTGCTCCAAAAGGCAGCGGCGGAACAGGATATCATGCATCTGTGCGCGACAATCAACGACGAGCTCGCGCATGCCGAGGTGCCGTATGCATTGCGGATGTCCATCGGTTGCGCGCGGGTCGGCGATAGTGTTGATACCTGGCAAGACTTACTTCGCGCTGCCGATGCGGAGCTCTACCGCGTCAAGGCCGAGAAAAAGAAAGCCGGCATCCAGATACGCTAGGAAAAGGGTCGCACGCTTGCGTGCGTGGCGGCCCTCAGCTCATCGATGTATTCCATTAAGCTAAAGTGTGCAAACGCCCTCCCTAAAAAGGTGAGCTCGCTAGGCTTTTTTGGGTTTGTTGACGATGATGATGCCGCCGCAGACCAACAACAGGGCAACGATGACGGTAACGGGGCTCGTGCCAGCGCCCTCGCCGAGCAGCAGTGCGCTCAACAGCACGCCAAAGACCGGGTTCATAAAGCCAAAGACCGACACGCGGCTGACGGGGTTGACGGCGAGCAGGCGGGACCACAGCGAGTACGCGACGGCGGAGATAAGCGCCATGTAGATGATGAGCGCGATGGCGGGGGCGACTTCGGTGGGGGACAATGTGCCGCCCATCAAAAAGCCGATGGCGGTGAGGACCAGGCCGCCGACTAAAAACTGCCAGCCGGCAAGCAAAACACCGTCGTGCTTGCGCGAGAAGATGCCGATCAGGCAGGTCGAAAGAGCGCCCGCGACAGTGGAGGCTAGGATAAAGCCCTCGCCATCGAGCGTGAAGCCAAAGGTGCCATCTGCGCCCGAAAGGTTGACAAGCGCGACGCCGGCAAAGCCCAACACGCAGCCAAGCACCTTGGCCGTATTGAGCTTCTCGGTGCGAAATGCCAGGGCGGCAAAGAGGATTGCGAGGAAGTTGGCGCTGGCCTCGATGATGGAGCTCGACATGGCACTGGCGCGCGAGAGTCCCAGGTAGAAAAAGAAGTACTGCCCGATAGTCTGGAAGAGCGACAAGACAAAGATGGGCTTGATGTCGCGCGCTTGCGGTACGAGGGGGCGGCGTTGGGCCGCGCTCATCCCAACGATAACCAGGACGCCGGCAAGCGTAAAGCGTAAACCTGCAAAGAGTAGCTGCGAAGCGCTATCGTGCGCCGGGATACCAAAGAGTGCGTAGCCGATCTTGATGCAGGGAAAGGCCGATCCCCAGAGTGCACAGCAAACAAGACAGCCCAGGATGAGTCCGGGCAGGGTGGCGAGATACGGCTTGCGGCTTTCCATGATGTCCTTCCTACATGCGCGAAGCAAAAAAAGAACCCGCCACCTGATGTGTCGGTGGCGGGTGTTGTTACCCGAAGGGATTGTACCCGATGGGAAAGGTTTAGGCGAAGTAGGCCACGCCGCTCTCAAAGATCGGCATGAACTTATCGCCGGGGACATGCTCGGGCACGTTGCGGTACAGGTTGTCGCCGCGGCGCTCGGCATGACCCATCTTGCCCAGGACGCGGCCGTCGGGGCTCGTGATGCCCTCGATGGCGAGTGCGGAGCCGTTGGGGTTGACGGAGAGATCCATGCTGGGCTTGCCGTCCTCGCCCACGTACTGCGTGGCGACCTGGCCGTTGGCGATCAGCTGGGCGAGCACTTCGTCATTGGCGACAAAGCGGCCCTCGCCGTGGCTGATGGCGACGGTGTAGGGGTCGTCCAGGCTGCACTGCGACAGCCACGGGGACAGGTTGGACGAGATGCGGGTGCGCACCAGGCGGCTCTGATGGCGACCGATGGTGTTGAACGTCAACGTGGGCGCATCGGGCGTGGCATCGACGATGTCGCCGTAGGGCACCAGGCCGAGCTTGATCAGGGCCTGGAAGCCGTTGCAGATGCCCAGCATCAGGCCATCGCGGGCCTTGAGCAGGTCGCGGACTGCCTCGGTGACCTCAGGAGCGCGGAAGAACGCCGTGATGAACTTGGCGGAGCCATCGGGCTCGTCGCCGCCCGAGAAGCCGCCGGGGATCATAACGATCTGGCTTGCACGGATGCGGCGGGCAAGCTCGTGGGTGCTCTCGGCGACGGCCTCGGGCGTGAGATTGTTGATCACGAAGGTGTCGGCCTTGGCACCGGCGGCACGGAAGGCGCGGGCGCTGTCGTACTCGCAGTTGTTGCCGGGGAACACGGGGATGATCACGCGCGGGCGGGCGATCTTGGCGCCGCCGTACACGTGGATATCCTTGGCGCGGAAGTCGATGGTCTCGACCTCGGGGGTCTCGCCGGCGCTGCGGTAGGCGAAGACGCCCTCGATGCCGCTCTCCCAGGCCTCCTGGAGCTCGGCGAGCTCGATGACCTCGGAGCCGGTGTCGATGACATAGCCCTCGACGGTGGTGCCCAGGGGCTCGACGACAACGCCGTCGGCGACCTCGGGCAGCTCGGCGTCCTCGGCGAGCTCGACGATAAAGCTGCCGTAGAGCGGGGTGAAGAGGCTCTCCACGTCTACATCCTCGGCAAGCTCGATACCGATCTGGTTACCGACGCACATCTTAAAGAGGCTCTCGGCGCCGCAGCCGTAGCCGGGCGTGGATATGGCCAGGGCATTGCCGGTAGCAGTGAGCGCCTCGACGGCGTCAAACGCGGCGAGCAACTGCTGGGCGTCGGGACGGTAGTCCTCGCCATAGGTGGCGGGGGCGATGCGGACGACGCGGTGCGTGAGGCCCTTGAACTCGGGCGAGACGGCGCGGGCGGCCTTGCCCACGGCGACGGCGAAGCTGATCAGGGTCGGCGGAACGTTGAGCTCGCCGGTCTCGTCCTCAAACGAACCGCTCATGGAGTCCTTGCCGCCGATGGCGCCGGCACCCAGGTCGACTTGGGCCATGAGGGCGCCCAGGACGGCTGCCGTGGGCTTGCCCCAGCGCTCGGCCTCGGTGCGCAGACGCTCGAAGTACTCCTGGAAGGAGAGATAGGCGCGCTTGTGCTCAAAGCCGGCAGCCACGAGCTTGGCGATGGACTCGACCACGGACAGGTAGGCGCCCGCAAACTGGTCGGCCTCCATCAGATAGGGGTTGAAGCCCCATGCCATGGCGCTCGCCGTGGTGGTCTCGCCGTCCACGGGGAACTTGGCGACCATGGCCGAGCTTGGGGTGAGCTGCGTCTTGCCGCCAAAGGGCATGAGCACGGTCGCGGCGCCGATGGTGGAGTCGAAACGCTCGGAAAGACCCTTGTTGGAAACGACGTTGAGGTCGGTGACGAGCGAGGTCATGCGCTCGGCGAGCGTGGTGCCGGCCCAGCTGGGCTGCCACACGCTGCGGGCACAGACGTGGGCGACCTGGTGCTTGGGTGCGCCGTTGGAGTTGAGGAACTCGCGGGACAGGTCGACGATAGCGACGCCGTTCCAGGCCATGCGCATGCGCGGCTCGGCGGTAACCTCGGCGATAACGGTAGCCTCCAGGTTTTCCTCGGCGGCGTAGCCCATGAACTCCTCGACGTCACCGTCGGCGACGGCGCAAGCCATGCGCTCCTGGGACTCGGAGATGGCGAGCTCGGTGCCGTCCAGGCCGTCGTACTTCTTGGTCACGGTGTCCAGGTCGACATACAGGCCGTCGGCAAGCTCGCCCACGGCGACTGAGACGCCGCCGGCGCCAAAGTCGTTGCAGCGCTTGATCAGACGGCAGGCGTCGCCGCGGCGGAAGAGGCGCTGCAGCTTGCGCTCGACAGGGGCGTTGCCCTTCTGGACCTCGGCACCCGAGGTCTCGATGGACTCGGTGTTCTGGGTCTTGGAGGAGCCGGTGGCGCCACCGATGCCATCGCGGCCGGTGCGGCCGCCCAGCAGGATGATCTTGTCGTTGGGGGCGGGGCACTCGCGACGAACGTGGTTTGCCGGGGTAGCGCCCACGACGGCGCCAACCTCCATGCGCTTGGCCACGTAACCGGGGTGATAGAGTTCGTTGACCTGACCGGTGGCAAGGCCGATCTGGTTGCCGTAGCTGGAGTAGCCGGCGGCGGCAGTGGTCACGAGCTTGCGCTGCGGCAGCTTGCCCTCGAGCGTCTCGGAAACCGGGACGGTGGGGTCACCGGCGCCGGTGACACGCATGGCCTGGTACACGTAGCTGCGGCCCGAGAGCGGGTCGCGGATGGCGCCGCCCACGCAGGTGGCGGCACCGCCGAAGGGCTCGATCTCGGTCGGGTGGTTGTGGGTCTCGTTCTTAAACAGGAACAGCCAGTCCTGGTCCTCGCCGTCGACATCGACCTTCACCTTGACGGTGCAGGCGTTAATCTCTTCGGACTCGTCGACATCGGTCATGACGCCGGTCTTCTTAAGGTACTTGGCGCCGATGGTGCCCATGTCCATGAGGCAGACGGGCTTGGCGTCGCGACCGAGCTCATGGCGCATCTCCATGTAGCGGTCGAAGGCCTGCTGCACCACGGCGTCGTCGATCGTCACGTCGTCCAGGACGGTGCCGAAAGTGGTGTGGCGGCAGTGGTCGGACCAATAGGTGTCGATTACGCGGATCTCGGTGATGGTGGGGTCGCGGTCCTCATCGCGGAAGTACTGCTGGCAGAAGGCGATGTCTGCCTCGTCCATGGCAAGGCCGCGATCGGCGATAAAGGCGGCAAGGCCGGCCTCGTCGAGCTTGCGGAAGCCGTCGAGCACCTCGACGGGCTGGGGCTCGGGAGTCTCCATGTACAGCGTCTCGGGCAGGTCGAGCGAGGCGATGCGGGCCTCGACGGGATTCACCACGTAGTGCTTGATGGCCTCGATGGCGGCCTCGTCCAGAGCGCCCGAGATCATATAGACCTTGGCGGAGCGCACGGCGGGGCGCTCACCCTGGCTGATGAGCTGCACGCACTCGCTGGCGGAGTCGGCGCGCTGGTCAAACTGGCCAGGCAGGAACTCGACGGCAAAGACGGCGCCATCGCTTGCGGGGAGTTCGTCGTAGGTCACATCGACCTGGGGCTCGCTAAAGACGGTCGGCACGCAGGAGCGGAAAAGCTCCTCGTCGATGCCCTCGACGTCGTAGCGGTTGATGATCCTCAGGGCCTCGATGCCCTTGATGCCGAGAATTTCGGTCAGCTCGCCCTTGAGCTGCTGAGCCTCGACGTCGAACCCGGGTTTCTTCTCCACGTAGATACGAGAGACCATTGGTTCCTGCCTTCCTGATCGGTTGGGCGTACGGTACGGTATGCGGCAGCGGTCGGTTTGCGGGGTCTGCCCTGCGGTCGCCTTGAGCCACATGTTTGTAAACCTCACTATGATACGACAGCTCGCGGCGCGTTGAGGACGGCGAGGGTGCTACAGTGAAGCGCAAACAAGAGAAAGGCATCACATGGCATTCGTTTCGCTCGCCATCATCGCACTCGTGGCCTTTGCGAGTCCTTTTATCGCCTCGGCGATTCCCGGAAAACCCGTTCCCGAGACGGTCTTTTTGCTCGTGCTCGGCGCGGTGCTGGGACCCCATATGCTCGGCGTCATCCATGTAGATGCTGAGGTCTCGCTTGTGTCCGAGCTGGGCCTGGCCTTTTTGTTCCTGCTTGCCGGCTTTGAGATCGACCCCAAGAGCATCACGGGCGTCGAGGGGCGCTACGGCTTGGCGACGTGGGTCGTCACGTTTGGTATCGCCTGGCTTGCCGTGCGCTTTACCCCGTGGTTCTCAGTCAGTCATTTCGACGGTATCGCCGTGACGCTTGCCCTCACTTCGACGGCGCTCGGTACGCTCGTGCCCATTATGCGTGAGCGCTCGCTCACCGGCACGCGCGTGGGCGACTCGATTCTCGCGTATGGCACTTGGGGCGAGCTCGGTCCCGTGCTCGCCATGTCGGTGCTGTTGTCTGCCCGCACTGGCATCCAAACGCTCGTTATCCTTGGCTTGTTTGCGGTGGTTTGCGTGTTGCTGGCCGTGGTCCCGAGCCGCTCCAAGCGCGTCGGCAGCCGCTTCTTTGCGTTTGTCGAGGAACGCGCCGACACCACGTCGCAGACCTTCGTGCGCCTGACGGTGCTCATCCTGGTCACGCTCGTGGCGTTCTCGGCCATCTTTGACCTCGACATCGTGTTGGGTTCTTTTGCCGCCGGCTTTGTCCTGCGCTATATCATCCCCGAGGGCAACCATACGCTCGAGACCAAGCTCGACGGCCTGGCCTACGGCTTTTTGATTCCGGTGTTCTTTACCGTATCGGGCGCAAAGATCGACCTGACGGCCGTGGCGTCGCGCCCGGGCTTGCTCGCGGGTTTTATCGTGGCGTTGCTGATTATTCGTGCCGTGCCCATTCTCATCTCTATGGGCATTTGTCCCGCGACGCGCGATGTGTCGGCGTATGGCCGCATTACCGTGGCCCTGTACTGCACCACGGCCCTGCCGATCATCGTTGCCGTGACAAGCGTTGCCGTCAACGCGGGTGCGCTGTCGCAAGATATTGCGTCGGTCATGGTTGCCGCTGGTGCCATCACGGTGTTCTTGATGCCATTGCTCGCGCAGCTCTTCTACCGCGTGGTCGACGCCGCGCCGGTTGCCGCCGTGGCAGAAGTTGCCGAGCATCCATCCGATGCGCTCGACATCCTGCGTGCTCATCACGATTTGGCAAGCCTGCTCGCACGCGAGCACGAGTTGCTGACATCGCATGGCCATGGTCGCGTATTTGAGGGCCTGCCTACGCTCGATACGATTGCCGAGCGTCTTTCCGCTGAGGCGGCGAGCGGCCATATCGATGCCCGTATTGTGGACGCGGCACATCTTCTTGCCGATAAGACCTATGGAGACGAGGTCGACCCGTCCGAGCTGACTCCGCGCGAGCGTCGCCGCCTGGAGCGCGCTAAGCTCGCCGTGCGCGAATACCGCCGCCGCATGCTGGAGCTCTATGCGCGCGATGAAGCCCAGGACGACGACGGCAGGTAGCCGACACCGCCGCGGAAAATGAATCCCGGAATTGGCGTCCAGAGTGGGATGCACTTTCCGCGAGAGGCCCGTTGTGGAAAGTGCGTCCCAGAATCGGCGTCCAAAATGGGATGCAGTTTCCTCATGAGGGCTCTGGGGGGAAACGGCATCCCGTTCTGAGCTGAAATGCCGGGACGCAGTTTCCCTTACAAAACAGAAGAAGGCGCGCTGCCTGCGGTTGATGCAGGCAGCGCGCCTTTTGCGTTGAGCTTCGTTGAGGTTCGAAGTAGTGGACTAGTTCGCCATAACGCCTTCGGTCCAGGCCTCGACGTCCTCGATGCGCAGGACGTTGGCGACCTCGGCCACGCAGTCGACGCTGGCAAGCTCGGCGGCGGCAGCCTGGACGTCCTTCTCGAGCGCGCGGTGCGTCAGGAAGATGACCGAGCAGGCATCGCTGACGCCCGATTTGCCGTCCTCGACCTGGTTGATGAGCGAGATCGAGATGTTGTGCTTGGCAAAGATGTCGACCGTCTCGGACAGGGCGCCTACGCGGTCGGCGACCTTCAGGCGCACATAGTACTTGGTCTGGAGCTCGTCCATGGGCTTAAAGGCGAGGTTGTGACCATAGGGCTCAATCTCGGGCAGCGGAGCCACACCGCGGCTGATCTGCTCGGAGAGCGACAGGATATCGCCCACGACGGCGCTCGCGGTGGGGAAGGAGCCTGCGCCGGCACCGTAGAACATGGTCTCGCCCACGGCGTCGCCTACCACGTAGACAGCGTTCATGGCGCCGTTGACCTTGGCAAGCATGTGGTCGGCGGGGATCAGCGTGGGATGCACGCGGACGTCGACGCCGGCGTCGGTATTGCGGGCGATGCCGAGCAGCTTAATGGTGTAGCCGAGCTCGCGGGCCTGGACGATGTCCTCGGCGCCGATGGTACGGATACCCTGCTGGTAAACATCGTCGGTGGTAACGCGGGTGCCAAAACCGATGGAGGCGAGGATTGCCGTCTTGCTGGCGGCATCGAAGCCGTCGACGTCGGCGGACGGGTCGGCCTCGGCATAGCCCTTTGCCTGGGCGTCGGCGAGCACGTCAGCGTAATCGGCGCCCTCGGCGTCCATGCGCGACAGGATGTAGTTGGTGGTGCCGTTGAGAATGCCAGCGATGGTCAGGATCTTGTTGCCCACCAGGTCGTGCTCGAGCGTGCTGACAATGGGGATGCCACCGCCGCAGCTGGCCTCGCACTTAATCTGCACGCCGCACGCGCGCGCCTTCTCGGCGAGCGTCTCGACATGACGGCCCAGCAGGGCCTTGTTGGCAGAGACGACGTGCTTGCCGTTCTCGAAGGCGGTGGTGAAGATTTCGGTCGCGGGGTGCTCGCCGCCGATGAGCTCGACGACGATATCGACGGCGGGGTCGGTGACGACGTCGTGCCAGTCGCTCGTAAAGGCCTCGCGCTCAATACCGGCAGCTTCGGCCTGCTCCCAGGCAAGCGCGCAGGCGCGGGTCAGCTTAAGGTCGATGCCGTAGGCGGCCAGGTACTCATCGTGGTGGCTCTTGATCAGACGGGCCACGCCGCCGCCGACGGTTCCAAGACCGATCAGACCGACGTTCACGGTGCGCAGGGGTTCGCTCATAGATAGCTCCTTCGTGCATCTTATGGATGGATTAACCGCTTAAAGGTTGAGTGCATTCTAGCGTGAACCGAGAGCGCGTGCTCGCCAGGCAACAGGAGTCGCACAAAACGGCACCCCCGAAACGCTGCGGAAACATTGGAAACATGCTCGCTACAAACGGAACTCCGTAACAAACTGTCAACGTTTGCACCATAAGGTTTGCCCTGTACCGCAAGACGGCCGCACCGCGGCCAGCGAAAAGGGGGACACCATGTTTAGCATCAACAACGTACTTAACCGCAGGAGTTTCTTGGCTGGCGCCGCGGCGCTCGGTGGCACCGCGGCGCTCGCTGGTTGCTCGTCGGGTGGCTCGGACGGCGGCTCCGCCGATGACGGCAAGACCTTCAAGATCGGCGTCATCGGCCCTCTGACCGGCGCCGCGGCAACCTATGGCGTTTCGGCCGAGAAGGGTGCCAAGCTCGCCGCCAAGGATTTCTCGACCAAGGACCTCAAGCTCTCGCTTAAGTCCGAGGATGACGTCGCTGACGGCGAGAAAGCTATCAACGCCTTCAATACCCTGTGCGACTGGGGCATGCAGGCTCTCGTCGGCCCCGTCACCACCGGTGCTGCCGTCGCTGTCTCGGGCGAGATTGCCGACGACATGCTCATGGTCACGCCCTCGGCCTCGTCTCTCGACGTCACCAAGGATAAGACCACGGTCTTTCAGGTTTGCTTCACCGATCCCACCATGGGCGCCAGCGCCGCGAAGTTCTTGGCCGAGAAGTACGCGGACGCCAAGATCGCCCTGTTCTACAACTCCGGCGATACGTATAGCTCGGGCGTTGCCGACGCTTTTGCCGAGCAGGCCAAGGCGTCCAAGCTCGACATCGTCGATACCGAGACCTTTAAGGACGACTCTTCCACGAGCTTTACCAACCAGCTCACCAAGGCCAAGGAGGCCGGCGCCACGCTCATCTTTGCGCCGATCTACTACACGCCGGCGTCCGTTTTGCTCAAGAACGCCAAGGACATGGGCTACGACATGACCCTCATGGGTACCGACGGCATGGATGGCCTGCTCTCTGTGGAAGGCTTCGATACCTCTCTTGCCGAGGGCGTACTGCTCATGACCCCGTTTTCGGCTGACGATGAGAAGAATGCCGACTTCGTCAAGGCCTATAAGGATGCCTACGACGAGACGCCCAACCAGTTTGCCGCCGACGCTTACGATTGCGTCCACGCAATCGCCGAGGCTATCGATAAGGCGGGGATTGACATTTCGGCCGATGGTGCCGAAATTGCCGACGATCTTGCCAAGGCCATGCGCAAGATCAAGATTGAGGGCCTGACGGGCGAGCTTACGTGGAACGACGAGGGCCAGGTCGAAAAGCCCGCCACGGCCTATGTGATCCAGGACGGCAAGTACATCGCCGCCTAAGTGCGCATAAAGCGCGACCGGTGAGGCCGTTTTATTCAGGGCAGGGACGCCTGTAACAGAACGGAAACATTACTTTCACACAATAAAGTGGCATTACTGCATAAAGTAATAGAAATACGCAGAATTATGGATAAATGAACAAATCCAAAGAAAAGTTGAAATAATCGCCACTTTCCTTAACTAAAGCGTCTAGTATTTTGCGAACGCCGAGCATGGCGAAGGATGGCCTGTCGGGTAACCGAAACCCGACGAGATTTGAGAGGAGAGCCGCATGTCGAGCCTCACCGGTAAGTCATTGAACCCTGTTATGAATCGCAGGAGCGTTATCGCGAGCGCAGCAGGTCTGGGGGCGATGTCCATTCTAGCTGGTTGCTCCTCCAACGGCGGCGACAGCGGTTCCGCTTCGAGCGACGCTTCGTTTAAGATCGGCACCATCGGCCCGCTGACCGGTGCCAACGCGTCCTACGGCAAGTCCGTTACCCAGGGTGTCGAGCTTGGCTGCAAGGATTTCTCGACCAAGGAGCTGCCGCTTGCTAGCAAGGCCGAGGATGACCAGGCCGACGGCGAGAAGGCCGTCAACGCCTTCAATACCCTGCTCGACTGGGGCATGCAGGCCCTCGTCGGCCCGACCACCACGGGTGCGTCGGTTGCCGTTGCCGCCGAGTGCGGTAACGACCCCAAGACGTTCATGATCACCCCGTCCGCGTCCTCCGAGGACGTCACCGACGGCAAGGATTGCGTCTTCCAGGTTTGCTTCACCGACCCCAACCAGGGTGTCAACGCTGCCAAGTTCCTGGCGCAGAAGTATGCGGACGAGAAGTTCGTGCTGTTCTATAACTCCGGCGACGCCTATTCTTCGGGCATCGCAGATTCCTTTAAGGCCCAGGCCGCTGAGTCCAAGCTCGAGATTGTTGACGAGGAGACCTTTAAGGACGACTCCGCCACGAGCTTTACGAACCAGCTGACCAAGGCCAAGCAGGCCGGCGCCACCATGATCTTTGCGCCGATCTACTACACGCCGGCGTCCGTCCTGCTCAAGAACGCCAAGGACATGGGCTACGACGTCAAGATGATGGGCTGCGACGGCATGGACGGCATCCTGGGCGTTGAGGGCTTCGATACCTCTCTTGCTGAGGGTCTGCTGCTCATGACCCCGTTCTCCGCCGACGACGAGAAGAACGCCGACTTCGTCAACGCTTACAAGGATAAGTACGGCGATACCCCCGACCAGTTTGCCGCCGACGCCTACGATGGCGTGCACGCGGTGGCCGAGGCCCTCAAGGAGGCCGGTCTTGGTGTCGACGCCGACCCGACCGAGGCCGCCGAGAAGCTGTCCAAGGCTATGCTCAAGATTACCGTTGACGGTCTGACCGGCAAGCTCACCTGGAACGATAAGGGCCAGGTCCAGAAGGAGCCCACGGCGTACGTCATCACCGACGGCAAGTACGTACAGGCCTAATTGGCCGCCTTACATAGAGCGGTTTTGATCCCAAGCAGGGGAGGTTTTGGCCTTCCCTGCTTGCTTGGTATCTAGGGACGATGTAACGTCCCTGTTTCATACATCAACTGGAAACCTATTCGAAAGGGGGATGTGGAACATGACGGTCTTTATCCAATACCTGGTCAACGGCCTGTCCATGGGCAGCGTCTACGCCATCATCGCGTTGGGCTACACCATGGTCTACGGTATCGCCAAGATGCTGAACTTCGCTCACGGCGACGTCATCATGGTCGGTGCCTATGTCTCGTTCTGCGCCACGTCGTATCTCGGCCTCCCGGGCTGGGTATCTGTAATTTTTTCTTGTGTGGTCTGCACGGTTCTCGGCGTTCTCATTGAGGGTCTGGCCTATAAGCCGCTGCGCCAAGCAGGCCCGCTGGCCGTTCTGATCACGGCTATCGGCGTGTCTTACTTCCTGCAGAACGCCGCGCAGCTTCTGTGGGGCGCCACGCCCAAGAACTTCACTTCGCTCGTCACCTTCCAGGTGCCGGAGTTCTTGGCCAAGTTCAACGTAAGCGCCGTCTCGCTCGTCACCATCGTCGCCTGCCTGGTTATCATGGCCGGCCTGATGTTCTTTACAGGTAAGACCAAGATGGGCAAGGCCATGCGCGCCGTGTCCGAGGACAAGGCCGCCGCTCAGCTCATGGGCATCAACGTCAACCGCACCATCTCGATGACGTTTGCCATCGGCTCGGCGCTTGCCGCCATCGCCGGCGTGCTCCTGTGCTCCTACTCGCCGGTGCTGCAGCCCACGACGGGTGCCATGCCTGGCATCAAGGCCTTCGACGCCGCCGTCTTCGGCGGCATCGGCTCCATCCCCGGTGCCTTTGTCGGTGGCATTCTCATCGGCATCATCGAGGCGATGGCGCAGGCTTACATTTCCACGAGCCTTGCCAACTCCATCGTCTTTGGTGTTTTGATCATCGTCCTGCTCGTCAAGCCTGCCGGCCTCTTGGGCAAGTACGTCCCCGAGAAGGTGTAGGTGAGCGTTATGAAGTTTCTTAAAGACAAGCAGACGCGTCACGACTTTGTCACGTACGCCATGTGCATCGTGGCCTTCGCCATCGTGTTCTTTATGCAGTCTAACCACATGATTCCGCGCATGATCGCCGGTCAGCTGGTTCCCATCACGGCCTATATCGTCATGGCCATTTCCCTTAACCTCGTCGTCGGCATCGCGGGCGACTTGTCGCTGGGCCACGCAGGCTTTATGAGTGTCGGCGCCTATACGGGAATCGTCACCGCCGTCGCGCTGGAGAGCGCCGTTCCCTCCGATCCGGTGCGCCTTATCATCAGTATCGTGGTCGGCGCCATCGCTGCCGCCATCCTGGGCTTCTTGATTGGCATCCCGGTCCTTCGTCTGAGCGGCGATTACCTGGCTATCGTGACGCTGGCCTTTGGCGAGATTATCAAGGAGATCGTCACCTGCCTCATTGTGGGCGTCGATTCCCGCGGCCTGCATGTGATCTTTAACATCACGGGTAACTCCACGATCGATGACCTGCACCTGCTCGAGGACGGCACCGCCATCATCAAGGGCGCCCAGGGCGCCTCGGGCGTGTCGACGTACTCGACCTTCCTCGCCGGTGCCATCCTGGTCATGGTCGCACTCGTGATCGTGCTCAACCTGGTTCGCAGCCGTACCGGCCGTGCCATTATGGCCGTGCGCGACAACAAGATCGCTGCCGAGTCTGTGGGCATCTCCGTCACCGAGTACCGCATGATCGCCTTCGTGGTTTCCGCTGCCCTCGCCGGTGCTGCCGGAGCTCTCTTCGGCGGTAACTTCTCGCAGCTCTCCGCCACCAAGTTCGACTTCAACACGTCCATCCTCATCCTGGTGTTCGTGGTCCTGGGCGGTCTGGGCAATATGCGCGGCTCCGTCATCGCGGCGGCATTGCTCACGGTGCTTCCCGAGCTGCTCCGTCAGTTCTCGGACTACCGCATGCTCATCTACGCCATCGTGCTGATCTTGGTCATGATCTTTACCAACAACCCGCAGCTCAAGGCGTTCTTCGGTCGCGTCAAGGATCGCTTTGCTTCCAAGAAGGAGGTGGCAGCCGATGCCCAGTAAATTTGAGTTCAACAAGGGCAAGATGGTCCCGTATCCTTCTGGCGCCATCGTTCCCGACCGCGACCTGGGCGAGCGCCCGGCACTCGAGTGCATCCACCTGGGCATTGAGTTCGGTGGCCTTAAGGCGGTCGACGACTTTAGCCTGACTATCGGCAAGACCGAGATCGCCGGTCTGATCGGCCCCAACGGTGCCGGTAAGACCACGGTCTTCAACCTGCTCACCAAGGTGTATCAGCCCACGCACGGCACCATCCTGCTCGACGGTGAGGACACCTCGGGCAAGTCGGTCTATCAGGTCAACCGCATGGGTATTGCCCGTACCTTCCAGAACATTCGTCTGTTCAACACCATGACGGTGGAGGACAACGTTAAGGTCGGCCTGCACAACCAGGAGCGCTACTCCGGCTTTGAGGGCGTGCTGCGCCTGCCGACGTATTGGAAGCACGAGAAGGCCGCCCACGAGCGCGCCATGGAGCTGCTGTCCATTTTTGATATGGAACACCTGGCAAATGAGCAGGCCGGATCGCTGCCTTACGGCGCACAGCGTCGTCTGGAGATCGTCCGCGCGCTTGCCACCAACCCCAAGCTGCTGCTGCTCGATGAGCCTGCCGCCGGCATGAACCCGTCCGAGACCGCGGAGCTTATGGAGAACATCGTCAAGATTCGTGACACCTTCGGCATCGCCATCATGCTTATCGAGCATGATATGTCGCTCGTTATGAACATCTGCGAGGGCATCTGCGTGCTCAACTTTGGCAAGGTCATTGCCAAGGGTACGGCCGAGGAGATCCAGAACAACGACGCCGTTATCGAGGCATATCTGGGCAAGCAGGATAAGGGGGAGAACTAAATGGCAGAGCCGATGCTTTCCGTCTACAACATCAACGTCTGGTACGGCGCCATCCACGCCATCAAGGACATCTCCTTTAACGTTAACGAGGGCGAGATCGTGGCCTTGATTGGTGCCAACGGTGCCGGCAAGTCCACAACGCTCAAGACCATCTCGGGCCTGCTGCGCTCCAAGACCGGCTCCATCAAGTTTATGGGCGAGGACATTACCCATACGCCCGCCGACAAGCTGGTTGGTAAGGGCCTGGCTCAGGTTCCCGAGGGTCGTCGCGCCTTTTTGCAGATGACGGTTGAGGAGAACCTGGAGATGGGCTCCTACACGCAGCCCAAGTCCACGGTGGCTCCGGGCCTCGAGCGCGTCTACGAGCAGTTCCCGCGCCTGAAGGAACGCCGTCGCCAGGTCGCCGGCACCCTTTCGGGCGGTGAGCAGCAGATGCTTGTTATGGGGCGCGCTCTTATGAGTAACCCCAAACTGCTTATGCTCGACGAGCCTTCCATGGGTCTGGCGCCGATTCTGATTGAGCAGATCTTCCAGATTGTCGAGGACCTGCACAAGGCCGGCACCACGGTGCTTCTGGTCGAGCAAAACGCACAGATGGCTCTTTCCATCGCCACGCGCGGCTACGTGCTCGAGACCGGCAAAATCACCATGACCGGCACCGGCCAAGAGCTCCTGCACGACGACAACGTCCGCAAGGCCTATCTGGGCGGTTAATCCATTCAACAAAGGGGGCGCTGACCAACCCGGTCAGCGCCCCCTTTTAAGTTGCGGTGAAATAGGGACTGAATACGGGCTCCAGAGGCCAAATGAGTCCCTATTCCACCGCAACTTCATGGGGATGTGTGACAATGCCCGTCGGAAAACATCTGCTGTCTTTGGGGGTCTATCTATGCTGTACGAGTTTTGTGCCGAGAACTTTGAGCGGGTGCCGGCGGCCATCGAGGCCGGTGCGGGGCGCATCGAGCTGTGCGATAACCTTGCCGTCGGTGGTACCACGCCCTCGGCCGGCGTTATCAGCGCTACGACCAACTATGCTCACGAGCACGATGCACGGGTGATGTGCATGATTCGCCCGCGTGGCGGCGACTTTCACTACAACCAGGACGAGCTGCGTATGATGGAGATGGACCTGGGCCTTGCCGTGAGCGCCGGCGTTGACGGCTTGGTCTTTGGCTGCTGCAAGCCCTGCGCTGGCGGATGGGCGCTCGACGAGCTTACGTTGGGCGCCCTCGTGATGGCCGCGGGCTGCGCGACCGAGGAATGCAAGCGTGAGCCCATCGACATCACCTTTCACATGGCGTTTGACCAGCTCTCGCCCGAGGCTCAACTCGATGCCGTCGACACACTCGCCGATTGCGGCGTTACGCGCATCCTGACGCACGGCGGTGCCGCCGGCACGCCGATCGAGGACAACCTGGAGCATCTGTCGCGTCTTATCGAGTGTGCGGGAGACCGCCTGACCATCCTTCCCGGCGGCGGCATTTCCACGGCCAACCGCGATACCGTGGCGGCGGCACTGGGCGTCTCCGAGCTCCATGGCACCAAGATTGTGCCGCTGGAGGTATAACCCGTGGCGCTGGTATTTGACGTTCAGCAGGCGAACGGTAAGCCCGACGACAACCGTCGTCCCGGCACCGCGTGCCCTTTTTGCGATACAGAAGGGCTCACCGACATCATTCGCCGTGATGGCGATTGCATTTGGCTCGAGAATAAGTTCAAGACCCTGCGCGCCACCCGTCAAACCGTGCTGATCGAGTCGGCCGATCACGATGCCGACCTGGTGACCTACGAGCCGGATGAACTCCACCATGTGATGCGGTTTGCCCTGGGTTGCTGGCAGCAGATGATCGATTCACAGCAGTATCGAAGCGTGCTCATGTACAAGAACAAGGGTCCGCTCTCGGGCGGTAGTCTCGTGCATCCGCACATGCAGATTGTGGGTTTGGAGCAGGAAGACGGCTACACTTCGCTGACTTCTGCCAATTTCGAAGGCATCAATGTCTGGCAACAGGGGAGGATCTCGGTCAATATCTCAACCGAACCGATCATGGGGTTCTTTGAGATCAACGTTTCAGCCCCGCAGGGAATCGCCGCCAGCGATGGCATGCGAGACCAAGCCGAGGCGGATCTCTTCGCCGATGCAATCCAGATAGCTCTGCGCTATATCTTGCACGAGCACCATGGCGGTCGTGCAGAGTCGTACAACCTGTTCTTCTATCACATGAGCGACCGAACCATTGCCAAGGCGCTTCCACGTTGGGTGGTTTCACCCTACTTTGTCGGGTATCGGCTGGCTCAGGTCAATGCTGAGACCACGCTCGATGTCGATGCGGAGCGACTCCGCGCACATCTGGAGGCGCTCACATCGTAAAGTGAGCGCCCGCACACTACGGACGGTTTAGCGCGCCATTGCATCGCGGCCGGCCTCGACGCGCTTGCGCTGGGCGGCGCGCTCCTCGCCGGTCAGACGCTCAAAGAAGTGCCCGATAAGCGAGGCGAGCACCTGCTGAAACAGCGTTCCGCACATGACGGGAAACACGACCTCGCCGGGAAAATACTGTGTGGCGATGACGGCGCCCGAAGAGATATTGCGCATGCCGCAGGTAAAGCACATGGTGGTCGTTTCGCTATATGGCAGATGCAGCGCGCGGGCGACCAGAATGCCGACGACAAAGCCGCTGATGGCGAAGACCAAAATAAAGAGGACGACTTCCAAGCGCACCGCGTTCATGTGCAGCACGTACTCGCTCATGGCGGTGGAGTTGGAGGCGATAACGCCCATCATCATGAACTTGCAGGCGGGCGAGAGCGCGGGGGAGAGTTTTTCGTGCCCCCATCCGCGCGTGAGCTCGTTGATCACGATGCCGAGAACGGCGGGGATGGCGATCATAAAGGCCATGTTCTGCATCATACTCGGCACGTCGATCGAGACGGTGGCGCCTAGCAGGAGCTTGAGCGTAAGCGGAATCGTCACAGGGGAGATGACCGAGGACGTCAGGATGATGGTGAGCGCGAGCGGGCCGTTGCCGCCGAACATGCTGATCCACATAAAAGCGGTGACTGCCACGGGCACACTGTATTCGAGCACGATGCCGCAGACAAGGTTGGGGTTGGAACCAAAGAACAACGATCCCATGGCATAGGCCGCGATGGGAATAAGCGCCGCCGAGACCAACAATGCCACAATCAGGTGCAGCGGACGGTGGAACACCTCGGCTACCTGGTGAAAGGTGTTGCTGAGCGCACCTTGGAACGTCATAAAGGCAAACAAGGTGGGAACGATGGGCTTGAGAACGCCGATCTGTTGAGGAAAGAGCACGCCGAGCGCCACGCAAATCGGAACGATGATTTGCATGTGCCCCGCGAGAAACTTGCCCAGTCCAACCCATTGCTTCATATGCTCTTGTGACTCCCTTTGCTCGTGAATCCGTTTTGACTGGATATGCTAGACGCTCACATGTGTCCGTGCGTCAGAAACGCTCGATTATTTCGAGGGTATTACCGGCATCGTTTACCGAAACCGCGGCATGCTGCGGCGATTTGCGTCCGCGCCGCACGGTATAATAAATCCGTTCAACAGATCTGCCTGCCGAAGCGGGCATACACAGAGGACTCATCGCTATGAACCGTGAGAGGTATCGCGGCGACCTGCCCCTATCGGGGGTGGGTGCCTATGTCATCGCTTAAGACGACGCATCGCTGGGCGGTCGCTCAGCAAAATCCCGAGCTCGAAAAGGAACTTTCGGCTGGTCTGGGCATTCCTGGGCTGGTGGCGCGCATTATGGTCGCGCACGGCATTGGCTCCATCAAAGAGGGCCAATTGTTTTTGACGCCTTCGCTCGATCGCGACTGGGCCGACCCACTCATTATCCCGGGCATGTCGGTCGTTGCCGACCGCGTTGAGCGCGCTATTCGCAACCACGAGCACATTGCAGTCTTTGGCGATTTTGACGTTGACGGCATTACGTCGACCTGCCTGTTGACCGAGGCGCTACGTTCGTTTGGCGCCAACGTCACGCCGTTTATTCCGCACCGCTTTGACGAGGGCTACGGCCTGTCGCGTGCGGCGCTCGACCGCGTCAACGAGCTCGCTCAACCCAACCTGATTGTGACCGTCGATAACGGTATTGCTGCCAAGGAAGAGGTCTCCTATCTGGAGAGTCTGGGGATCGATTTGGTGGTCACGGACCATCACGAGCCGTCCGACCAGGTGCCGCAGGGCGTGCCCCTGACCGATCCCAAGCTCGAGGACGAGGGCCCCTCGCGCGAGCTTGCCGGTGCCGGTGTGGCGCTTAAGCTGGTGCAGGTCCTGGGCGAGCGTTTGGGCAAGCCGTCGTATTGGCGTTCGCTGATAGAGGTCGCGGCGCTGGGCACCGTGTCCGACATGATGCCGCTCACGCCCGAGAATCGCGCACTGGTCGCCGAGGGCATCCAGCAGATGCGCGTGACGACCCGCCCCGGTTATATCGCGCTTGCCGCACTTGCCAAGGCCGACCTTTCTACCATTACGGCCGACGGCCTGTCGTTTTCGCTCATCCCTCGTCTGAATGCTGCCGGCCGCATGGCTGATCCCAAGCTGGCGCTCGACCTGCTGCTTGCCCGCGACCCCATCGAAGCGAGCGCGCTTGCCGCCGAGCTCGAGGAAATCAATCGCCAGCGCCGTGAGATCGAGGCGGAGCTCACGCGCGATGCCATGGCAAAGGTCGAGGAGACCTATGACGGCGGACGCGCGATCGTCGTGGGCGGCGAAGGCTGGCACGAGGGCGTCAAGGGCATCGTGGCAAGCCGTCTGACCAACCGCTACCACGTGCCGGCGCTGCTGTTCTCGATCGAGGACGGTATCGCGCGCGGCTCTGGTCGCTCGGTGGGCAAAGTTAACCTGTTTGACGCCATCGAGCGCTGTTCCGACCTGATGATTCGTCGCGGCGGACATGCCGGTGCGGTGGGTGTGACTATCGAGGCATCCAAGCTCGACGAGTTCCGCCGTCGCCTTTCCGCCGTGTTGTCCGAGCTTCCCGCCGAGGACTTTGAGGACACCGACGAGGTTGCCGCCACGGTCGACCTTTCCGAATTGAATATCGAGACCATCGAGCAGATTTCCCGCCTTGAGCCGTTTGGCCAGGGTAATAAGGTGCCGCTGCTGGCTGCCGAGGGCGTGACGATGTGTGATCGCGCCGTGGTGGGTAAGACCGGCGAGCACATGCGCTTTGTGGCGACCGATGGCGCCGCGAGTGTGCCGGCCATTATGTTCCGCGTGCCGCAAATCGATAAGCTCATCAACTGCGATAGCGCTGTCGACTTGGTGTTCGAGGCCGTTGCCGAGCATTGGCAGGGTCGTGTGAAGCCCAAGCTCATGGTCAAGGATGTTCTGGTCCGCGATACCACGCTGCCCAGCGTCGACGATCCGGCATGTGAGCTTCGTCGTGGCGTGCAGCCGGCGGATTCCGGCCTGCGCTTGGAGTCGCGCAAGCGCGAGACGCTCGCCCAGCTTTCCTATACCGAGCTCACGCGCTCGCTTATCCATAGCTTTATCGGCTCGAACCAGCCACATCGCGCGCAGGTCGAGGCACTCGACGCGCTCGCCGACCACCAGAGCGTTTTGGCCGTTATGGGGACGGGACGTGGCAAGTCGCTCATCTTCCATGTGCACGCCGCGCGCGAGGCGGTCCTTCGTGGGCGGGCGAGCATCTTTGTCTATCCGCTGCGTGCGCTCGTTGCCGACCAGGCCTATCACCTCTCGTCGACGATGGCCGCGCTCGGCATTGGCGTGGGCGTGCTGACCGGCGAGACCGTGGAGGCGGCGCGCGATGACGTGTTTGCCGGCTTGGCTTCGGGCCGCACCGGCATCGTGCTCACGACGCCCGAGTTCCTGTCCATTCACCGCGACCGCTTTGCGCGTTCGGGGCGCATCGGTTTTGTCGTTATCGATGAGGCGCATCATGCCGGTCTTGCCAAGGGCGGCGACCGGAGCGCATACCTCGACATGCCCGATATCCTCAAGGCCCTGGGCGATCCGGTCGTTATGGCGGCGACGGCCACCGCGACGGCTCCGGTCGTTGCGGAGCTTGCCCGCGTGCTGCCGATTACCCGTACGGTGGTCGACGAGACCGTGCGCGAGAACTTGCAGCTCGAGGACGACCGCGATCTTGCGAGCCGCGAAAACCGTTTGGTGTCGATTGTGGCGACGGGGGAAAAGACCGTCATCTACGTCAATTCGCGCGACCAGTCCGTGGCGCTCGCCAAGACGTTGCGCAAGCGTGTGCCCGATTGCGCAACCCATATCGCGTTCTATAACGCGGGGCTTGCGCGTTCCGATCGCCGTCGCGTGGAGGAAGCATTCCGAGACGGAAGCCTCAGCTGCATTGTTTCGACCTCTGCCTTTGGCGAGGGCGTCAACCTTCCCGATATTCGTCATGTCGTGCTCTATCACATGCCGTTTGGCGGCATTGAGTTTAACCAGATGAGTGGCCGCGCCGGTCGCGATGGCCAGCCCGCCGTGATCCATCTGCTCTATTCGTCGCGCGATGCCCGCATTAACGAGCGCCTACTCGACTGCTATGCGCCCGAGCGCGACGAGCTCGTCACGCTCTATCGTGCGTTGCAGACCATGTGGCGCTCCAACCGCGGCAAGACCGGGGACGATTCCTTTAGCGCGAGCGATATCGACATCGCGCAGATGTGCCTTGCCATCGATGCTCGCACGCCGGTCGACGAGCGCTCGGTGGAAAGTGGCCTGGGAATCTTCGAAGAGCTTGGTTTCTGTCGCGTTTCGGGGTTTGACGACACTCGTCGCATCGCGATGGCCGAAAATCCCGGCCGCGTGCAATTGAGCAGGTCGATTCGCTATTTGGAGGGCTTGCGCTCGCGCATGGAGTTCTCGGCTTTTCGGAGCTGGGCACTCGATTCGTGCGCTTCTGATATGCTAGCCAAAGTTAACCGCCCGATCGTTCCGCGGGCCTAGGGGAAGGGGACCTCGATGGATGCCGCAGCCCGTACCGCCCATGATTCCACCCTCCAGCCTTTTTCGGAGATGGAGCACTATAAGCATGCCGATGAGCTGCCGCCCGAGATTATGGCGGACAGCTACGACAAGCTGGAGCGCTTGTGCCTCAAATATATGAATGAGGACGACTTCTCCAAGGTGGAGCAGGCCTACTGCTTTGCTGCCGAGAAGCATTGCAACCAAAAACGGCGCTCGGGCGAGATGTACATTAACCATCCCGTCGAGGTTGCCATCATTTTGGCCGATCTCAAGATGGACTGCGATGTGGTGTGCGCCGCGCTGCTGCACGATACCGTTGAGGATACCGAGACCTCGCTTGCCGATGTTTCCGGCCTGTTTGGCGATACGGTGGCCGAGCTCGTCGATGGCGTGACCAAGCTCACCAACATCGAAGTCGACAGCATGGACGAGAAGCAGGCCCTCACGCTGCGCAAGATGTTCCTCGCCATGTCCAAGGACATCCGCGTCATCATCGTTAAACTTGCCGACCGTCTGCACAACATGCGTACGCTGGCGGCCCTGCGCGAGGATCGTCGCCTGTTTAAGGCTCGCGAGACCATGGACGTGTACGCGCCCTTGGCCGACCGCCTGGGCATGAGCTCTATTAAGTGGGAGCTCGAGGACCTGTCCTTCTTCTACCTGGAGCCCGATGCCTACCAGCGCATCGCGCGCATGGTGGCGGAGTCGCGCGAGGTCCGCGAGCGCTACCTTGCCGAGACCATCAAGACGCTTACCGATGAGCTCAACCGCATTGGTCTGGAGGACTTCCAGATCAACGGCCGCTCCAAGCACTATTGGTCCATCTACCAAAAGATGAAGCGCAAGGGCAAGGAGTTCTCCGAGATCTACGACCTGGTGGCGCTGCGCGTTATTACCCATTCGGTGCGCGATTGCTACTCCACGCTCGGTGCGGTGCATACGCTGTGGCACCCTATGCCAGGTCGCTTTAAAGACTATATCGCCATGCCCAAGGTCAATAACTACCAGTCGCTCCACACGACGGTCATCGGCCCCACGGCTCGTCCGCTCGAGATTCAGATTCGAACCTACGAGATGCATGAGCAGGCCGAGTACGGCATTGCCGCCCACTGGCTATATAAGAAGTCGGGCGGATCGTCTGCTTCCAAGACCAATGACGCTCAACGTTTGGACGACCAGATCAACTGGCTCAAGCATTCGCTCGATTGGGCTGCGTCTGATGAGATCACCGACGCCAAGGAATACCTGCATTCGCTGAAGGTCGACCTCTTCGATCAGGAGATCTTCGTCTTTACGCCCAAGGGCGAGGTCATGGCGCTTCGTGCCGGCTCCACGCCGCTCGACTTTGCCTATGCCGTTCACACCGAGGTGGGAAACCATTGCGTCGGCGCCAAAATCAACGGTGCGGTGGCTCCGCTCACGCACGAGATTAAGACGGGTGACCGTGTCGAGATCCTGACTAACAAGAGTTCCAAGCCGTCGCGTGATTGGCTCAAGATCGTCAAGACGCCTTCGGCCAAGTCCAAGATCCGTCGCTACTTTGCCGCCGCGACTAAGGACGACGACGCTGCCGCCGGCCGCGATATGCTGGCCAAGGACCTGCGCAAGCGCGGGTATGGCATCTCCACGCCGCGCTCCACGCGTGCGCTCAACGCCGTGGCGGAGCAGTTTAACTTCAAGCAGCTCGAGGACCTGTTTGCTGCCGTCGGCGCCGGCAAGGTTGCCCCGCGCGCTGTGGGTAATAAGGTCGAGCAAATCTTGGACCCCAAGCCCGAGGAACAGCTCACCAAGGCCGAGGCTATCGCCGAGGTCGTGAAACAGCCGGCCCGCGGCTCCAACCGCAAGCCGCAAAAGCGTGGCAAGAGCGCAAGTAACGGCATTATCGTTAAGGGCGAGAGCAACAGTGGCCTGCTGGTCCGTCTTGCTCATTGCTGCAACCCCGTGACGGGCGACGATATCGTCGGCTTCATCACGCGTGGCCGAGGTGTCTCAGTGCATCGCGCCAACTGCCCCAACGTCAAGGGCCTCATGGAGCACCCAGAGCGCATGATTGACGTAGAGTGGGATGGTGCTGCCGACACTCTCTTCCAGGTCGAGATCGTGGTCGAGTGCCTGGACCGCATGGGCCTGCTCAAGGACGTCACCATTGCCATTGGCGATGCAGGCGGCAATATCCTTTCCGCCGCCACCTCGACCAACCGCGAGGGTATTGCGACTCTGCGCTTTATGGTCGAGATTTCGGATGCGAGCGGCCTGGATCCGCTGCTGGCTTCCATCAGCAGTGTCGATTCGGTCTACGACGCTCGCCGTCTTATGCCCGGCGAAGGCGGAGCTCAGCTCAAGCGCCGTGTGTAGGTGCGAGAGCCTCTCAGCATCATAGATATTGGTTACGTTCGAGGCATCGTTTGGTGCCTCGAACGTATTTTAGAAGGAGGGCATGCGCATGGACGATATGACTTTGGACCTGACACCCCGAGGTGCGGCTTCGATTGAGGCGCTCGTCAACGGCCCGATTCAGACCAACAGTTACGCCGTGATTTCGAATGACGAGTGCTTAATCGTCGATCCGGCGTGGGAGGGCGAGCGTCTTGTGGAGCATATCCGCACCGCGCATCCCGAGGTGCGCGTACTCGGCTCTGTCTGCACGCACGGTCATGCCGACCATGTTGGCGGGGTTGCCGGGGTTCGAGCTGTCGTTGGCGACAGCGCACTATATGAGTTGTGCGCTAAGGACGTGACGGTACCTCGCGCAAATATCGAGGAGCAGCGCGCCATGTGGGGTATCGAGACGCCCGATCCGGGTGAGCCGACGCGTTTGCTTGCCGAGGGCGATACAATCGAGGTGGGCGACGTCTGCCTGCAGGTGATCGAGGCGCCGGGGCATACGCCGGGCGGCATCGTCCTGTTCGCCGCGACCGAGCAGGGGAACATCGCCTTTGTGGGCGACACGCTTTTCCCGGGCAGCCACGGTCGTACCGATCTTTCCGGCGGTGACGAGGCGGCGATTATGCGCTCGCTCTCCAAACTTGCCAAGATGCTTCCGCCCGATACCGTTTGCTTGACGGGCCATGGCGATTCGACCACGATGGCGCGCGAACTTATGCAGAACCCGTTTATGCAGATGTAGGCTCGAAGCCGTCTGTCGAACCACGAAGACCGCTCAATCGTCAAGCTATTTTCCCCAGTGGGTCGATTCTGTGGGGCAAACGGTCAAAATTTGTCCAATCGGATGGTATTCGTGAACAAACGAACGTTTATGCTCGGGTATGTCGTGGTAAAATCTCAGGCGTTATCGGAGCAACCTTACAGGAGGTTTCTTTTATGCTCGTCAACGCAGCAGACATGCTCAAGAAGGCCGAGGCCGGCAAGTACGGTCTCGGTGCCTTCAACACCAACAACCTCGAGTGGACCCTGGCTATTCTCCAGGCCGCCGAGGAGGCCAAGTCTCCGCTGATCCTTCAGTGCACCGCTGGTGCCGCTAAGTGGATGGGCGGTTTCAAGGTCTGCGCCGACATGGTCAAGGCTGCCGTCGAGGCCACGGGCGTTACCGTTCCCGTCGCCCTTCACCTCGATCACGGTTCTTACGAGGACTGCTTCAAGTGCATCGAGGCCGGCTTCACGTCCATCATGTATGACGGCTCTCACGAGGAGACCTTCCAGCTTAACCTCGACCGCACCAAGGAGCTCGTTGAGCTTGCCCACTCCAAGGGCATGTCCATCGAGGCCGAGGTCGGCGGCATCGGCGGCACCGAGGACGGCGTGACCTCCAGCGGCGAGCTCGCTGATCCTGCTGAGTGCAAGCAGATTGCTGACCTGGGCGTCGACTTCCTCGCCTGCGGTATCGGCAACATCCACGGCGTGTACCCTGCCGACTGGGCTGGCCTTTCCTTCGAGCGCCTGGGCGAGATCAAGGCTCAGACCGGCGACCTGCCCCTCGTCCTGCACGGTGGCACCGGCATCCCCGAGGATCAGATCAAGAAGGCCATCTCCCTGGGTATCTCCAAGATCAACGTCAACACCGATCTGCAGCTCGTCTTTGCCAAGGGCGTTCGCGAGTACATCGAGGCTGGCAAGGATCAGCAGGGCAAGGGCTTTGACCCCCGCAAGCTCCTCAAGCCTGGTCGCGACAACATCGTTGCCCGCACCAAGGAGCTCATGGAGGAGTTTGGCTCCGTCAACAAGGCGTAAGTAGCGGTTTAACTTCCCGCCGGAGGCCCCGTTCACCCTACGCTTTTCCCTTGCGCTCACCTGGCTTTGCCAGAAGTCGCGCAATGGGAAAAGCTCCGGGTGAACGGGACCTCCTTTGTTAACTCGCTACAGGGTTACTGGGCTGAATTCATTTTTAGAGGTACCGTTTATCGGTGTTGAGGGTTCCTTTATTGGGGCTTTCTTTTTATCTCGCTACAATGGGCTTCAAGAGTTCTAATGACTTGGAGTTTGGTATGGCTGTTGTTAATGTGTTGCCTTCGGATGGGAAGGTTATTGACGAGGGTCCTGTTGGTTGCTCTGTTGATGTTTGCAATGATGACTTCCGTTTTCTAGATGTTGGCTTGCCACCCGAGATTCTGCGTTTAAAGGACGCGGGGTATCTTTCGCAGGCTATTGAGGCCTGCGACCGTCTACTTGCCCAAAATCCCGATCCCTCGCTTGCTGCCTGCGTTCGTGCCGAGCGGTATCGCATGCTTGAGACGCCGCTTCATTTTTCGGTGTCGCGCGATCGAGCTTTTGCGATGATTCGCGAGGAGTGGCCTGAGTTTACCGAGGAGCAGTTTAACGATCTGATTGACCGTAAGCGTATTGACTGGCGCTTTATCGATGGTGAGCTGTTCGTTCTCGACAACTTCCTCGATTCGCTTCGCGTATATCCCAAAGAGGTCCCCGGCATGCGTCCCGATTCTACGGACGGAATAGCACTGCGCAACGAGATGCTCAAGGAGATGGAGTCGCAAAACGGATTGACTCGCGTTATTACGCTTAAGGCGTCCTTGTCTGTCCCCGGCGCTCTAGAGGGGGAGACCGTTCGCGCTTGGCTGCCCGTTGCCGCCGCCTGTCGTCAACAGTCTCATATCGAGGTTCTCGATATGACGCCGGAGGGTGCTGTTGCTCCCGCGAACGCTTCGGCGCGTACCGCTTCGTGGTCTTCTTCGAGTGAGCGCTCATTCTCGGTGACCTATCGCTATCAAATCGATGCCGCTTATCGCGATGTCTATGGGGGTGCGCTTCCGGCGCATCCATGTATGGACGCGCCTCTGCCTGAGGATATTTCTGAGGACCGTCCGCACATTGCATTCACGCCGTATCTGCAGCAGCTGACGGCCGGTGTTGTTGACGGACTCGAGGATCCGCTCGATCGCGCCCGTGCTATCTATGATTACCTGACGCAGTATATCGACTATCGCTATCAGCCGCCGTACTTGCTTTTGGGATCAATTGCCGATGACTGCGCGCATTCGCTTCGCGGCGATTGCGGTGTTATGGCGCTTACGTTTATCACCATGTGCCGTATTGCCGGTGTGCCCGCCCGTTGGCAGAGCGGCCTGTATGTTGCGCCCAATTCGGTGGGGTCGCACGACTGGGCAGAGTTCTATACGCCGCAGACCGGTTGGCTCAACGCCGACGTGTCATTTGGATCTTCTGCTCGCAGGATGGGGGAGGAGTGGCGCCGCCGTCACTACTTTGGCAATCTCGACCCGTGGCGTATGGTGGCCAACAATCGATTCCAGGCAGAGTTTGAGCCCTCTTTCAACGGCATGCGCGAGGACCCTTACGATAACCAGATGGGTGAGGCTTCGGTCGACGGTCGCGGATGCCGTCAGCGCGAGATGCTCCGCACGGTCGAACTCATCGAAATGCTCGAAGTTCCATTTTCGGACTAATCGGTAGAAAGCTGTGATAAACTAACTCACGCATTGCGTGCCCGAGTGGCGGAATTGGCAGACGCAGTGGACTCAAAATCCACCGTTGGCAACAACGTGCGAGTTCGAGTCTCGCCTCGGGCACCATACATGCAAGTGAGCGTTCAAGGGGGTTGCGGCCCCCTTTTTCGTGCCGAACTCGCGTGAGCGCGCGAAGCGTTAAGCAAACAGGCCTGCGGCCTGTTTGTAGCGGAGCGTGGCGAGGGCGCCGCGCGTCCGAAGCCCGGGGCTTCGCGAAGCGAAGGCCCTTCGAGTCTCGCCTCGGGCACCATACATGCAAGTGAGCGTTCAAGGGGGTTGCGGCCCCCTTTTTCGTGTACGTAATGTGATAACGCGCTGTACGTGTTATTATTCGCAAGGCGTTGTTCCCGCAATGCCCTAAAGAGGAACTCGAGGGTTCCCACCTTTTGGCGCCAATGAGCAGCTGACTGGTCATACAACTTAGATTCCCTTCCTCAAATCGAGGAACTCTATGTGTACGACCTGGTTGCTGAGAAGCGTCGGGTTATTTTTTTATGAATGGAGGTAGGGAAAATAGCTAAGTCTGATGACACCCGCATCAACGACGAGATCACTGCATCTTCGTGCCGTTTGATTGGCGTCGATGGCTCTCAGCTCGGCCTGTTCGCCATCCGCGATGCCCAGCGCGTCGCCGACGATCAGGGTCTCGACCTGGTCGAGATCGCTCCCAACGCGGAGCCGCCGGTCTGCAAGGTCATGGACTACGGTAAGTTCAAGTACCAGCAGGCCATGAAGGCCAAGGCTGCTCGTAAGAACCAGTCCAAGGTCGAGGTCAAGGAAATGAAGTTCCGACCCAAGATCGACGTTGGCGACTACGAGACCAAGAAGGGCCACGTTCTGCGTTTCCTCAAGAAGGGCGCACGCGTTAAGATCACCATCATGTTCCGCGGCCGTGAGATGGCTCACCCGGAGCAGGGCCTTAACGTTCTCGAGCGTCTCGCCGAGGATGTCAAGCCTTACGCTACGGTCGAGTCCAAGCCTAAGATGGAAGGCCGTAACATGCTTATGCTGCTCGCCCCGATTAAGGGCGCCTTCGATGAGGATAAAGCGGCAAGCGATACCAAGTAACTAGTGTTCTGTAACCGATTAAGGAGTATTTCATGCCTAAGATGAAGTCCCACAGCGGCACCAAGAAGCGTTTCCGCAAGACTGGTACCGGCAAGCTTATGCGCGCCAAGGCTTTCAAGAGCCACATCCTGAGCAAGAAGTCCACCAAGCGTAAGCGTGGCTTCCGTCAGGAGACCGAGATCGCCGCTGCCGACCGCAAGGTCATCAAGTCGCGTCTCGCCTAAGTTCGCGTTCCCGTTTTTCGTTTTACCGTCTAGGAGTTGATAGAACATGGCACGTATTAAGCGCGCTGTTGCCGCCAAGAAGAAGCGCCGTACCGTTATGCACCGTGCGAAGGGTTACTACGGTGCCGCTTCGCGTACTTACAAGCATGCTAAAGAGCAGGTCCAGCACTCCCTGCAGTATCAGTATCGTGATCGCCGCAACAAGAAGCGCGAGATTCGTTCTCTCTGGATCACCCGTATCAACGCTGCTGCTCGCCTGAACGACATCTCTTACTCTCAGTTCATGCACGGTCTGAAGGTTGCCGGCATCGAGCTCGACCGCAAGGTCCTGGCTCAGATGGCTTACGAGGACATCGAGTCCTTCAACGAGCTGGCTACCATCGCCAAGAAGGCTCTCGAGGCCTAATAGATTCTCTTGAATCGCTAGGGGAGTGTCGCGTTGTGCGCGGCGCTCCCTCTTTTTATCTGAAGCGCGGTTTACATTGCTAAAAGCGCGGGTAGATAAACACTTACAGGTGACCGATCTCTATATATTCCTGAACCAAAGGGTCATCATCTGATACGTGCGGAAGATCCGCACCAGTCTTTCTATTACCTATAGAAAGCAATATGTTGTGTAGGACTTGTGAAGAGTGGAATTGACGTCCCACAGAGCTTCGCGGTCTGGCAATATATCTCCTTGCCGCGCGGCCCGGTGGAACCGGATCAGCCGCGGGGCGTGCACCTTGAGAACCGGATACTGCGAGGATGGACACACCAGATGTGTCGCATCCGGGCAGACATCGAACCATTTGAAATGG
>DBEZXW010000091.1:0-21353 GCA_048291725.1 Collinsella sp. | reverse complement strand
GATATAGGTAAGCCCCGGGCGGGAGGGATACGAGCGCCCTAGGCGATGCCGCTGGAGCCGAAGCCTCCTTTGCCTCGGTCGGTTTCGTCTAGTTCGTCTACCTCTATGAGGTTGACCGTGGGGACTTCTTGGATGACGAGTTGGGCTATGCGGTCGCCTTTGTTGATTTGGATGTCGTTGGTGGGATCCAGGTTGATGAGGATAACCTTGAGTTCCCCTCGGTAGTGGGCGTCGATGAGGCCCGGCGTATTGACTATAGACAGGCCCTGCTTGATGGCCAAGCCGCTGCGGGGCTGGACGAAGCCGGCGTAGCCATCGGGCAGGGCGATGGCCAGCCCCGTAGAGACCAGACGGCGTTCGAAGGGCTTCAGGACGCAGTCTTCGTTGGAGCGTAGATCCAAGCCGGCATCGGTGGGATGGGCGTATTTGGGAAGCTCGAGGGTGGGGTCGAGACGCTTTATGTTGACGGTAATGTTGGACATGGAATCACCTTAGCTTGTCGAGCTCTTGCAGAAATTCATCGACGTCTTTGAAATCGCGGTAGACCGAGGCAAAACGGATGTACGCAACCTTGTCGATCTTGGCCAAGCGCTTGAGCACCATGTCACCCAACTCATGGGACGTGACGGCCGTCAGTGTACGAGAGCGCAGCTCGACCTCGATGTCGTCGATAATCTCATTGAGCTTCTTAGTGTCGATATCGCGCTTGATGGTGGCGCGCATCAAGCCGACGAGCAGCTTATTGCGATCGAACCGCTGCTTGGTTCCATCTGACTTAATGACCTCGATTGGGTCTTCGCATCGCTCGAACGTTGTAAAGCGATAGTTACACGAGCAACATTCGCGACGGCGCTTAATGGTGTTATTTGACTCCTGCATACGAGAATCAACGACGCGGGTATGTGCCTTGCCGCATTTGGGACAGCGCATGGTACCTCCTCTTAAACGATAACAAGGGTACCATGCGCAGCGCGATAATGATTACGAACGAGCAGGAACCTTAAGATGCGCACCGGCGGCGAGCGAACCATGCTCCAGATGATTGACGTTACGGATCATGTCGGAAGTCTCTTGCGTGGAAAGGCCTTCGATTGGATATTCCTCGGCAAGCGACCAAAGAGAATCGCCAGTCTGAACGCGAATGGTCTCGTAAGTAATGTTGGAAACGGACTCGGCATACGCGGCGTGACGAGAGCTAAAGACCGAAGTAGCGAGGACAAAGAAGAGCGTAAGCGCAACGGCGACGGCGACAATCGTCGGAACCTTAAGGGCAACGCGGGCCGGCGCGACTACAGCCTGCTGATTGCGAGCAGGCTTTACGGTCAAAGGCTGAAAGCCGGAGCGGCCACCCTGAACAACCGTAAAAGTGGGTTCTGCAGGCGTCTCGAGCTTAAGGGCGAGGTTTCCCTGGACCATATTCGTTGCGTTCATCATGTTCTCCTCTCGCGTGTTTTGCTGAGAACAGTTTTATCAAGCCGCGCGGACAAAAATGTCTAGCGCGAGAACGAATGTTCGGTTATTATTATCTTCGAACAGTTGTTCCTGTCAAGCAAAATTCGAACATTTGTTTGACATGGGTAGAGAGGATGCCCTGATGGCTCGCAAAATTACCAAGCGTCAGCAGCAAATTTACGACTTCATCAAGGAATATCAGCAGGAGAAGGGTTATCCGCCCAGCGTGCGCGAGATGGCTTCTGCCGTGGGCCTTTCCTCCCCAAGCACCGTGCACGCCCATCTCTCTGCCCTGGAGGCGCGCGGGCTGCTCAAGCGCGATGCCACCAAGCCGCGTGCCCTGGAACTCTTTAACGAGGATGGTTCCTCTGTCTCAATTTCCAAATCTGACGAGCCCACCGCACCTCGCGGAACGGTCTCGCTACCGCTCGTTGGTCGCGTCGCAGCTGGGATTCCCATTCTGGCCGAGCAGAATATCGAAGACACGTTTACTATCCCGACCGAAATCGCCACTGATCAGGGTTCCTTTATCCTTGAGGTGCATGGGAGCTCAATGATCAATGTCGGCATCTTCAATGGCGATTACATCATCGTCCGTGAACAAAAGAGTGCCATGAACGGCGAAATTGTCGTGGCCATGATTGATGGTTCGGCGACCGTCAAGACGTTCTACAAGGAGCAGGGGCGTGTGCGCTTGCAGCCCGAGAACGACACCATGGAACCTATCTATGCAACGAATCCCGTTATCCTGGGCAAAGTCGTCGGCTTGATGCGCCGGTTCTCGTAATGCAAAAACGCATAACCATATTTGATACCGTCCGCGGGTTTACGATGATTTCTATGGCAGGTTTTCACGCTTGCTATGATCTCGCCTACCTGTACGGCTGGGAAATGCCCTGGTTTACCCAGTCAGCCTTTCAAGACATCTGGCGCGCCAGCATCAGCTGGGTATTTTTGTTTATCGCCGGTTGGATGTGCACCCTTTCGCGCAACAATATCAAACGTGCCGCCAAATACGCCTTAGCAGCACTCGTTGTCTGGTTGGCAACAACACTTGTCTCAGTCGACGATTCGGTTAATTTTGGCATCATCTACTGCATGGCCGCATGCACCGGCATCGTGGCGTTGACCGATCCCGTCCTTAAGAAGATAACGGCGAGATGGGGCATGCCCCTATGCCTTATGTTGTTCGCAATCACCTGGAGCATCCCCAAAACGATCTACCCTGTCCCCTACCTGGCGTGGCTGGGATTTCCGAGCCCTGGGTTTATCTCAGGTGATTACTACCCCATCATCCCGTTTATCTTTATGTATCTTGCAGGATACTTCGCCGCACACATAGCGCAGGGAATCGATAAGACCGTCCCTAGCTGGGCCTACGCCAACCCCCTGCCGGCGCTCGCCAGCCTTGGACGTCACGCTCTCTCCTTTTATCTGCTGCATCAGCCCATCATTCTGGGCATTTTGGAGCTCGTCTACTCGGTGCGATAACGCTCGAGCCGCGGTGCAATACGAGCCGGCAACTTCGCCACAATGCGAACGCCGTCCTCGAGATATTCCTCATGCAGAAGGGTTCCCTGCTCATGCACCAGCGTGATGAGAGCACCCTCACGATACGGGATATCAGCGGAGAGCAACACATCGGTGGCAGCTGCCTCGCGAGCAATCCGGTCGACGAGATCGTCGAGCCCCTCGACCGTTTGGGCCGAGAACAGAACGGCCTCCGGATAGCGACGACGGAAACTCAATCGATCGACGCTATCGAGAAGATCGATTTTATTGAACACCGTAAGCGTTAAACGCTCTCCGGCGCCGATCTCATCAAGCACGCGGTCGACAGCCTCCAGCTGCCGCTCATAGTCCTCGTCAGACGCATCTACGACTTTGAGAATTAGATCGGCACCCAAAACCTCGGACAGCGTCGATTTAAAGGCATCGACCAGACCATGGGGCAGCTTTTGAATAAAGCCGACGGTATCGGTAATCGTCATGCCGCGACCGCCGGGCAGACGATACGAACGCGTCGTCGGGTCGAGCGTAGCAAACAGCTTGTCCTGCGAAAGTACCGTAGAGCCGGTCAGACGATTGAGTAACGTCGATTTACCGGCATTGGTATAACCGGCTAACGCGACGCGAAACGCCGGTGACTCAATGCGACTCTTGGATTGAACATCGCGACGCTGTTCAACCTGCTTGAGCTCACGACGAAGCGCAGCGATCTTATTACGAATGAGGCGACGGTCGACCTCGAGCTGACTTTCGCCCTGACCAAAACGTGAGCCGATGCCGCCGCGCGTCTGCTCCTTGGCGAGATGGCTCCACATGCCACGCAGGCGAGGCAACAAATATTGAAGCTGTGCCAGCTGTACCTGCAGGCGTCCCTCACGCGTCTGAGCATGCAGGCCAAAGATATCCAGGATCAGTGCTGTACGATCGATAATCTTTACCGGCTCGCCCACGGCTTTCTCCAAATAGGATTGCTGCGAGGGGGTCAGGTCGTCGTCAAAAATAACGACATCGGCATCCATGTGATGCACCAGGCCGCACAGCTCTTCAACCTTACCGGAACCGATAAACGATTTAGGATACGGCTTTACCAAACGCTGCGACAAGCGTGCCACGCACCGGGCACCAGCTGTGTGGGCAAGACGCTCCAGCTCATCAAGCGAGCGATCGTGTGGCCATGCATTGTCGCGCCACTCAACACCAACTAAAATGGCACGCTCGGGCTCGGGTGCCGTGGGAACAAGGGGGAAACGGGCCATTAGGCAGCCTCAATACGATGCAGGATATCCTCAACGACCTCATCGATCGTACATTCATCCATATCAAACCACACGATACGGTCATCGCGCTTAAACCACGAAAGCTGACGCTTGGCATAGCGACGCGAACGCATCTTAATGAGTTCGCGAGCCTCATCCATGCTCATCACGCCATTGAAAGCATCGATGATCTCTTTATAGCCAATTGCCTGCATCGACGTCAGGGCATCTCCCAGCCCCTGGTCCATAAGACCGCGGACCTCATCGACAAGACCCTGCCCAAACATCAGATCGACGCGCTGGTTAATGCGCTCGTAGAGCACCTCGCGATTACGCGTCAGACCAAACCATAGGGCATGATAATGCTCGTGCGGAACACTAAACTGCGACTTTTGCTGCGCATAGGAGACGCCATCATCATTCATCTCGAGCGCACGAATCACACGGCGCACGTTATGGGGATGAATAACAGCAGCCGATTCTGGATCGCGCTCGGCAAGCAAGGCATGCAGTTCTTCCTCGCCAATACGCTCGGCAAGCTCCTGATAGCCCGCACGGCAATCGTCCTCAAGTTCACCCGAGGGAAAGTCCATCTCATCGAGGGCGGCCTTGAGATACAGCCCCGTACCTCCGCAAAAAACCGGCAGGCAACCCGAACCAAGGAGACGTTCAACATGCGCGCGAGCGTCAGCCTGATAAAGCGCAGCAGAATATGCCACACCTGGGTCTACAATGTCTACGAGACGCAGCGGCGCCGTACACTCATCGGGCGCCATCTTTGCGGTACCGATGTCCATGCCGCGATAGATTTGCATCGCGTCGCACGACAGCACTTCGGACGAAAGACGGGCTGCCAAACGGTCGGCAACATCGCTCTTACCAACCGCCGTCGGACCGACGATCGCAACGGCGGAAAGACCTGCCCCGGGAGCAACCATTAGCGAGGCTCGCCCACAACGGAGCCGGACAAATACCAGGTCTTGGCAACGTCAACGTCAACATCAACGATCTTGCCAACAAGCTGATCGATGCTGTAACCCTCGGGGATAGGCGCATGCACGGTCTGATTCTTGGGACTCTTGCCCAGCAGGACCGCATCGTTCTTTTTACTCGTTCCCTCAATGAGCGCGGGAACCACAGTATGAAGCTCGCCCTGGTTATACTCGTGTGCCGTGGTCTCGATAACCTTAACCAGGCGGTTGAAACGCTCGAGAATAACCTCATGCGGCGTAGGATCGTCAATCTCGGCGGCCGGGGTACCGGCACGCTTGGAATAGATGAAGGTATAGGCCTGAGCATAGCGGACCGTCTCAGCAAGCGAGAGCGTCTGCTCAAAGTCTTCTTCAGTCTCGCCCGGGAAGCCAACGATAATGTCGGTCGAGAGCGCGATATCGGGCATGCGGTTGCGAATGCGATCGACCAGGCCCAGATAGTCCTCGCGTGTATAACGGCGATTCATCTCTTTGAGGATCCGCGTCGAACCTGACTGGACGGCCAGGTGCAGTTGCGGCATTACGGCAGGCGTCTCAGCCATGGCGTCGATGGTCTCGGGCAGCAGGTCCTTAGGATGCGAAGACGTAAAGAAGATACGCTCCACACCCGTATCGCCCACGGCACGCAGCAAATCGGCAAAACGCGGCTTGCCAAACAGATCGCGACCATATGAGTTAACGTTTTGGCCCAGCAGCGTAATCTCACGCACGCCCTGGCGCACCAGACCGGTCACCTCGTCGACAATCTCCTCGAAGGGGCGGCTCTTTTCGCGACCGCGTACGTACGGCACGATGCAATAGGTGCAGAAATTATTGCAGCCTGTCATGATGGGCACCCAGGCGTGATACTGGGTCTCGCGATGCCACGGCATGCTCATGGCGTCCGTATCCTCATGCTCATTGATGCGGATATGACGCTTGCCATCAAGGAACGCCTCGGCAATGAGCTCGGCCACATGTGCAATGGAATGCGTGCCAAAGATGACATTGACGTTATCGACGTTGGTGAGCAGGCCCTCGCCATCGCGCTGCGCGATGCAACCGCCAACGGCAACCACGCGCTTGCCCGAAGGCGAAGGCGACAGGCTTTTGCAGGAATTGCACTGACCGTACAGGCGAGTATCGGCGGCCTCGCGCACGCAGCACGTCATGAAGACAACGATATCGGCATGCGCGGGATCGAGCGCCATGAGGCAGCCATACGAATCAAGCAGACCGCTCACACGCTCGGAGTCGTGCTGATTCATCTGGCAGCCAAAGGTGCGGATATAGTAGGTTTTACCGGCAAGAATATCGCGTACGGAACGCTGGTCCATGTGCATAAGTCCTAACGATGGGGAGCGAAACAAGGCAAGCAGAAGCTATGCCACAGGCTTAACATCATCCATGACGACGTTATCCATAGCAGCTCGATTGATCTGGTGAACGTAGATAGAAAGGCGGATGGCCGTGCGCGACTCCCCGTTAATGAGGATGTCGGAGAACACGGGCGCGCAGGAAATATCAAAACCGGTTGGAATCAAAAAACCGCGCGCGATAGCAACGGCCTTAATAGCCTGGTTGACGGCACCGGCGCCGACACACTGGATGTTGACGGGTACACCATCCTTGACCATGCCGGCGATGGCGCCGGCAACGGACGCGGGCGATGATTTGCTTGATACCTTCAGGCAATCCATGAAGAAACTCCTGCATTTAAAAGTACGTTTTAACTGCAATAACTGTATCGTACCGAGTGGACTCGGTAAAGGCACTATTCCTCTTTGGCAAGATCAAAGGTCACGGTGATTCGATCACGCGAAACACGGATCTTTGGGTCGCCACAAAGGTTGAGATAGTACCGGGTGGCAAGGTCATTAAAGTCGCGTTCCACAGCGCGCGAAAACTGTGCCATGTCATCCTTGGCAATACGTAGCCCGCGACGATCCTTCGCGAGATCGACAGGAGCCGGCGCATGCGAGGACGAATCACGCTCGCGCAGCAGACGCGCGGTCACACCGCGAACGGGCTTAATCTGCCCTGCCAAAATGCGATGGGCCGTGCGCTCGGACATCTCAAGACCCAAACCCGAACAAATACGGATAAAGTCCTCGGCATCAGAAGCAAGGCCTAAACGATCGACAACCGGAAGCTCGCTCTCGTCATCAATGAACAGGAGACGAGACGTATCGAGCCGACTTGACGCTTGAGCATAAAGGGTCGCGGCAATCTCAGACGGAGAACCGAGATAGACATCGCAACCACGCAACTCCTCGAGCGCAAACTCACAAGCAGCGCGAATAATATTATGTGGACCGCGAGCGCAGACATAACGTCCGTCCTCATCCTTGACGGCCTGGGGCCAGCTGGACTGATCGGCACGCTCACTGAGGTGGTCGGCCGCAACGCTCACCTTGAAGGCTGAACCAAGATCGACGCCGGACGTGACCACACGGGCCTCGTCGGTGTTCTGCTTAATCGAAAACAATGCCATGCCACGACCGTGAACGCCCCAACGGTCCATCTTCATGCTCTCGAGCTTGGAGGTAACGCGGGCATCAAAGATTCGCTCTTGCATATCCTGCGGAACGCCAGAACCGTTATCCAGAAAGACAAGCGTGCGGACGCCATCTTCCTTGGTCGTGGCGAGATAGACCTTGTCGGCGCCGGCATCGCGAGCATTACGGAGCATTTCGATGACGATATCCTCGACATGCTGAATGTCGTGCTTTGCCTGGCGCCGCTCGGCCTCCGAAACGCGGAGGCGGACATATCCCTCGCCAAGGTTCTCCTCGACGCGAAGGTTGCCCTCCCCCGACATCGACGCGATAAATGAGATGAGCTCGTTCGCGTCGCTCATGTTATTTAGCGATATCGACAGCGCGGCTCTCGCGAATCACGACGACGCGCACCTGACCGGGATACTCCATCTCTTCCTCGATCTGATGGGCGATATCGTGAGCCAGGACCGTGGACTGGGCATCGGAGATCTTGTCCGGCTGGACCATGACGTGGACCTCGCGACCAGCCTGCATGGCATAGGTACGTTCGACGCCGTCATGAGAGTTGGCGATCTCCTCGAGCTTCTCAAGACGCTTGATGTAGTTCTCGGCAGACTCGCGACGGGCACCGGGGCGAGAGGCAGAGACAGCATCGGCGGCCTGCACCAGGACATCGAGCACCGTGTTGGGGTCGACATCGGCATGGTGAGCCTCAATAGCGTGGACGATAACGGGCTTCTCGCCATAACGGCGGGCAAGCTCGGCGCCGATGACGGCATGCGGGCCCTCGACGTCGTGGTCGATTGCCTTGCCCAGGTCATGAAGCAGGCCGGCGCGCTTGGCGGTCACAACGTCCAGGCCAAGCTCGGAAGCCATCACGCCGCACAGATCAGAGACCTCGAGGGAATGCTGAAGCACGTTCTGACCAAACGAGGTACGGTAGCGCAGGGCACCAAGGGTCTTGACGATCTCGGGGTGCAGATCGTGGATGCCGGTATCGAAGGCAGCCTGCTCGCCAGCCTCGCGCACGCGCTGCTGAACCAGGTCGGCAGCCTTGTGATACATCTCCTCAATGCGGGCGGGGTGAATGCGGCCGTCGGCGATGAGGTTCTCGAGGGCAACACGGGCGGTCTCACGACGGACCGGGTCGAAGCTCGAAAGAACGACGGTCTCAGGCGTGTCGTCGATCACGAGGTTGACGCCGGAAACCTGCTCGAAGGTCCGGATGTTGCGACCCTCGCGACCGATGATACGGCCCTTGAGGTCATCAGAGGGAATGTGCACGGAGGTAACGGTGACCTCGGCTGTGTGGTCGGCAGCGCAGCGCTGAATCGCCAGGGACAGAATCTCCTGGGCGGTCTTGTGGCACTCGGCGCGAACCTGCTGCTCGGACTCGCGAATGATCGTGGCAGCCTCGTGGGTGACCTCGCCGCGAACCTTATCGAGGAGCTCCTTGTGGGCGTCCTCACGGGTCAGGTCGGCGATACGCTCGAGCTCGGAGGTCTGCTTGGCGCAGAGCTCCTCAAGCTCGCGAGAGCGCTTCTCGACCTGACCGGCCTGGCTGGACAGCTGGTGCTCACGCTTGTCGAGAGCGTCGTTTCGGCGATCAAGGGACTCCTCGCGCTGCATCACACGGTTCTCGAGCGTACGAATCTCGCTCTTACGCTGCTTGTCCTCGGCCTCGGCGGCCTGCTTGTTCTTGATGATCTCCTCTTTAGCCTCGAGCAGAGCCTCTTTTTTGAGGGTCTCGGCCTGACGCTTAGCATCACCGATCAGGGACTCAGCCTGTGCGTGTGCCGACTGGATCTTTTCGTCGGCCTCGTGAAGACTACCCTGCTTGGCGGTGCGCATGTAGGCAATGGCGGCGATGGCACCCAAAACGATGCCAACGAGCGCTGCGATGATAGGCATGCTCACTCCTTTTTATGGATTCGTTACACAACAAAGCGAACCGTCCTTACGAACGGCTCGCGACATTTGAGTAATATGGGCGCAGCTTATGCGGGTCGGATACAGATAAACATATAAACAAACTCATCACAGATGAGCACATATCACAAAGCAAATGACAGTGTTTATCGTACGTTGAACCACAACAACTGTCAAATAAATGGCCCCGGCACGGCGGCTAAAACACGGTGAACGGCAGGACCACAAAACGCATACGCCTAAACCGCACATTCCTCGCATTCGGCATCGAGACGTGCCTTAACGGCATCGGCGGCGATGTGATACGAGAAGCCCTTGCCCATCAAAAACCGAACCAGTTTTTCGAATCCGCGCGTCTCTGGAACACGCCGCTTGGCGAGCAGGGCTGACGCACGCGCCAAATCGTCTTCGACGGCAAAATAATCCTCGGGATAACCGGGAATGTCATCGAGCACGACATGACGGCGCTTGAGCTCGGTCTCGATTTTGCGCTGTCCCCAACCGCGCCGCTTGCGTTCCTCGATAAAGTACGAGCAAAAGCGGTTCTCGTCTAAAAAGCGATACTCGGTGGCGCGCTCGACGGCGAAATCGATCGCGGGTTGGCGAAAGCCGTAGCGAGCCAGCTTGTCACGGACCTCACCCGTCGCATGGTCGCGGCGCGATAACATCTCGGTCACCATGGTTAGTGCACATTTACGCTCGATGAGCTGCACCGCATCACGAAAGTTGTCCCAATCACAGGGAAGATCGGGGCGGTTTTTGACATACAGGCGCGCAACCCGCACGGGAATCCAAATGGACCGCTCAAAACCGCCCTCAAGCTCACAATCGATATGTGCGCAAGGCTTTTTGGACGCATATCCGCTCGAGAACGAGGAGGCCGCCTTCTTATCGGGATAGACGACCGTAGCCTCGGTCACCGTATACGACATGAGCGTAACCGCTACTCGTCGTCATCATCGAGCATGGCGGAACCATCGATAGCGTAAAGCTCGTCAAACTCCTCAGGCGCAGGCTGATCGGTCAGCTCCACCTCGGACGGAGCATCGTCATCAAACTCAAGCCCGCAGGCAAGGCGGACCTTATGCTCAATCTCGTCAGCGCAATCGGGGTGTTCGCGCAGGAACGCCTTGGCGGCCTCGCGACCGTTGCCGAGCTTGTCCTCGCCATAGGCAAACCAGGAGCCCATCTTCTTGCAGATGCCGCACTCGACAGCCATGTCCAGAATCGAGCCCTCCTTAGAGATGCCCGTACCGTACATGATGTCGAACTCAGCAGAACGGAACGGAGCCGCCACCTTGTTCTTAACGACCTTGGCGCGCACGCGGTTACCGATAACCTCGTCCTTAAGCTTAATGCTGTCGATGCGGCGAATGTCGATACGAACCGAAGAGAAGAACTTAAGGGCGCGGCCGCCCGTCGTAGTCTCGGGGTTGCCGAACATGACGCCGATCTTCTCACGCAGCTGGTTAATGAAGATGCACGTCGTGTTGGACTTGGACAGCGAGCCGGCGAGCTTGCGGAGCGCCTGGCTCATCAGGCGAGCCTGAAGACCGACCGTAGTGTCGCCGATTTCTCCCTCGATCTCGGCACGCGGGGTCAGCGCGGCGACGGAGTCGACGACGATGGCATCGATGGCACCAGAACGCACAAGCATGTCAACGATTTCGAGCGCCTGCTCACCCGTATCGGGCTGGGAAATGAGCACCTCGTCGATATCCACACCGATGCGCGCGGCATACGTGGGATCGAGCGCGTGCTCGGCATCGATAAATGCCACAACGCCACCCATTGCCTGGGCCTCGGCCAAGATCTCGAGCGAAAGCGTCGTCTTACCGGAGGACTCGGGACCGTAGATCTCGACGATTCGGCCGCGCGGCACACCGCCGATACCCAGAGCGGCATCGAGGGCCAGGGCGCCCGTGGGAATGGCCTCGACCTCGAGCTCGGGACCACCGTCGCCGTACCTCATGATGGAACCCTGGCCGAATTTCTTCTCGATCTCGGCCTTGGTGGTGGCGATCATCTCATCGCGCTCTTTACCCGTCGTGCGAGCATGAACGGTACGTACGGGACCTGAATTCTTGGCCATGAATAGCCCTCCTCTTAACAACCTGCATCGATAATAAACGAACGGCTGTTCGTGGTCAACCGTTCAGGCCAATCATATGCAGGCAGTCTTTCCAAAACCCAACCAAACGCCGACCAAACACTGACCAAATGCTTGACCACACAGGGCCAAATAAGAACAAAGAAGGCAAGAATACATCTATAACCAGCACAAACGCTAAATTTGTCAGAAGTCCCTATCTCCACAATTAAGGGGCCCGGAGGCCCCTTAAAAACACGTCTATTCCATAGAGTTGAGCACAAGGGCAATGCGACCCAATGCCTCCGTGACCGCATGGGCACGAACACACGAACGGTCGCCCTCATAGTGGCAGCGCACAGAGTCCACGACCGGCACGCCCCCATCGGCGGAACGATGCGCCCAGCCAATATAGAAAGTGCCCGCCGGATCGTCCTCAGTGCCACCGCCGGGGCCGGCATAACCCGTTGCGCCCACTGCAATATCGCTCTGGTACAGCTCCAGCGAACCCACCGCCATCTCACGCGCGGTCTGATGCGACACCGCCGTATATCGGTCGAGCGTCTCCTGCTCAACACCCAGAACGCGATGCTTGATCTCATCGCAGTAGGTCACCGCACCGCCACGCAGCACCGCCGAGGCGCCCGGGATATCGGCAATCGTCGAGGCGATCATACCCGCCGTCAGCGACTCAGCCGTCGAAACCGTCACGCCCCGAGCGCTCGCGCGCTCGACAATATCGCGCGCCAGCTCCTCGTTGTGTGCGGAAATCTGCACAAAAGAGTCCGTCATACCCACCAGGACCTAGACCGAAAAAACGATCTTGCGGCAGTTCCAGAAGTACTGGGCGCCCGAGATAACGGTCAGGACAACGGCAACGGCGTACAGGAAGCGCGACACCGAGTAGATGCCGAGCGTCAGCGCCACCGGGCCAAGGTGCAAGCCGGCCATAGCAAAAACGCACAGGTAACCGCAAATGGAGACCATCGTGGTTGCCGTCTTGTACTTGCCGAGCTTATCGGCCGCAACGACCACACCGGCCGCACTCGCGACCATGCGAAGGGCGCTCACCAGCAGCTCGCGGAACAGGATAATGAACACGGACCACACGGTCACCGCGCCAAAATCCAAGAACAGCAGCAGGGCCGAGAACACGAGCAGCTTATCGGCGATGGGGTCCAAGAATTTACCGAAGTCGGTGATCTCGTTGCGCGAACGCGCCAGATAACCGTCGACCTTATCGGTGCACGACAGGATCACATACAGAATGAAGGCAGCGGCGGCGAGCGGGCCGTCGAAGGTGCTCCAATCCGTACCGGCAACACTCGTGTGAGAAAGCGCCGACACGATCATGAACACCGGGATAAAGACGATGCGAACGCACGTCACGATGTTGGCGGGCGTCCAAACACTCGTCAGTTCCTTATTGCTCTCGTTTGCCACGATGCTCTCCTACTCCACAACATGGCCGATAAGCTCATAGCAGAAGCTATCGGTAAACTCGACAGTCAGAATATCGCCCACGGACGCCTCACTGGCGTCCAAGTGGACCGCGCCATCGGAATCGGGCGCCTGGAACCAGGCATGGCCGATCAGCTCGGCGCCGTCCTCGGTTTCTTCGATACCGTCGACGATCACCTGGGCGCGCTCGCCCACATGTGCGGCGGTGGCGGCAAAACCGAGCGACTCGGCCAGGTCCATGGCCTCCTGGGCGCGCTCGAGCTTGACCTCTTCGTCGACCTGACCCTCCATTTTAGCGGCCAGGCTGCCCTCCTCCTGCGAGTAGGCAAAGACGCTCGTGTAGTCAAAGCCGACGGTGTCCATAAAGTCAATAAGGTCGCGGAACTCGTCGTCGGTCTCGGTCGGGAAGCCGACCATAGCCGTGGAACGGATCACGATGCCGGGGATACGCTCACGCAGATCGCGGAACAGGTCCTCGAGCTCCTGGCGCGAACCGGAGCGACGCATGGCCTTGAGAATGCGCGCGTCGCAGTGCTGCACGGGGATATCAATATAGGGCAGCACCTCGGGCGTATCGCGAATCGTCTCGATGAGTTCGTCAGTCATGCCCTCGGGCTGCAGATAGAGCACGCGGACCCAGACGTTGTGCGGGCGCACGGCCTCGGCGACGGCACGCAGCAGCTGCGCCAGATTGCGCGGCGAGCCCTCGGTGACGTCCTCGTCAGCAAAGTCGGTGCCCCAAATACCCGTGTCCTGGCCGATCAGCACGATCTCGCGCACACCGCCGGCAACCAGGTCGCGCACCTCGGAGATGATGCTCTCGGCATTGCGCGAATGATAGCGGCCGCGGATGTAGGGAATCATGCAGAAGCTGCAGAAGCGGTTGCAGCCATCGGAAATCTTGACGTAGGCGACAGCACCCTCGACGGTACGTTTGACCTGCGGGATATAGGCTGCAATCTCACGCTCGACACCCAGCACGCCATCGATGACCGCCACGATGCCATCTTCCTCGTCGGCCTTCAAAAAGGCAGCGACCTCGGGCAGCTCGTCAGGCAGGTCATCGCCATAGCGCGACGGCACGCAGCCGCACATGACGATGGGGCAAGAACGAACGCCGTCCTGAACCTCGTTGGCGAGCTCGAGCGTGGTCTCGATGCTCTCGGACGTTGCGGAGGCGAGGAACGAGCAAGTATTGACGATGGCGATATCGGCATCCTGCGGGTCGAATGCCTCCTCGTAGCCCGCGGCGGTCAAAAGAGAACGCATGCGGTCGGTGTCAACCTCGTTCTTAGCGCACCCGAGGGTGATGTAGAGCACGGAGCCCAACGGTGTATCCATGTTGGAGAGCGGTCCTTTCGAATGATATTAGCGGTAGTTGGTGAACTGCAGCGGCTGGCCGTAGTCCTGGTCGCGCAGAAACTGGATCACGGTCTGCAACGCGTCCTTCGAAGCAGAGGAAACACGCAGCTTGTCGGCCTCGATGGTCACCTTGACCTTGAGCTTTTGATCCTTGATGTCCTTGTTGATCTTCTTGGCGGTCGCCTGGTCGATACCCTCGACGATATGGCCGAGCACGCGCGCGGTGCCGCCCGATGCCGCCTGCGGAGCATCCCACGAGACAGCCTTGAGGTCGATGCCGCGCTTGATGAGCTTGGAGCTCAGCACGTCGATAATCTGCTTGGAGACAAAGTCGGCCGGGGCGTTAATCGTAAAGAGCTTGTCGCCCTTCGAAAGCTCGATCGTGGCGCCGGAATCCTTAAGGTCATAGCGCTGGGAAATCTCGCGCGTGGTCTGCTGAAAGGCGTTGTCGACCTCTTGCATGTTGACCTCGGACACGACGTCGAAGCTGGAATCTTTAGCCATGATGTTTCCTTTCGCGTACGAGCGGCTTAGTAGCTATCGTACGAATAGTCGGTAGAATCGGTGGGCGTCTGACCGTCAGTTGCGGTATCGGCGCCATCCGTGGACTGGGCATCGGTACCGTCGGTGGTGTCGGTACCATCGGTGGTGTCGGTACCATCAGTACGTTCACCATTCTCGGAGTCGGTGGTCTCCTTCTTGGGAACGGTGATCGTCACACGCGCCACGCCCGAGGTCTTGGTGTCGTAGCGGACCTTTTCGCCGTTCTTGGTAACGGTGACGTCGGAAGGCTTGGATGTGGTGATCTCGATCGAGGACTCGGGCGTGTACTCCTGCTCAAAGGGGCCAGTCGCCTGGGCGCCATAGACCGACTTGCCGTCGACCTTGACCTCAATCCACGCGGTCTTTCCCTTGGCAACGGAGACTTTGACCTTTGTGACCTCGTTCTCTTCCTTCTTGGCCGTCGTCTTGGTAGTGTCCGAGTCAGTCGACTCATCCGTCGCCTCATCGGTGTCTTCGTCCTCGTCGACCGTTTCGGTCTTCTTGGAAGACTTCTTAGTCGTTGTCTTGGTGGCAGTGGGCGTCTCGGGCGTGGTCTCGGGCGCCGAAGATGCGCAGCCGCGCAGAAGCACCACGATGAGCACAATCAACAGCAGCGCAACGGCACCGATGCCGGCGTAGACGATACGCGGATCGAGCCCGTTGTTTTGAGGAGTACGTGATCCGCCGCGTCCACGATTGGAACTGCTGCGGCCGCCTCCCTGAGGCATACGACCACGATTGCTATCGGAACGGCCGCGATAGCCACCCTGGCCCTGAAGGCTGCGCTGACCCGAGCGGGGCGCAAGTTCACCGCGGCCTTGATAGCCACGCTGGCCCGAACGCGGAGCCGAAGAGCGCTGGCCATACGGCTGTGATTGAGAGCGAAGACGCGGCGTCACCTGCGTGGTATCGGCGTCCGCATAGCCTCCGCGAGAACGTCCCGTAGAGGCACCACGGTAACCGCGATCGGAATAGCCGCCGTCGCCGTAGCCGGCACGAGGGTCACGCGCCACGCCGCGGGCAGCGGGAAGTGCACGGTCCTCGGGCATCGGCGTGCTGCGGAACCGGTCACGCTGTGAGCGAATCTCCTCGCCCGAACCCGTCTCGGTAATATAACCGGCCTGCTGAGGACGCTGTCCATAGCGGGTCGAACGACCGCCCTGAACCATCAGGAAGCGCCCGTTATCGACCGAGGAACGCGAATTAACGTAGCCGGCGGCGTCCTGAAAACGACCGCCCTGCTGCGACGTCTCGCGTTCGTAAGCCATCAGGTCGTCAAAGTAGGCATTGACGACCTCGCGCGGATTGAGGCCCAAAAAGCGAGCATAGCTCGAAATCATGCCCTGCGCATAGCCGCGCGGCGGCATCGAAGCAAAGTTACCGGTCTCGAAAAACTCGATGATCTGCGGCCTGATTTTGATGGTGTTGGCGACCTGCTGAATGGAAAGGCCCATTCGGCGACGCTGCTCAAGCAGCATGTCACCAAAGCGTGCAGCCATCAGAATCCTCCAAACTCACGATCTTCACGTGCCATCTCGGCATCGACAGATTCCAGCGCGGCAAGCCCCTCCTCGTCCAACAGGACCTCACGCGGCTTGGAACCGTCGGGCGGACCGACGACACCCTTTTCTTCCAGCATGTCCATAATACGCCCGGCACGCGCATAGCCAACCTTCAGACGACGTTGCAGGCCAGATGTGGAGCCAAGCTGAGATTCCACCACAATATGGGCGGCTTCCCAAATGAGCGGATCATCGTCTTGCGGCTCGGCGACTCCGGTACGGACAATGCCGCCACCACCCGCCATGGACATGGAAGCGGGCGCCACGGCAGACAGGATCTCCTCGTGGTAGTCGGGCTCGCTCTGCGACTTGACGAACTCGACAATCTCGTTGATTTCATCATCCGAGACAAAGCAGCCCTGGATACGGCGGGGCTTGCCCCAGTCGACCTTGGAGAACAGCATGTCGCCCAAACCGGTGAGCTTTTCGGCACCCATCTGGTCGATGATGACGCGCGAGTCGATGCCCGTGGCGACGTTAAAGGCGATGCGGTTGGTGATGTTGGCCTTGATGAGGCCCGTCACCACGTTGGAACTCGGGCGCTGCGTAGCCACGATGAGGTGAATACCGGCGGCACGGCCCAGCTGGGCGATACGCACGATCGAGGCCTCGACATCCTTGCCGGCAACCATCATCAGGTCCGAGAGCTCGTCAATGATGATGACCAAGTAGGGCATCTTTTGCGGCGGGTTGTCGTAATGCTCAAACTCGCCGGCGGCCTGCTTTTCGTTGTAGGTCGAGATCTTACGCACATTGAGACGCTCGAAGACCTTCAGGCGACGCTCCATCTCAGACACGGCCCATTGCAGAGCGCTCGCAGCCTGCTTGGGCTCGGTCACTACAGGCACGTAAAGATGCGGCAGACCGTTATAGCCCGCAAGCTCGACGCGCTTGGGGTCGACCATGATCAGGCGAACGTCCTCGGGAAGGGCGCGCATGAGCAAGGTCGTGATGATGGAGTTGATCATGACCGACTTACCGGAACCCGTGGTACCGGCGATCAGCAGGTGGGGCATCTTGGCAAGGTCGGCGACGACCGGCGTACCCTCGGCATCTCGACCGATGGCGAGCTCGAGCGGACCGCCCTTCACATAGGGAAGCACGTCGCCCAGGTTGACGTTCTGGCGCTTGCGATTGGGGATCTCGATACCCACAAGCGAGGTGCCGGGGATCGGGGCAAAGATACGCACCGACTGGGCAGCAAGCGAAAGCGCGATGTCGTCCTCAAGGCTCGAGATCTTGCTCACGCGCTCGCCCTCGCCAGGTTGCAGCTTAAAGGTCGTCACCGTGGGGCCGGCGATCCAGCCGACCACGCGGGCACTACGACCAAACTCCAGCAAGGTGGACTGAAGCGACTCGGCAGTCTGTTCCAGCTCCTTGTCAGAAGACGCGGAGGAAGCCGACTGCGGGTTGGCATGCAGGATTTCGAGCGGCGGAAGCTTGAGGCCGTCCTCTTCTTCGCCTTCGTTATCTGCGGCGCCGCCGTCCGCTCCCCCATCGCTAGAAGTAGGCGCCTCGGCAGCGCCCGCGACAGCCGTATCGGCAACCTTGGGATGCTTCAAGAAGTCGGGAATCTGAGGTGCTGCCGAGACAGGATTCACGGCAAACGGCGGCTCGGACTCGTCGATCTTATCGGGGTCGTCTTCCATCGAAAGCTGACCGGTTACCTGGTCGCGCTTTGCATGGCGACGCGGCAGCAAAGTTGTCTTTGCGGTCTCAATCGGAGCCTCGTCGTCCTCGTCATCGCCCTCGGTGAGCTCAATCTCGCTATCGGACCAAGACGGGTCAGGCTCACTCGTATTGAGATTAGGCGCAGCCTTGCCCTTCTTGGCATGGCGGCGCGGCAACAGCGTCGTCTTAGCGCGCTCAGCTTCCACGGCATCGGACACGTCGACAAACGGATCCTCGTCCTCGTCGTCATCGTCCAAAACCGGGTCTACATCGTTGCCCATGACCGTGGTCACGGCAGCATCGGAGCCCTTTTGACGAAGAATGCTCAGGTGCGGACGGGCAACGCCGGGCACCGACAGGGCTTCGTCGTCACCCCACGGGCTCGCGTTAACATCGGCACGACGGCGCTCGGCAAAATCGGCCGCACGGTCGCGAGCAGAGCGCAGCACGCCACCCACAGAAAAGCCGATGATGACAAAACCAACGACGGCAAGACCCAACAGGACTACCATCGCGATAGGCTTACCCAGGGCATTCTGCAGCGCACTCGCAATAAACGCACCGATGTAGCCACCCGAGGCGGACAAATTTTGCGGCGTGAACATAAGGTCACACGAGTCGCTCGTACCCGGCACCATCAGAGAAAGAATGGAGACAACGGCGATAAAGACCACGGCTCCGCCCGCGACCGAGCGCGCGTTGAGCGGCGAGTCCTCACCTAAAAAGAGCGTGGCGGCAAACAGCAAAATGACGATCGGCAGCACGTAGGCGCCCAGACCAAAGCCCAGGTGGTAGAAACCGGCAACCGCAGCCGTAACGGGTGCGGTCGCCGGCGAAATCACGGCAATGAAGGACGCAATCGCCAAAACGGCGATGACCACGCCGGCGATATCGCGGTTGGCCGAGGGCTCGACCAAGGGCTCAAAATCGTCGAAGTCGGCCTCGTGGCCCTTATTGGCACGCAGATGGGAACCGGCACCCTTAGCAGATGCCGGTTGGTTATTGGCCTTATTGCCTTTGGCGTTTTGTGCAGATCCGCGCGCCAAACTAAACCTCCATGACGACCGGGATGATCATCGGACGGGTGCGCGTACGGCTCCAAATAAAGTTGGAGAGCGAATCGCGCACGGCCTTGCGAATGGCATCGGAGCCGCTGCTCGTAAAGCTAAACTTGCCCTTCTCGATCGTCTTCATAATGGACGCGGAGGCATCCTCGGAGAACTGGTCGTCGATGGCAAACGAGACGCCGCGGCCCGAGAACTCGATGGCCTCGATCTTCTTGTGCTTGAGCGAGACGATAGCAACGGCCGTGACCATGCCGTCGTTGGCGAGCTTCTGGCGATCGCGCAGGACAATGGGGTCGGTATCGCCGATACGCAGGCCGTCGACGTAGACGACGCCGGACTCGACGGGCGTACCGCGTTTGACGATACCGCCGCGCATCTCGAGCGTGTCGCCGTTATCGAGGATAAAGATATGATCGTCCTTGATGCCCATCTTGCGAGCCAGCTGGGCATGGGCGCGCAGATGCACGGCTTCACCGTGAACCGGCATAAAGTACGTGGGCTTGGCCATGGCCATCAGGAGCTTGAGCTCCTCCTGGCTACCGTGGCCCGAGACGTGGACAAGAGCGCGGTTCTTATCCCACACGTCGCAACCGAGCTTGGCCAGGCTGTTGACGACCTGCTGGACGGCCTTCTCGTTGCCGGGAACAGGAGTTGCCGAGAGGATGACGGTATCGCCCTCGTGGATGGAGAGCGTCTTGTGCTCTCCGTTGGCCATGCGGGACAGGGCCGACAGCGGCTCGCCCTGCGAACCGGTGCACATGACGACGATCTTGTCGTCGGGCAGGTTATCGATATCGAAGGCATCGATGATATCGGCATCGTCGATGTTGAGGTAGCCCAGCTCGCGCGCGACGCGGGTGTTGGTGAGCATGGAGCGACCGGTCACAACGACCTTACGGCCGCACTTGCGGGCGGCATCGCAGATCTGCTGCAGGCGATGGATATGGCTCGAGAACGACGCGACGAACACGCGACCCGGGGCGTTCTTGATGGCGTGCAGCAAGTTGGGACCAACCTCGGCCTCGGACTTGGTAAAGCCGGGAACCGTGGCATTGGTGGAGTCGGAAAGCAGCAGATCGATGCCCTGCTTGGCAAAGCGGCTGATAGCGGCATAGTCGGGCGTGACGCCGTCGATGGGCGTCTGGTCGAGCTTAAAGTCGCCGGTGTGCATAACGGTGCCCTGATTGGTGCGGATGAACACGCCCAGAGCGCCGGGGATGGAGTGCGTCATCGAGAAGAAGTCGAGCGAGATGCCACCGAGGTTGACATGGCTGCCGCCCTTGACCTCGCGGAACTTGGGTGCGCGGATGCGGAACTCAGAAAGCTTGCCCTCGATAAAGCCAAGCGTCAGCTTGCTCGAGAAGATGGGCACCTTGTTGTTGAGGTCCTGCAGCAGGTACGGAAGCGAACCGGTGTGGTCCTCGTGGCCGTGGGTGACGACGATACCGCGGAGCTTCTCCTCGTTTTCAAGAACGTAGGTGTAGTCGGGAAGCACCAGGTCGATACCGGGCTGGGAGTCATCCGGGAACATGAGACCGGCGTCGACGAGCACCATGTCGTCGCCGCACTCGAAGACCGTCATGTTCTTACCGATGCCGTCAAGGCCGCCGAGCGGAATGATCTTCAAGGGAGATGATTTTTTAGCTGCCATAAGTGAGTGTTGTTTCCTTTCTTCGAAACGGGTCTGAAACAACCGACGGGGCGCTTCTGGCAAACCGACCGCCGGGAACGTACAAACATGCATCACAGAGTCGATGCAATAACCACAGTATGATACCCATTTGCACAACAACAGACCACCCATGCATCAAAGCCCCATCTGAACCTGTGTATCCCGCCGGTCAGGGCTCAGCGGCCCCGGCACGGGCTAAGTTTATCGCGAGTTCCGCACGAACAGGAGGCCACTTAATGTGGCCTCCGTCGTGAGCAGGACTGTAGAGCAGGAAACTTAGCCCGTGCCGGGGCCGCTGAGCCCTGACC
>DBEZXW010000090.1:0-10363 GCA_048291725.1 Collinsella sp. | reverse complement strand
TGCTCTACCAACTGAGCTACCCAGCCATTTGAGGTGTGCCTTGTTTCAAGGCTTGATTAGTATAACCAAGGACGCGTTCCGGTCAACCGAGAATTTTAAAAAAGTTTTTGAGCACAGCCTCGGTTCTATAAATCGGCACGTCAGAGGCATCAGCCGGCAGCAAGAAGTTTTTCACTCAGAGCCGCACGGGCAAACTCACTTGGCGTCATCCCCTCGGCAGCCGCCCGTCGACGAATGGCCTCCTTCATTCCCAGAGGAATCTTGACCGACAGCGTTGCCGTCCCCTCACCTGAGAGCGGGGGCCGTCCATGCACGATCCCACCAACGGTGTGTTCGCCATCCGGAAACTCTCCGCGCTCGTACGACTCGCACCACGCGTCAATCATTTCATCCGTTACAACCTGACCATTAGCGGCCGTATACGTCTTGCCCATCATCGACCCCTTTGCCGAGCCTGTTCAATCTCCTGCCAAAATTTCTTCTGGACTGGAGACAAGGCATGAATGATAAGCCACCCACGGACAAGCTCGACCGCGACAAGCTCCACGCTTCGTCCGTCTGGGAGCCATCCAATCGCAAGCCATCTCGGCGGCTCGTCCTTCGACTCGCGACGAATGCACTCAGTAACCGCAAGCCAAGCGCTAAGCACCTGCTTTTCCGTCAGGTGCTTTTTTGCGTTGGGATGAATCTCAACATCCATGCATCTTCTCCTCCATCTTACCCAATTTCGTATGACGAAAGTCCACTGTCGCCAATTCTTAAGCCGGCACGCGTTGGAGAGCAGGAGTCGAAACAATGATTGAAGGACGCTCTAGTACGGCCCAGGCGCCGGGGCAGGAGCACATGCGCCAAGGGCGGACGTTTTTGTAGCGCGCGAGGATATTGCCGTCGCGATCGATGAAGGCGATGTCGATGGGATAGACCATAAAACACGTATGGACCGAAGAGCAGCGTGGAAACGCCATGACGAGCGGCAGGCCGTTGGCGGCAACCGGACGCCGTCCCAGCATGCCGCGCAGGCGCACGACAAACGACTCCGCCACCACAAACTCGGCCGGCGTCCAACCCAGCCTATTGAGTGCCCGCGCGTAGACGATGTAGGACGAGACCGCGGTCACATGACCACCCCCGGACGCCATGGATCGACCGTCACCGCACGCTCGTGCGACAACGTTGTCGGCGCCCCCAGCGGAACGCCAGCGATGCTGAGAGAAGTCGGCCACGGCTCATAGTGCATGGTGCAGGTGTAGGTCCTAAACGAACCGGATAGGGAGAGCAGGCCACCATCCGATGCCTTCGCGCCTTGCTCGCTCGACACTTCGATCTGCAAGTCATAGCCTTCCATGGCATTCAGAATTTGAGCCTGAACCGTCGCCGAGGCATCGGCAGAGCTTTCGTCGCCCTCCCCCTCCGACGCCACGGCATGCGCTAGCACGATGTCGGGCACCACGCGGTCGAAGCGCGCGACAGCGCTGGCAAAGATCATGACGTTGTACACGATGAGTGCCAGCACCAGCAAAACGGGCGTAACCACTGCCATCTCCACCGTCGCTTGGGCGCGCTCCTCGCGCAGACGCATGCGGATACTCATTACGACCCACCGCCCAGAGCGCCAACCAGCGTGGCGACATCGACGGTGAGCGGGATGGAGCCGCCGCCGGGCAGAGGAATCTCCGCAAGTGTGAACACCGTGCCGCTAATGGTGCGTTCGACTTGATATTCCAACGCCTCGCAAAGCGCCTTGGGATCGGTCACGCCCAACGGAATACTTCGCAGCTTGTCTTGCGCTTGAGAGAGACCCGCAATGTCAGACCCCGGACTCTTAATGATATTGGCGGAATCGGTCAGCACCGGCTTTCGTAGGCGCAAGTCGCACGGTTCCAAACCCAGCGCCGCCACGGACGCCGAAACGGTATCGCCGAGCCACGATGCGATGGAGCCCAACGCGCCGCTGCCCCCTCCTAGGCCTTTAATCATCTCGTCCATAAGTTCGTCGGCTGAGCCTTGGATATCACCGTATCCCACGAGTAGCCGTCCCCAAACATCCATGACGCCGTCGAGCACGCCGGCAACGCCGCCCGAGCGTTCCTTCAATGTCGAGAAAAATCGCGAAAGCACGTTGTTTTGCGCCGTCGCCTCATCGGGCGCCAGCACCGCGGCAGAGATAGCACCGCGATCGCCAAGCCTGACTGCCGCGTTAAACGAGGAGTTAAGTTGATCGGGGCTGGTAATGTCACCCGAAACTGCAAAGGCGACCACGCCGTTGCGGCCAGGTGGGGCGATACGCGGGCGCTCGCCCGAAAGCTCCTTGATGGCCTGGTCAAACGTATTGCCCGCACGATCGGCCTCGTCTTCGGTCTGACGCTCGAGCTCGAGCTCTTTGTTGCGGCATTCGACGTAGTCTTCCAGAGCCTCTTTGAACTTGTCAAAGTGGTACTCGAAGCCGTTTTCGATGAACGATGGCGGCATTAGGGCGCTTCCAAGCGTAACCACGCCGAAGCCGCACGCTTCGCATGTATCACGACCATCATAATCAGCAACAGATGCCAGCCCACTCGGAGTCCCTTTCTGATAGACGGGGCATTCGACTCCATAATGCAGGTATGTTCTGCCGTCATTGTTGCTTACAGGCCATGCGGCATCGGTGTAAAGTTCGGTCGGCCGCACCTCGTTTGGGACACGCGGCAATAGTGGGATATAGGCAGAAAACCGTTCGCCATCATCTTTTATGTATGCTCGATCGACCTCTTCAATCGCATAGGCATAGAACGCTTTTCGAGCGGCTGACTGCGCTTTCATCTCGACGCTCGATCCCTGAGGTTTTTCATTCGCCAAGCGCTGTCGGTAATAGGTTTTCGCGCGATCGAGCGCTATTTGCGGCTCCCATGTGATGCTCGACTTTTCATGACGGTTCTGGCTGTCAGATAGTTCTGCTAGTTTTTTCGCACGCTCCCACATACACGAGTACTTGCCAATCGAACTCTCGTCCGACCCGCCACAATCCGCCAGCCAAACGCGCTCTTTAGCCTTCGCCGTCTCCTCCGAGGCCTTCCGCAGCTCCTCGGCCGCACGCTCTAAATCATCTGATGTGTCTTTAATGGTATCGGTCGAGATCTCTGACCCTTTGAGCGCAGCGAAGTCCGACTCGGATGTCCTGGGCACGGCAAGCGCCGTACCGGTATAGGCCACACTATCGGTATCCTGCGCCGACACCGCCTGCGTGGCACGCGCGGCAATCAGATACGGCAGAGCCGTCTCGATTTTCTGCAAGCCTTCCGATGCGCTTTTGGCAAACTTGTTGCGCGTTTTAATGATCTCAATCCCGGTGTCGACCATATTGCCGGCAACTGGTTCGGCACCTGGGATGAGGATGGCGACCAGGCCCGTCCCGATTGTGGCAAACCCCGCCAGCCCCAGACTCAAGATGCTCGCATCAACCACCGTGGCAGCCGTGTGATAGGACGACACTACGTTGGCACCCGCCAGCGCGCCGCTATCGGCCGCCACCTGGGTATCCCCGGCACGCGACATGCTCCATATCGCCGCGGTCGACGAAAACAACAACGTGAGCACCACTAGGATGACCACGGCAGAAGAAAGCGTGGTGTAGGCACCGTCTTCGATAAACAGATCGACACCGGCGCGGCCCATAAAGCCGCCTCGTTTGCGATGGCAGCTCGGACGGCGCGTCAAAACGCATCTAGACCAGAAACGCTTAATCCCATGCAGCAATCCACGAATCATAATCTCCCTCCAGCCATTCGGGACGCGATTGATACGAGACATCGACCTTGAGCTCAACGTAGCCGCCCTCGGCGGTACCACCCATAGCCTGCGCAAACGCACCGATCACAGGCAACGGCTTGACCTCGCCGGAAACGGACACGGACGAGACGCCACCCGCACCGGCCCGGCCAAGCTCGATATCCCACGACAACGGCCCGCCGGCATGAAAGATCGAAACGTTGGGCACTGCGGCAAGCCGGCGGCGGGTGAACTCCTTAAGATCGTCGTCCTCCGCCGTCGTCGTGGTCATGAGCCGCGCGGTCTCGGCGGCGGCAGACTCCATGACCGCGCGCGTATAAAGCAGGCACACCGGTTGCAGTGCGAGAAGGATGAGCGTCAGAAACGTCGGCAGCAAAAAAGCAGCCTCGACCGTAGACTGCGCCCGGTCCTCGTGCGCGATATCAATACAACGCGATGTCCTTAGCGCCCGCGGCGGCGTCGATAACCGACATCGAGGCAACGCCATGGGATGCCGCCCGCTCAACCAGCGCCGCCAAGCGTCCATCGGTGCCAGCACGCCAAAGTCCCGCAATCGCCAGCACGATCGATAGCAGCGCCACCGTGACGATGGCGTATTCCACAGTCGCTTGGGCAACCTCTTCACGCAGAACGCCATGCATTTCACGATCCCTCCTTTGAGCTTATTGTTTGCGGGGCCAGGCGCACCGCGCGCAGACGACACGAAGCATCGCCAGTATCCGCGGCAACCGTCACCATATCGACCCAGCCGCGCCCATCGCGCACAATGGCGCCCCATACGTTACCCTTAATATCGAGATAGCCGCTCAGGGCGAGCTGGGCCGTTGACACCTCGCGGTAGGCGCGTAACATATCCGCCGCTGCCTCGGTCATCGGTCGGTCCTCGGACCATGCAAGCCGGACCGCAATCGCGTTGTCCTCAGGCGAATCCGTCGCAGTGCCAGACCGCTTGTCGAGCATCCGCAGAAAGGTTTGCGCCGTGACAGCGACATCCGAATCGTCCGCATCTCGCATCTCATCTTTTTGAGACGCCACCGCCGAATCTGAGCCCGAATCGAAGGCGGCCCCAGGACGCTGCTGCCGCGCGGCGTTTAGCCCCCAAACCGCCACTGCCACCGCCACAACCACACAGGCAAACACCAGCAGTGCGCCGACAGGCCGCCTACCCTCTACAGGCTGTTGATGCCCTCGCTGATAGCGTTCCATAGATCTTGGACCTTGCCCTTAAATGCGACAATGGCAATGATGGCGATCACCACGAGCACGCCGACCAAGATGGCGTATTCGGTGGTGCCCTGCGCACTCTCCTCCTGCAGTAGCTCCCCGGCATGCTGGCGAGCGCGAATTGACTGGCAAACAGCCCAGCTCCAGACCTTGCCAGCAACGTCAGTCATCGTGTTCATGTATTCCTCCCTACATCATCCCGCCTGCTCCCAACAGCGGGCCCAATATGGACAGAAGCAACGCCGGCAAGATGAGCGTGCCGGTGGGAATCAGCAGCTTGACGGGCGCACGCTCAATCTCGCGCTCGACCGCGGCGCGATGAGCCGCACGGATCTCGCGACTTTGAGCGGCCAGCGTCTCGGCAAGTGGGGCACCCAGGGCGAGTGCCTGCCCCACCGTAATGGCAAAGGTCTCGAGCGCTCGCACGTCCAGGTCGCGCGCGGCGACCAACAACTCGTCCTCACGCGTGCCCACGCCCACCTGCCACGCCATGCAGGCCCGCTCAAGGCGAAGAGCCAGCACTGACCGGCGGTTGGCGCAGAAAATCTCAAGCGCTGCATCAAACGAAAGACCGGCCGAAAGACCCAAGCGCACAACATCGATCATCTCGGACACTTCGCCGAGCGAAACTCGCGCCGGGCCGCCCGCTCCAACCGCGCCCTTCACTCGCGCGGTCAGGGCATCGGCCACCGAGCGACCCGCGGCAGCGACCAGCACCGCCTCGCGCTTGCAGGCCTCTGCGATCTTGCGTGCATCCGCCCGATCCAAACCCGTCGCGACAAATACACTCAGAGCGCACAGGCAAGCCGCAACTGCAACCGGGGCGCTCATAGCTTCACCCGCATAATGCGCCGGATAACCACCAGGGCAACGGCGTTGAGGGCAAGACCCAGCACCACAGCGCCCGCGCCGGCAGGCGTCGCGAGACCGCGACGAAAATCTGCCGAAAGCAGCGCCAACACCGCGCACATGCCCGTCGGCATCGCCGCGACCATATGCGCAGACATGCGAGCCTGCGACGTCTTGACATCCAGGCGGCGCTTGAGCTCAATGCGCTCCCCCACCATGCTCGACGCCTCGGACAGCAAGTCGACAAGCGGAGCGCCGGTGCGCTGTGACACCTTAAGCGCCAAGGTCACAAGCGAAAGACCGGGGGCGTCGATGCGCACGAGCAAGTCATCGAGCGCGTCGGTCGCCGAGATACCGCAATCGATCGCCGCCGCCACCCGCAAAAACTCGGTATGCACCGGTTCTTGCGCATGAGCGCCCACAAAGCGCATGCCCTGGGCCAGCGAATGTCCCGAGGCAAGCGACATGGAAAGTGCGGTAAACGCCTCGGGCATGGCCTCTTCTGCATCGTGTTGCTCGCGCCGGCTCTCAAAGCCATCCCGAGCGGCGCCAGCGGCAATCGGAGCAACAAGTCCCAAGGCAAACCCGAGGGGCGATAACGACACCATCGTTAGTAAAACGCAGCAGACACCGCTCGATAGCAGCAGAAACGCCAAACGCTCCGAAGCATCCTCGATCACGAGGCCAAGGCGACGCGCCGGAGCCAGCGATGCCCACGAACGGGCGATCTTTTTCAGCAGATCGTTTTCCACCAGCTCACGCGGCAGATTCTCTGCCACCGTCTCGAACGCCTGACGCGCCAGCTCCGCCGGCGGCACCTGCGGCACACGAGGTTCCGCCCCGCACGCCGTCGCGACAGAAAACCCTGCCAAACCCCCTACGACGAGGGGCACAGCGACCTCCATTCGTCCACCTCCTCTTGTGTGAGCGTCCCCGACCGCAGGCCTTCTGCGATAAACGGCGGCTCGCGGTCAAGCGTCCAGGTGCGCTCGGCGGCATCGAAAGTCACATAGCGCTCGAGCTCTACGCCGCCCGACGCGGCGCGACGCACCCCCGAATACGAGGAGACGAAGCGCCTGCCATCGGCGTGGCGCTCGGACATCACGATGCCGTCGAGCGCCATGGCAATCTGCTCCTCGATGAGCTCGCTCGGCAGATCGATGCCATAACGTGCAAGCAACGTCAGACGCACCACGGTCTCCTGCTCGGAACCCGCATGAAGCGTGGTGAGCGACCCGTCGTGGCCCGTGTTCATGGCCTGCAACATGTCGCAGCACTCGGCACCGCGCACCTCGCCCACCACGATGCGGTCGGGGCGCATGCGCAGGGCATTGGTCACCAGGTCGCGGATCGTCACCGCGCCCTCGCCCTCAATTGAAGCCTCGCGGGCCTCTAGGCGCACCACGTGCGGATGATGCGCAAACTTGAGCTCGGCAGAGTCCTCGATCGTCACGATGCGCTCGCCGGTGGAAATCTCGCATGACAACGCGTTGAGCAGGGTGGTCTTACCAGATCCCGTGCCTCCCGCAACCGCCAGGTCCTGTCGCAGCGACACCGCGCACGACAACAGCTGCGCATACCAAAGCGGCAGCGACCCCAGCCCCACAAGCTCGTCCAGCGAGCAGATGCGGTCCGAAAACTTTCGGATGGTGAGAATCGGTCCGTCAATCGCCACAGGCGGAATCACCGCGTTGACGCGATAGCCCGTTTTGAGGCGGGCGTTGACGATGGGGCTGCGCTCGTCGATACGGCGGCCAAGTGGCGAGATGATGCGGTCGATAAGCACACGGATCTGCTCATCATCCTCAAACGCATGCTCGATGGGGTACAAGACGCCGCCGCGTTCAAAGAAAGCCGAGTGGCAGCCGTTGATCATGATCTCGGTAACGGTATCGTCCTCGATGAGCGGCTGCAACGGCCCCAAGCCCACCACGTCATCCAAAATCTCGTCGATGATGGTCTCGCGCTCGGGCGTCGCGAGATCGGTCGGCTCCTCAACATTGAGCGCCGCCTCCACCGCGGGACGCAATTCCGAGCGGGCAAGTGCCGGGTCGATATAGGCGCTGATACGCGCCACTTCGTCGTTACCCATGCGGTCCATCACGGCGCGCTTGGTGCGTCGTTTCACCGCGCGGCGACGCCCCGCATCTACAGGCGCTGCCGCCGCTGCAGCGCCGGCAGCCTTAATCCTTGTTTGCAGGCTCATCGCTGATCACCCTCGCGCGACCAGGGAAGGCGGATACGCGGGCGTTCGGTGCGCGTTGCACGGTCGGCGACCATATCGCTCCAAGGGCCGACGGCGCACCCCAGTTCCACGAGCATCTCGCGCGTGGCCTCGCGCACGCTGGTCGCAAAAGCGCTGGTCTGCCCCACTGCCTCGTCAGCGCGCCCAAACGCCATGAGCGCGGCGAGATCCTGCCCGCCATCGGCGATACGAATCTTGGAGCTCAACGCACAGGCAATCTCAAAGCGCATGGCGACGTCCTCGTCTGCCCCGCGCGCGCCAAACCGGTTGAATACAGCGCTCATGCGCGTGCGCGGCACACCTACTCGACTTGCCAGTTCAATGACGCGCGACGCCGATGTCGCGGACGACACCGCCGCATCGCCAACGACCAGGCAACGGTCGCTCGCCGCCACCGCAGCCGCCACGGCGTCGCCCCAAAAGACCGAGGTATCGATAAAGACCACGTCGGATTCGCGACGCAGAACATCAAGTAGTAGCTCCACCGGACGTGCCATGAGCTCGGCTTGCTCGGGCGCCGCGACGGGACCCCAGAGCGTAACGCCTGGCGCCACGCGCATCGAAACAGCTACGATATCCGGCTCGGTGAGCGCGCCCGCCGCCGACGGCTCGATAAGTGCCGCCATATCGCGCGGAGCATCGACGCCTAACAAGTCGTAAAGGTTTCCAAACATCAGGTCCAGGTCGAGTACGGCGGCACGCAAGCCCAGCAGCGACGATGTGTGTGCCATGGTGGCAACGATCGTCGACTTGCCGCAACCGCCCGAACCCGAAATGGCGCAGATGACCGGAGCTCGATGCTGCGGAGCGGCAGCGTCTGCCGGCGGCATCGGAGGCGGCGGGGCGGGCGTCGGCGACAGCGTCCCCGTCTCCCCCGCCGCAACTACACGCTGCGTCCAGGCCGGCATGGCAGCTTGTTCGGTCTGCGAGGCAGGCTCGTTCTGCGCAATCTGCTCATGCTGCATCAGCGACAACTCGCCGCACCCGGCAAAGCCCTCAACTTCGTCGAGTTCATCCGCCAGATTCACGCCGTGCACGTATCCCATATCTACAGCCGGAGAGTCGCCAGCATGCTGTGCCGGCCCTCCAGCGTCATCGTATACAAGGGGGTTCCGGGGGCGCCGACCATGCTCGGCTTCCGCTTTTCCATAATCATCAACACGCGGGCCTCTTGTAGCGCGAGGCGCCCCGGGTTCCCTATCAACAAAAGCATCGGGCTCAATCGTCATGCGCCGATCGGAATCAACCGCTCCCTCGCCCGCGCGCCCGTTGCCGCATATGCTGTGCGCAGCGATGACCTCGGTCGCCCCCGCGCGAAACAGTCCCTCGATATCCGACGGATCGAGCGCTTCTATCAACACGACCACGCGACTCACGCGGCCTTCGGCCGTCAGGCGCGCAACAGTCTTGCGCACGTCTTCGGTATCGAACAGAGACGCCGCGATGATGGCAGCCCCGCGGCGCGACGGAAACGCCCGCGCCATGGAAACCAGCCCGTCCAGGTCACCCACGCGAAGCACCTGTGCACCCGCATCACGGCCCTCGACTTCCTGCTGCAACAGCCCGTAATCGCCGCACGCGCAGCACGCAAGCCAGATCGCCTTCATCACTCGTCGCCTCCGCTCTTTTTGCCGCGCGCCGTGGCGGGAATCGTCAAGCTGACCGTTCCCTTGCCCGAGGCTCCCAGCAGTTCCTTGACGTCTTCGGGGTCAGCCGCCAGCGTCACCCATTCGATCTTGCCCTCGCGCGTGGCACCGGAATTCTCACTGGTATCGATCACGTGCGCGCCGCACAGTCGATCGGTTACGCCATCTTTTTGCACGTACACGTCCACATAGCTGCCCACGCCCGTGGCACCGCCGACCGAGTGCTCGGCATCGACCGCCACCGAAACGGCGACCTTGCCCTTAGGCACCTCGAGCTTGTGGCTCTCGGCCTTGGTGTAGACATTGCAGATCACGGCGTTTTTGGGAATACGCGAAGTCGTCACGTCGCCGCGCACCTGGCGCAGCTCGGTCGCCGCGTCACGCGGCAGCAGACTTGTCAGCCATTCCTGGGTTATGACATTGGTCTCATCGAGGGTCTCGCCCACATCGATATCGCGCGCCGCGACGCATACCTCGACGCGATCGCCACCGTACTTGGCCAAGGTCTCAGCCTGGACCTGTTCGGCTTGCGAGCGGATCGACGAGCCGTAAACCATGCAGAGCAGAGCAGCGAGCACGCCCGCGACCAGACTGATGGCGATGCGCTTGCTCTTGTTCACGGCCGCTCCTCTCA
>DBEZXW010000089.1:0-1965 GCA_048291725.1 Collinsella sp. | reverse complement strand
GCCGGGCAACAAGACCTATGGCGGCTATACGGCAAAGCTCGGCCTGTATGCGCAGGTTACGGGTCGCTTTGAGGTGCCGCCGCGTTGCTTTATGCCGGCGCCGCACGTGGACTCGGCCGTCGTGCGTATCGACCGTGTTGACGGCGTGGTGCCCGAAGGACTCGATCGCGAGTTCGTGGCCCGCGTGATCGACGCTGCATTTGCTCAGCGTCGCAAGACCATTCGCAATTCCATGAGCGCCAACGGTTTTGCCAAGGACGCGCTCGACGCCGCCTTTGAGGCCTGCGGTATCGCACCTACCACGCGCGCCGAGACGCTCGACGTCGCTGCCTTTGTCCGCTTGGCTCAGGAGCTTTCCCATGACGCCTAATGTCGAACTCGTGACGTTTACCAAAAAGAAGAAAACGGTGGCCTGCCCGGTGCCGCTGGCGCCGCTTGCCGATACGCATGCGCACCTGCTCTCTTTTTGGAGCAAGGAAGTGCCCGAGACGCTTGCGCGCGCCAAGGAAGCGGGCATTGACTTGTTGGTGACGGTCTTCGACCCCATTGCCGATAAGCGCAGCGTGGCGGACTATAGCGACTGGCTGGTTCGCGAGATCCTGCCGATGCGGGATATCCCGCAGATCAAGTATCTTGCCGGCGTGCATCCGTATGGCGCACCGGACTATACCGACGACGTTCACGCACAGGTCGTTGCCGCACTCGATGATCCCTTATGCGCCGGTATTGGCGAGATCGGTCTGGACTACCACATGGACTATGACGACGATATCGCGCCGGCGCCCCACGACGTGCAGATCGACTGTATGGCGCGCCAACTCGAGGTCGCCGTACGCCGCAATGTGCCGGTAGAGCTGCATCTGCGTCATGAGGATACGGACGAGGAGCGCACCTCGCATGTGGACGCCTACAACGTGCTGCGCGAGGTGGGCGTGCCTCAGGCCGGTTGCGTGCTGCACTGCTTTGGCGAGGATCGAGCCACGATGGAGCGCTTTGTGGATTTGGGTTGTTACATCGCCTATGGCGGCGCGGCTACCTTTAAGCGCAACGGCGACGTGCGCGAGGCATTCGCGGCAACCCCGCTCGACCGTATTCTGTTCGAGACGGATTGTCCCTATATGGCGCCGGAGCCCATTCGCGGTCTCGAGTGCGAGCCTGCAATGATTTCCATCACAGCAAACACGCTGGTCAATGACCGCGTCGATCGTACCGGCGAGGATGCTGAAGCAGTTGCTCGAGCCGCCTGGGAAAATGCCTGCAAACTTTTTCAAAAATAGTTCTTGCGTTCGCGGTGGCGCTCCGTTATTCTAATTCCTGCACGCGGGCGTGGCGGAATTGGCAGACGCGTACGGTTCAGGTCCGTATGGGGGCAACCCCATGAAGGTTCAAGTCCTTTCGCCCGCACCATTAAATGAAAGAGCTCCCAGCAATGGGAGCTTTTTTGTTATGGGCCCATCGCGGGGACTTGAACCTGCGAAGGAGCGAGCGTAAAGAAAACGCGGAGCGTTTTTAGCGAGCTGGCGAGGGCGCCGGCAGGCGGCCGAAGCCGGTGCGGATCCGCGAAGCGGATGCGCGGACGTCCTTTCGCCCGCACCATTAAATGAAAGAGCTCCCAGCAATGGGGGCTTTTTTGTTATGGGCCGTTTTTGGCAGATTTGACCTATCGATTTCGCGCGGTAGATGCCCCTGTGGTCAAAAAGTGGCGAATATGAGTACTGGCACGAAAACAGAGACATTTCGCGAAGCCATTTTTGCTCATTTTACGCAACAGATGTACGCTAATTTGGCTCAACCTTGAGACAAAATGAAGTCATTTCGATAGACTTCGGGTGGCGCGCGCAGACGTGGTGTAAGAGTGTCCTGAGGTCCGTCGCTGCAAGCCCCGATGTTACTCCTTCTTGAGGCCGCGCTTCTCGACTATCTCGTCCACTATCTCCCTGGCGCGCCGCCCGAGCGCGCGGCGCC
>DBEZXW010000088.1:0-4718 GCA_048291725.1 Collinsella sp. | reverse complement strand
CGACACGCTCAGCGACCCCACGATGGCCGACCGCTTCGAGGCCGCCCTCGGCCGCCCCATCGTCGCCAGCAGCCTCAAATAGCCGGCGCTGCCCCACCAGACATATAAGTTGCGGTGGAATAGTTCCTGAAACGGCCTATTTGGCGGCTAAACAGGAACTATTTCACCGCAACTGCGAAGGGAATCCGGCATCCTTCCTGTTAGCGGGGGACGTAGCGGCCAGGTTGGGCTCCGGTGGGCTCGCCGTCGCGTGCCGCCAGCACGCCGTTCACAAACACGACCTTGGCGCGGCCATGTGCCTCAAAGCCCTCGAGCGGCGTGTAGTCCACGGCCTGATGCTGCGTCGCGGCGTTGATCGTCCAACGCGCGCACGGATCCCACACGCACACGTCGGCATCGGCGCCCTCGGCAAGACAGCCCTTGCGCGGATACATGCCAAAAACGCGCGCCGGATTCTCGCTCATCAAGCGGCAGAGGTCCTCGGGGCCCAGCTGTCCCTCAAAGCTCGTGGCAATCGCAACGGGACGATGCTCCACGCCGGGCCCGCCGTTGGGAATCGCGCGGAAATCATCGCGTCCTCGGTCCTTTTGCCCGTACAGGTTAAAGCTGCAATGATCGGTCGCAATAGTATCGATCTCGCCAGCCACAAGCGCCTCGCGCAGCGCGGCACGGTCACCGGCATGGCGCAGCGGCGGGCTCATCACGTACTTGGCGCCCGCAAAGCCGTCCTCACCCTGCTCCAGATAGCAGGTGTCGTCGAGCATCAGATACTGAGGGCATGTCTCGACATAGATGTTCTTCTGCCCGCGCGCTTTGGCAGCGCGAATGGCCTCGAGCCCCAGCTTGGTCGAAAGGTGCACCACGTTGACCGGAGCGTCCCCGGCCAAGTGCGCCAGATACAGCAGGCGGCTCACGGCCTCGGCCTCACACACGTCCGGACGGCTGAGCGCATGGCCCTCGGGCCCGTGGATACCCTGCTCAAACACGCGCTTCTGCAGCGCGTTGACCAACGTGCCGTTCTCGCAATGCACGCACAGGATACCGCCCACGCGCTTGAGCTCCTCCAGCACCTCGAGCGTCTCGGCATCGTCCAGGCGCAGATGGTCGTAGGCAAAGTAGGTCTTAAACGACGACACGCCCGCCTCGCGCATGGCCGAAAGATCGGCGCGGTTGCGCTCATTCCACTCGGCAAGCGCCATATGGAAGGCATAGTTGGCGGTGCAGGTGCCGTCGGCGCGATGATGCCACTCGGCCAAGGCATCGGGCATGGTCACGCCGCGATCGGCCGTCGCGTAGTCCACGATGGTCGTCGTACCGCCGCAGGCAGCCGCACGCGTGCCGGTTTCAAAGCTATCGGCTGTCCAATCCATGCCAGTCCAGCACTGCATGTGCGTGTGGCCGTCGATAAAGCCGGGGAACACCCAACAGTCCGTGGCGTCCTGGACGGTATCGTCCTCGCCCGGCTCAATCGCCGCGGCAATCCGCACGATCTTGTCGCCCTCCATGGCAAGATCGGCGCGGCGAAGCCCCTGTGGCGTCACGAGCGCGCCGTTTTTGATGATGATCATGTTGCTCCTTATCGATTCATACAGTTGGCCACGCGATCAAAATACGAGCAGGCCGCGATATGCTCCGCTATGCGTCGCTGTCCCTTGGCGGTATCGACATCCCACAGCTCGTAGGCACGCGCTTCGACCAGCGCAACGTCGACGCGACCTTTGAGAATCGAGCCCCCGCCGTCCTTGCCCTCAAGACGCATGAGTGCATCGAATAGTTCCGCCGGAAAGAGCACCGGACTCGAAGGCTCACCGTTGCACGCCAAGCGCACCGGATGTTTGCGGCCATGTTCGTCAAACGCGTGAACCAAAGCCTCAAAAGAATCCGAACTCACGAGCGGCTGGTCGCCCGGCAAAAAGAGGCAGCCTTTCCAGTTGCGTTCGACTCCCCACGAAAGGCCCGCACGGACGCTTTCACTGCGCAGCTCGCCATCGTGCAGCACGCACGGGCAATGTTTGTCCTCGCAAATCCGGGCGACCTCGGGCCAACGCGTCGAAACCACAACGTCAAAGCCCCGGGGAACCGAATCGATGGTCCGGGCAATCAGCGGCTCGCCATAGATATCGGCAAGCATCTTGTTAGAGCCAAACCGCTTGCCCTCGCCCGAAGCCATAATGACGCATCCAAGTTTCATGGTGATACCTCCCCTGAAACCATCGTACCCATAACTCGCGCCGCGGGCATCCACATCGAAAGCGCTTATCCCGCACGCCCGCGATGCAAAAAAGGGGCACCCCGCCGGTTGGCAGAGCGCCCCCTTTACATGGCTTACCTCAACCCGGCTTTAGGCCTGGAACCAGCGGGCGGTATTGCGCTCGTCGAGGGCCTTGAGGGTAGCGGCGGGATCGGCAACCTTCTGCAGGAACATCATGGCAGCGATGGCGTACGGCTTGTAGCTGGCCTCCTTGTACATGCCCACGCGGTGCATGTCGAAGACGTCGGCGTTAACCTCGCCGTGCTCGCAGGAGACACCGGAGATGTCGGCGGGCAGCGGGTGCATAAAGATGGTGTCCTGGCCGTTGGCAGTCTTCTCCATGAGCTCGGTCGTGGAGCACCAGTCCTGATGGGTGGCGTTCTGGGCGAGCAGCTCCTTCTCGAGCGCTGCGATGCCGGCGTCGTCGCCCTCGGCGTACAGGTTGGTACGCTTCTCCATGGCGGCAAACGGAGCCCAGCTCTTGGGGATCACGATGTCGGCGCCCTCGAAGGCCTCGGCCATGGTGTTGACCTGCTTAAAGGTGGTGCCGGACTCGGCGGCATAGCCCTTGGCGCGCTCGACGACCTCGGGCATGAGGTCGTAGCCCTCGGGGTGGGCCAGGGTGACGTCCATGCCAAAGCGGGGCAGCAGGCTGATCAGCGACTGCGGGCAGGACAGCGGCTTGCCGTAAGAGGGCGAATAGGCCCAGGTGACGGCAACCTTCTTGCCCTTGAGGTTCTCGAGGCCGCCAAACTCGTTGATGAGGTAGAGCATGTCGGCAGAGGACTGCGTGGGGTGATCGGAGTCGGACTGCAGGGAAATAAGCGTGGGACGGTGATCCAGAACGCCGTCCTCGTAGGCCTGCTGCACGGACTCGGAGACCTCGGCCATGTAGGCATCGCCCTTGCCGATGTACATGTCATCGCGGATGCCGATGACGTCGGCCATGAAGGAGATCATGGTAGCGGTCTCGCGGACGGTCTCGCCGTGAGCGATCTGGGACTTCTTCTCGTCCAGGTCCTGCAGCTCAAGGCCGAGCAGGTTGGCGGCCTTAGAGAAGGAGAAGCGCGTACGGGTGGAGTTGTCGCGGAACAGGGAGACGGCCAGGCCCGAGTCGAAGATCTTGGACGAAACGTTGTTCTCACGCAGCTCGCGCAGGGCGTCAGCGACGATGTAGAGAGCCTTGAGCTCATCGGTGGTCTTGTCCCAGGTGTGCAGGAAGTCGCTGCCGTACATACCCTTAAAATCGAGGCCGTTCAGCTGCTCGACGAGTTCGGTAAACTTAGCGTCCATGGAAATGTCCTTTCGAAAAGATGAAACGATCGCAATGAGTAGATGTGCTCCGGCATGCGCGTGTGGCTAGAACATGCAGAGCGCTATGACGAGGACCCGCTACCGTTGAGGAAGCATGGGAGATAACGACCGCGGGCCCCAAGTCAACAGGGGGTGCCGGGGACACGAGCGGCCCCCGGCTCAACAAAATCGAGGAATGGGACTAATCGATCTTGTTGTTGGTCAGACCGGCGCGGAACACGGTGGCGTCGCCATCGGCCTGGCTCGGATCGTAGAGGTTCAGGGCAGCCACATACATGGCGGCAGCGGTGACCAGGTCGTCCTTGTAGGTGACCTCGTTGGGAGCGTGAGCCTGAGACTCGGCACCCGGGCCAAAGCCCACGCAGGGGATGCCGTAGCGGCCCTGGATGGAAACGCAGTTCGTGGAGAAGGTCCACTTGTCGCACAGCGGGCGACCGGTGCGCTTGTCCATGCTGGGCTCGCAGCCGATGCGCTCGTCACCGAACATGGCCTTGTGGGCGTCGACGAGGGCCTTGACGTGCGGAGCGGTCTCCTTGTTGATCCACGTGGGGAAGTAAGCCTCGGTCTCGTAGACCTCGCCGGTCCAGGACGGACGGTCGTACATGTACATGGAGACCTTCACGTCGTCGCCGTACTTCTTGGCGGCCGGCAGGTTGCGGATCTCGTCCAGGCAGGACTCCCAGGTCTCGCCGGCGGTCATGCGACGGTCGATGGAGATGGCGCAGGAGTCAGCGACAGCACAGCGGCTGGGGCTGGTGTAGAAGATCTGGCTGACGGTGCAGGTGCCGCGGCCCAGGAAGCGGGCATCCTCGAAGTGCTCGGGATTGTACTTGGGGTCGAGCATCTTGACGAGACCCTTGATGTCGGTCGACTCGTCGCAGCCGTTGTTGTTGAGGGCGCGGACGTCGGCGATGATGTCGGCCATCTTGTAGATGGCGTTGTCGCCGCGGTCGGGAGCGGAGCCGTGGCAGGAGGTGCCGTGAACGTCGACGCGAATCTCCATGCGGCCGCGGTGACCGCGGTAGATGCCGCCGTCGGTGGGCTCGGTGGAAATGACGAACTCAGGCTTAATGCCGTCCTTGTTGTAGATGTACTGCCAGCACATGCCGTCGCAGTCCTCTTCCTGGACGGTGCCGACGACCATGATCTTGTA
>DBEZXW010000087.1:0-5219 GCA_048291725.1 Collinsella sp. | reverse complement strand
CTCGCAAACGAACTTTAAACGCACGAGGGTTGGCCATGCCGCTTTTCTCGCAACATACCGCCCGGTTCTCGCCGGACGTTCCTTTGGAGGGCACCAGCTCTCGCGAGCTGCTCAAGCGGTACCAGCCGCTCGAGACACTTGCGACCGGCGGTTTTGGCTCCATCGAGATCTGCCGCGACACGCACCTGCGCCGCCGCGTCGCCATTAAGCGCATCCCCCTTATCAACGGTGTCGGCATGCCCGCCAGCGACATCATGGATGTCCTGCGCGAGGCGCACACTGCCGCTATGCTTCAACATCCCAACATCGTGCAGGTCATCGACTTTACGCACGACACCGCCTATGCCTACCTGGTTATGGAATATGTCGATGGCATGTCGCTGGCCGAGTTTTTGCACCGCGTGGACGGCCACTCACTTACCTTTGACGAGGCCGCGGCCATTGCCGATGCCCTGGGCCAGGCGCTCACCTTCGCCCATAGTAATGGCGTACTCCACCTGGACATTAAGCCCGCCAACGTGCTCATCGACCACTCGGGCAATGTAAAGCTCACCGACTTTGGCATGGCGCGACTGTCGTCCGCCGGTGGCTTTGGCGGCTCGCGCGGCGGCACCATCGGCTACATGCCGCCCGAGCAGCTCGATATCGAGACCGGCACGGTCGACGAACGCGCTGATGTCTTTGCCCTTGCCTGCGTTATCTATGAGGGCTTGTGCGGCAGCGCACCCTTTATGGCGGCCACGCCCGCCGACTCGCTCGACCGCATCATCGGCGGCGCCACCTATCCCAGCGAGCTGATACCACACTTTCCCCCGGGAGCCGAGGCTGCGCTCATGAGCGCGCTCTCCCCCATGCCGCAGGACCGCCCCAACAGCATCGAGGCATTTTGCGACCAACTCCTTGCCGGTCTGGGCAGCGTGCGCGAGGGCCGTCGCAGTCTGGAGCAAATGGTTGGCGAGCTTTCGGATGACGAGCAGGAGCTCGACGATATCGAGCCGTCGCACTACGAGGACGACGCCATCGAGGTCGACCCCGCACTCGGCTGGGCGGGCACGCGCTGGAGCCATGCGCGCGACTACACCATGCGCGCTATCTCGGCGCTAACGTGCGGCACCTTTAGCTTTTTGCTGATGCAAACGGCCGGGGTCGCGGCGCTTCCCGGCCTGGTCATTGCGGCTATCGCGATCGGAGCGGCGGCTGGCCTGGCCCCCCAGATTGGCTCGGCCATCTCGGCTGTGGGCTTTTTGGTGCTCATGGCAAACGCCACCATGCAGGCGCAGGGTATCCTGTCGATGTTGCCCGTCGCGGTGATCTTTGCCGCCGCCATGTCCGGTTGGTGGATCGCCTGGGGTCGCACCGAGGCTGCCGCGAGCGCCGCGCTCACCTGTGCACTCGCGCTTGGCTGTCTGACCGGCAATACCTTCCTGGCAGCTGGGGTCGCCGCCGGCGTCGCGTCATTTTGGCTCGGCCCGGCAAGCGCCGCCGCGGCAACGGGCATGGGCGCGCTTTTTGCCCGTCTGGCCACGGTCGCGCTTTCAGCCGGAGGCGTGCTGGGGCTCGGTAACGTTGCCGCAGCGCTGGGAGACCCGCTCCTTTGGGTCGCCTTTGTGCTGGTCGCGGCAACTGCCGCGGCGTCATCCGCGCTGCTCAATGCCCATGCCAAGCGTGCCGACCAGGGCTCAAACCTTGCCGCAATCGCCGCCATCGCTGTCACCGGCATCGGCTGCGCAGCGGCGTCCTGTCTTGCACACCATATGGAAATTGCCAGCCTTGCAGCCGCGGTCGTCGCCAAGGCGGCGGTTGCGGGAACCCTATCCTCTATAATCGTTGGGATATGCCTATATTTGCTCGGATACCAAAGAACCTATACGGAGAGTGATCTTTCGTGAACTTCCTGAACATCTTCGAGGACCACGTGGCCGGCATCTTCGGTGCCACCCGTGCCCCGTTCTCCTTTAAGAAGCTTGCCAAGCAGGCCGCTCGCGACATGGAGGATCAGACTCTGGTGATCAACGGCGTCAACACCGCGCCGGCGCTCTATACCATCCTGATTGCCGCCGACGACGATCCCATGCTCGCCCCGTTCTATCCCGAGCTTTCGCGCGAGGTCCGCGAGTTTGTGAAAGCGCAGGCCGAAAAGCGCCGCTACGTCTTTGTCGGCGAGCCCCTCGTTCGCTTTATGATCGACCCGCAGCTGCGCGGCGGCAAGTTCTCGGTCTTTGCCGAGAACGTCGATGCCCCTACGCTCGGTCGCCTGTACGAGGAAGAGCGCGCCTACCAAAACGGCCTGGGCCAGAACAACTCCGCGGCAAGCCGTGCCGCCAGCGCCCCGCGCGCCGGCCAGCAGCAGTTTGCTGCCCCGCAGCAGCAGCGCCCCGCCGCCATGCCCCAGCAGCAGCCGACGCCTCGCGCCGCCGCTCCCGACCCGCTTGCCGTGGCAGACCCCTTCGCGCCTAGCGTCCCCGACCCCGCCGCTCCTATCCCGGTGCCGCAGACCGTCTCGCGCGACGCGCTTGCCGGCATGGGCGGAGCCGCCGCGACCGGTGCCGCCGTGGGCCTAGGCGCTGCAGCCGGCATCGCCTCCAACATGGCGAGCACTCGCGCCCCGCAGCGCCCGCTCGCCCAGCTCGTCGACGTCGTGAGCGGCGAGAGCCATAGCATCACCTCCGCACAGGTGACCATCGGTCGCGAGCGCTCAGTTTCCGACATTGCCCTGCGCGACCCCAACGTGTCGCGCCGCCACGCCCAGCTCACCTTTACGGGCTCGGATTGGTCGATCGAGGACCTCAATTCCACCAACGGCACGCTCGTCAACAACCGCCGCATTACGCGCTGCCCGCTGCGCAACGGCGATCTGCTGACGTTTGGCCTGAGCACCTTTGAATTTAGGGGATAGTCGCTTATGAACATCGATATCGTCCTTTTTGCAGGCCGCATCGTCCTGGTCGCCCTGCTCTATATCTTCCTGTTCGCCGTCATGAAGACCGGCGTGGGACTTGTGCGCGGGCAGCGCCGCGACTCGGCTATCTGGACGATTGATGTGGACAAGGGTCCGCGCGGTATCCGCGGCATCCACGTAGACATGCTCGGCCCCGTCATCGTCGGTCGCTCGCCATCTTCGGACATCTGCATCAATGAACCGTTCGTCTCGGCCTCGCATGCGCGCTTTTCGCTGCAGGGCCCGGCACTTATTATCGAGGACCTCAACTCGCTTAACGGCACGCTCGTCAACGGCCGCCAGCTGGTGGAGCCCGCAACGCTGCGCGAGGGCGACGAAGTCCAGATTGGCGACGTGGTCATGAAGGTGAACCGTCGATGATCGACGAGGAGAACAAGTCCGCAACCATACCCGAGACGTCGGCCGCCCCCGCGGCCGCGCCGGCTCATGCCGCCCCGACGGGCCCCGCGCCCGTGGAGCCCGAGGACACCGTGTTCTCCCTGCCTCTTTCGCATGTAACGCATGATATTTCGGATCTCGCCGATAACGAGGACGAAGAGGGTGCCGTAGCGGCGCCCATCGGCGCACATGCTGCGGAACAGCCCACAACGCCCGAAGCAACCCCAGCGCCGGCTCACTTTGCAGAGCCCGTCGCCGCGGCAATCAACGAGAGCGCTGCGGTGTTTGCGGCACCCGAGCCCGCCGCGCCGGCGTTTCCCATAGCCCCGGCATCCGAGGTTGCGCCCGCGTCTACGCCGGCGCCCGAGGCAGGGCCATCCCCCGAGGACGGCCCTGCGCCCGCAAGCGAGTCCGATGCCGTGGCCGAGCCCGCCGCCCAGTCGCAAAGCACGCCCGCGCCGTCGCACTTTTCGACGCCCGAGCCTATAGACGTCAGCCCGCAAGACGACGAGTCGACCGCCCGCATGTCCGAGGAGCCCGACTCCCCGGACACCGGCGATTCCGAATCAAACGCCGAGACCGACACCGTCTCTCCCGGTGACACAGCCGAGATCGACGTTGCCGCCGTTGAGGCCAAGCTCAAAGACCCCGGCTCGACCATGAGCTTTGAGCCCCTGACCGAGGAGCGCATCGAGACCGACTCGACCTATGATGCCGGCACCACCACGCAACTCATGTGGGGCGCCCGCTCCGACGTTGGCTGTGTGCGCCCGCACAATGAGGATTCCTACCTGGTGCAGTCGCCGCTCTTTTGCGTATGCGACGGCATGGGCGGTCACGCTGCCGGCGAGGTAGCCTCTTCCATCGCCGTCGAGACTATTGCCAAGACGGCCCCACAGTCCGCCGACGCAGCACGCCTAGCCGCAGCCGTCGAGGCAGCCAATGCCGCCGTAATCGAGGCGGCCCTGAACGGCCTGGGCAAGCCCGGCATGGGCTGCACAGCCACCTGCGCCTACATCGAAAACGACACGCTCGCCATCGCCCACGTGGGCGACTCTCGCGCCTACCTGCTCCACGAGGGCACACTCATCCGCGTGACCCGCGACCACTCCTACGTGGAGGAGCTCGTGGACGCCGGCGAGATCACGGCAGACGAGGCTCGCGTCCACCCCAACCGTTCGGTCATCACCCGTGCGCTGGGCTCGGACCCCGCCATGTATGCCGACCACTTCACTCTGCATATCGAGGAAGGCGACCGCCTGATCCTGTGCTCCGACGGCCTCTCGAGCATGATTCCCGATAGCGATATCGAGAACATCGCCACGCAGTCCTCAACCGCGCAAATCTGCGTCGACAACCTAGTGGACGCGGCGCTTGCCGCCGGCGGCCACGACAACGTGACCGTAGTAGTCGTTGACCTGGTTGACGATGGCGTCATGCGCGAGGCGCAACGCGTGCGTCGCCGCAACGTTACTATCGCCGCCATCCTGGCCCTCGTCTTTGTGCTGGCAGCTGGCATCTGGGCCTACACGGGTGTCACCGGCTCGTACTACCTGGGTACCTACCAGGGCAATGTCGCCGTCTGGCGCGGCCTGCCCGGCAAGCCACTCGGACTCAAGCTCCACTGGCTCGAAAGCGAAACCAGCATCAAGCTGTCCGACCTGCCCGAAGACACGCAAAACCGCCTCAAGGCGGGCATTCCGCAAACAAGTGTCGACGATGCGCAGGACACGATATCCAAGTACCGCCACCAGATCGACGAGGAGCAGACCCGCCAGGTGATCGACGCGCAAACGATTCGCGACAACACCAATCAGGGATCGACCTCCGAATCAGATTCCGAGAAAACCGCCGAACAGTCCGCCGAGGCCGAAGCCTCCGA
>DBEZXW010000086.1:0-57403 GCA_048291725.1 Collinsella sp. | reverse complement strand
ACCTATCGAAACACATCTCCACCGTTCCTTCAACTGGGAAAACGGCGCCCCCGGACCCCAGGAGGGGCCGCGGGGGCGTTCAGCTAACTGCGGGAACGGCCTATCCGCTCAAAGTGTTCGGCTGAGATCGGAAATCAACCGGTCAGTCTCTTTCCTTGAATACAACTTCATCCGAACGCCTCCCGCATTCATCCGCACATATACGGATAAATTTGGGAATCCGATACCCTGAGGGCCGGATCGGCCGGCCCCGGGAGATCGGAGGACGCCATGTCCGGAAAGGGCGGGAAGGGCGTCGCGAGGGCGGTCCCGAGGACCCACGGCAGGCTCACCGGGTACGAGCGGGACACGGTCCAGAGGATGCTGAAGCGCAGGGTTCGCTCGGCCACTTCCTCGAGAGGTTCAAGGGCGTATCGACCCGCAGGCTCCACAGCTGCCTGATGTGGTTCAGATGGCTGCGCGAGGCCGCACGCGTCGGGGACAGGACGTCGCTCATGCGCGAGCAGCTCGACGACGGGCGCTACGAAAAGATCCGGAAGAAGATGATGGAGCCGGAGTACGAGTTCCATCTGGAGCCGGACGTGCAAACGGCGGGTTAACATAGCCTTTCACCAAAAAGGGCGAGCGGCCGCGCCCTGCGACCACCCGCCCTCAATCAAAGCCCTTCTCGGCCGCCGTAGCTACCGGTTCCGGCGCCGCAGGATAACGCCTGCGGCGATCAGCACCACCGCGCCGCCCGCGATGCCACCCAGGGCCATCGGCGACAAGCTGGTATCGCCCGTATACGGCAGACCCGGCTTCTCCTCCTTCGGCACCGGTGACTTGCTCGGCGGATTGGTGGGCGGCTCCGTCGGCGGGGTGGTCGGCGGCGTGTACGTGTTCTTGAACACCGGCGCCACGGCGCCGTCATAGGTTACCGTCGCCACCAGATGGCCCGCACCGTCGTCCGTCACCGTCACCGTTACCCGGTGCTCGGCCGCGTCGTACGTCACGTTCTTCTGACCGTCGTCCACCTCGGAGATGCTGTAGGCGTACGTTCCGGGCTTGTCGTACGAGATCGCCTCGAAGCCCACCGTGCCGTCCGCCGCGTTCTTTGCGGTCTGCAGCACCTTGCCGTCGGCATCCTTCAGCTGGAAGGAGAACTGCCCTTCCTTCAGGTCCTCGCCGCTCAGCACCTTGGAGGCCCCCAGCTTCACCTCAGTCGCGGCCGGCGCGTAACTGTTGCTGAACGCCACCGCATCCGCAGCCTTGCCGCCCTTGCTGTAGGCAACCTGCGCCTCCAGCGCGTGCGTCTCCGCATTCTCCGTCACCGTCACCGTCGCGGTAAAGACCGTCGTGTCGTAGGTGACGCCGTTCGCCGTCGCCCCTGCCCGCTCGGACACGGTGTAGACGTACGTCCCCACCTTGTCCAGCTGCAGCGGCGCGAAGCCGAACGTGCCGTCGGCGCCGTTCTGCACCGTCTGCACCACGTTACCGTCGGCGTCCTTCAGGTCGAAGAAGAACTCACCCTCGGCCAGGTCGCGACCGGTCAGAGCCTTCGTTCCGGTAATCGTCGCCGTCGTTGCCGTCGGCGTGTAAGTGTTGGTGAAGGTCAGATCCGCAGCCGTCTTGTTCGCCGTCGCGGTCAGCTGGCCGCTGCCGTCATCGGTCACGTTCACCGTTACGTCCAGCACCGCATCGCTGTAAGTGATGGTGCCATCTTGGCCCGCAACCTCCTTCACCTGGTACGCATGCGAACCAGTTGCGGTGTACGAGATGGCCTTGAAGGTAAACGCGATACCCGCGTTCGTGGTCCGGTCAATCTCCTGCCCGGTGGCCGCGTCAATCAGCGCGAACGTGAACTCGCCATCGGCGGGCGTCCGCATGGTGGCCGAATCGGTATTCTCAAGCACCTTGATGCCGGAGATCTGGTAGGAGGTCGCGCCCGGCTGGTAGCTGTTCGCAAACGTCATGGTGTTGGGGGTGACGCCGTTCTCGGTGCCCTTGCTCGGCTTCGCCGTGGAGCTCTCTACCGCCAGCTTGCCGTCGTTGTTGTCCTTCACCACGTAGGTCAGGGTGTACGTCTTGCCGGTGTAGGTCACGCCCGGCACGCCCGGCGCGTCCCCCGTCGGCTGCACCTCGCGGACCGTGTAGGTAAAGGTGCCCGCATGGTCGAAGGTCAGCTTGTCGAAGGCAACCTTGCCGTGCGCATCGTTCTTCTGGGTCTGGATCACCGAGCCGTCAGACCCCACCAGCTCGAAGGCGAAGTCTCCCGCCTTTAGCTGATAGCTGCCGTCGTGCACGTCAACGCTCTTGGTGAGGGCGATCGCGCCGGAGTCCGTCGCCTGTGCCTCGTAGGTGTTGGTGAAGCTGGGCTTCGTGACATTCGTGCCGTCGTAGGCGACGCTCGCCTGCAGCGTGCCGGCATTGTCCGCAACCGTCACCACGGCATGGTGCACCGCGGCGTCGTAGGTCACGTAGGCCAGATCACCCTTCCGCTCCACGATGGTGTACTCGTGCGTGCCCGGCTTCGCGTAGGAGAAGGCGTCGAAGTTAACACTTCCGTCCGCGCCGTTGGTCGCGGTCCGGACGGGCTTGGCCCCGGCAAGCTGCTCAGCCGTCAGGTTGCCCTCGTACACATCGAAGGTGAACTCGCCGCACTTGGGGACGATCGGCGTGTTGTCGTCCTTCTTCACATAGCTCTTCTGCGCACCGAGGGCCAGGCCGGTCGCGGCCGGCTGGTAGGTGTTGGTGAAGGTATCCGAGCCGGATGCGCTCGTCACGATCGCCTTCGCATTCAGTGCTCCGTTCCCGCCGTCCGTGACCGTCACCGTATAGGTGAGGGGATGGCTGTCATAGACCATGCCCGGCTCCGCGCCCGGCTGCTCCACGATGGTGTAGGTGAAGTCCTTGCTCGCGGCGCCGTCCAAGTCGGAGAGCTGGAACTCGCGCGTGAAGCTGACCTTGCCGTTTGCATCGTTCTTCGCGGTGTCGAGCACGTTGCCGGCAGCGTCCTTCAGGTCGAAGGTGAACTCGCCGTCCGCGGGCTTCGTCGTGTGGTCGAAGCCGTCCGCAACCTTGATGGTCTTGGTCGCCGTCAGGATTACGGAACCCTTTGCGTCGTAGGTGTTGTTGAAGGTGGGGGCCGTAGCGGCACCGTCATAGGTGACGGTCACCTTCGTCTTGTTGTTGTCGCCCTGGTTCTGCTCTACCTTGACGTGGACCTTGACTTCCTTGGCGTCGTAGGCCACGCCGTCGACGGTCTGGCCGGCTTTCTCCTCCTTGAGCGTGTAGTCGTACTCGCCCAGGTTCAGGTTCTTGACGGCCAGCTCGACCTTGCCGCCCCGGTCGTTGGTGCCCTTGGCGACCTCGTTGCCGGCCTGGTCGTACAGGCCGAAGGTGAACGCGTCGGCCGTCAGGTCCTTGCCCGTGAGGATCTTCGTCGCCTCGACGGTAACGTCCGTCGTCGGCTTCGAGTTGGTGAAGGTCGGAACGTCGGCCTCGCCGTCGTAGGTGGCGGTCGCCTTTAGCTCGCCCTTCTCATCGGAGACCTTGATGTGGACCTTCACGTCCTTCGTGTCGTACACGACGGTCGGGTCGTTGCCGGCAACCTCCTTGATGGTGTAGTCGTGATCGCCCGGCGTGTCGTAGCTGATTGCCTGGAAGGCGACCTTGCCGTCCTTGTCATTCTGGACGGTCTGGATCACGTTGCCATCCTTGTCGAGCAGCTGGAATGTGAAGTCGCCCCCTGCGAGCTCGCCACCCGTGAAGCGCTTCGTCGCCTTGAGCGTTACCGAGGTCTCCTTCGGGTGGTACGTGTTCGTGAAGGTCTTGTCTCCACTCGTTACCTGCGGTGTGGCCGTCAGCGAGCCGGTGCCATCGTCCGCGACCGTCACCTTGTAGATGAGCGCATGGGTGTCGTAGACCATGCCCGGCTCCGTGCCCGGCTTCTCCGCGATGGTGTAGGTGAAGTCCTTGCTCGCAGCGCCGCCCAGGTTGGAGAGCGTGAACTTGCGCGTGAACTTCACCGTGCCATCGGCCTTGTTCGTCGTGGTGCCGAGCACCTTGCCGTCGGCGTCCTTCAGCTCGAACGTGTATTCGCCGCCCTTCAGCTTGGTGTCGTGCGTGAAGCCCGGCGCGACCGCAACGATCTTGGTCGCCGTCAGCTCCACGGATCCCTTTGCGGTGTAGGTGTTCGTGAAGGTGGGGGCATTGGCCTTGTCACCATCGTAGGTAACAGCGGCGTCCAGCTTGCCGGCATTGTCCATGACCTTCACCACGGCATGGTGCACCGTAGCGTCGTAGGTCACGTGGGACAGGTCGCCCTCCTGTTCCGCGACGGTGTATTTGTACTCGCCGGCCTTGGTGTAGTCGATGGCCGGGAAAGTGACGGTGCCGTCCTCGCTGTTCTTGGCGCTCCGGATGGGTTGCTTGCCCTTCAGCTGCTCAGCCGTCAGGTCGCCCTCGTACAGGTCGAAGGTGAACTCGCCGCCCTTGAGCGTGGCCGGCGTGTTGTCGGGCTTCACATAGGCCTTCTTCGCCGTGAGCGCCACCGAGGTCTCGGCGGGCTGGTACTTGTTAGTGAAGGTCGGGGCATCGTTCTTGCCGTCATAGGTGACGGTCGCCTTCGCCTTGTCGCCCTCCGCCTTCACCGAGACGTGAACCTTCACCGCCTTGGTGTCGTAGGTGATAGTCGGATCGGCACCGACGTTCTCCTCCTTGAGTTTGTAGTCGTACTCGCCGATGGTCAGACCGGTGAGGGCAAGATTGATCTTGCCCTCCTTGTCGTTCTGGACGATCTTGACGGGATTACCCGTGGACGTGTCGCCTTGGTACAGGCCGAAGGCGAACGCGCCGTCCGTCAGCGCCTTGCCCGCGAGAACTTTCGTGGCCTCGACGGTAACGTCCGTCGTCGGCTTCACGTTGGTGAAGGTCGGCACGGCCTTATCGCCGCCGTAGGTGACGGTCGCGTCCAGCGTGCCGTTCTTGTTATCGGTAACGCTGACCTTGACCTTCACTTTCTGACCGTCGTAGACGATGGTCTGGTCGTTACCGGTAACTTCCTTGATGGTGTACTCGTAGTCACCTGCCTCGGTGTAGTTGATGGGCTGGAAGGTAATGTTGCCCTTCTCGTCGTTCGTGACGGTCTCAATGGGCGTGCCTTCCGCCTTGTCACCCTTGTACAGAGCGAACGAGAAGTCGTTCCCCGCGAGCGCACCGCCCCTAAAGCGTTTCTTCGCCGCCAAGGTCACGGAACCCTTCGCAGCATAGCTGTTGATAAAGGTGGCGAGGTTCACCTTGCCGTCCTTGACCTCAGCCTTGATGGGCTTGGCCTCAGCGTCACCATCCTTCTTCACCGTCACGCCCGTGACGGTCAGCTTGGCGTCCTTATCCTCGACCCTTACCGTGACGGTATAGGTCGAGGCGTCCATCGTCCAGCCGGCGTTCTGCACGCCGTCCGCTGCGGGATCATCATCAGCGTTGTGCACCTCGGTGAGCGTGAACGTGTACTCGCCCGCCTTGTTGAACGTCATATTCGAGAAGTCGACCGTCTGGCCCTTGTCCTTGATAATCTTGTCCTTCGTGGCCTTGGACTCCGCGTGCGCGTCGCCCGCCAGGTCGTCCGACACACCCAAGTCGCCGGCGGCGATCTTCTGCTGTGTCTCTTCCGTGGCGGTCAGCGTGAACGAGAACGCCTTCTCCGTGCTCTCAACACCGGAGATCTTCTTCGTCACCTGCGGGGTCAGCTCGTCGCTGGCGTCTGACTTGTAACTGTTCTTGAACGGGACGGTAGGCGTAGCGGGCTTCGCATTGCGACTCGAGACCGTCTTCACGTAGTTGGTCGTGGTATCGAGGCCCTTAATCGCCTCGGCCGTCAGCGCATCAACGTTGCCGCCCCCGCCAACAAGCGCCGTCACGCCCGGGCCCTTCGCGATGGTCGTCTCGGTGTAGAGCTGGCCTTTGTTGTCCGGATTCGGCTTCACCGCAATGAGCACGTAGGCGTCACCGGGGTACTCGGTGTCATACGTGTATCCACCAGCGTTGGCGCCATGCGCCTCAGACACCTTGTACACATACACCTTGTTGTAGCTCAGCTGCGTGAAGTTCATCTTCAGCTTGCCGGACATCGTGGCGGTCTGCGTATCGTCACCGTCATCCTTGCCCACGGTGTTCTTGAACGACTTATCGGTATCAGCCGGCTCCGGGGCCGTCGTACCGTTATACGTCATCGCCTCGATGGTGAACGGGAACATGCCATTCTTCAGCGGGGTACCAACCAGAGTCTTGGTCACATCGATGCCCGCGTAGGTACCAGAGGCCGCATAGATGTTGGTGAACGCGGCGGCGTCCGTCACCTGCCGGTCGGCATCCGTCGTCGCCTGCTTGTTGTCGTACGCAACCGACGCGGTCAGCTTACCGGTGTGCTTGCCGTTCTCGATATCGGTCACTGTGTACGTCACCGTGGACGTATGGCCGTCATACGCAATACCAGTCTTATCCGCGTCGGTCGGCTTCGTCTCGTTCACATTGAACGTATACGTGCCCGACTTGGTGAACACCAGGTCGCCCGCACCGAAGGTTGCAGAACGCGTCGCGTCACCGGCGCCTGCGATCTCAACCTTAGTCGTCAGATCGCCGGTCTCATCGGAGTCGGTAGCCTTCCTCTGGGTAACGACCTTGTTTTTAACCGCATCCCTCGTCGCATCATCCGCCGGCGTCAGGGTGAAGTCGAACGCATCGCTCGTCTCCCACGCGCGCCCGGTGAACGTCTTTTGCACGTTAACCGGCGCCGACGTCGCCTGGGTCACCGTGTAGGTGTTCTTGAACGGGATGTATCCGTTGGCGTCCGTCAGCTGCGTGCCGTCGGCCTTCCAATACGTGACCGTGGAGGACAGGCACTTACCCGTCCCAGACTCGTTATCAACCTGCTGGTTCTTCACCAGCACGTAGTACACCGTATCGTCGTAGCCCATGCCACTGGACGTCGATGTATCGGAATCCTTGACCTCGGTCACCTTGTACACGTAGGTGAGGTTCTCGCTCTCCATCGTATAGGTGATCTGCGGGAACGCAGCGATACCGTCGTCATCGTTCTTCGCCGTGGTCGTGGTGGACGTGCACCCCTTAGGCATGGGGACCTTGCTGGCACCGACGCTGTAGGAGGTGGCGAGCTTGCCGAAATCGATAGCTCCACTCGGCACGGCATCATTCTTCATCCCGCCGAGTGCCTCGAGCTGGAACGTGAACTTATCCTTCACAAGCGGATTTGCACCGGACTGGTCGGCATACGTCTTCTGCACGTTGAAGGAGATGGTCTTCTCATCGGTGTTATAGGTGTTCGTGATCTTGGCGATTTTGTCAGCGACCTCGATCGGGTTGTCCTTTTGGCTCATACCGTCGTCGGTGTAGGTCTGCTCCATCTTGACTGCCGGCTGCGACAGCGTGCCGTCGCCGTTATCCCTCACCGTCACCGTGACACGGTAGGTAGCGCTCGAATACCCGAACCCGGGCAACCAGTCAGCGTCGTTTTGAGACGGCGTGGCCTCGGCAATGAGATAGGTGTAGGTGCCGGGCTTGGCGTACTCAATATTGCCGAAGTCGAACGTGTCCCCGTTCTTGACGGTCTTCACAACCTGCTTCATACCACTCACGGGCGCATCCTTGGCACCGGCGGGCATCGGCGTGCCCTTGTCCGCGCGCAGGTAAATCTTGAAGCTATCGCCATCCTTCCAGTCACGGCCCCGGAGCACCTTCTGCGCCCAGAACGCATTGGTGAGCGTCACCGGCTGCTTTACGCTGTAGGTGTTCGTGAATACCAGCTTGTTGGCTTCGGCCAACGTGCCGTTGGCGTTCTGCTTCGCAATCGTGCCGGAGATGCTGGCGCCCTCGCCGCTCAGGGCGTTGCCGCCCTGCTCGCGCTTGGTCAGCGTGTAGCCGGCCGGCATCTTATCCGTACCGGTCAGCTCCTGCACCGTGTAGGCGTCGTACTCGTCGAGACCGTACACGCGGATCGTCTGGCCGGCCGTGATGGTCTGCTCGCGGCCGTTCGTCAGGTCGAACATATCGCCGACCTGCTTCTCATCGGCCGCGCCCGCCTTCTCGAAGACTGCAGCCTTATACGTCTTCCCATCAGGCACGGTGAACTTGAAGGTGAACCCCGCGTCCGGTTTTCCCGTCAGGCCCGCTGGCACCACGACCTTCTTCGTCACCTCGAGGCTCGCCTCGCGCTTGTTAGCCACGCGCACACAGGTGGCACCCGTGAACAGGGCATTCAGGTTCATGTCGCCCAGATTGGCACGGGCACCTTTCGACGTGGTCCCCTTGGGCTGCTCGTCCTGGGTGATACCCATACGTATCCAGCCCGTCTCGGTCTCCAGGCGGTAGGGTTTGCCCTCCTCGGTGGGCCCATACTGGTACATGCGTCCGTTAGCGCCGTACTTGAGGTGCACTGTGTCGTCTGCACCCACGGGTTCGACATCGGTCCACGTCAGGTTGCCTTTAACATTGGTCTCGCCATTCGAGGTCTGCCGCGTACCCTTGATCCACGTGAGCGTGTTGTCGATGTCGCCCTCTGCGCCAAACTGGCCCAGACTCTTCATGAGCGTGCCCGGCCCCACGAACGTCGAGACGCCGTCATCGGCCGTACCAGCATCGGCATGGACGCCGTAATCGTCCACAATCACCTTGGTGAGCGTGTCGTTAAGCAGGAAGCCCTTGGGCGCCGAGACCTCCTTTAGGAAGTAGGCGCCCTTCACGAGCGGCTTGTTGCCGTCGCTCGTACACGGGAATATGCCCGCCCCTTCGAGCTGGATCGAGTTGCTGACCTGCCCCGTCGTCAAGGTGTCGTAGGGGGTCTGGTCGCCGTTGAGCACGACTTTGCCGTTCGCGTCTGTTGTCACCTGACCGTCCGTGTACAAGCCGAACTTCGCGCCGTCTACGGGGTTGCCCTCGGTATCGGTCTTCTGCACGAACAGGCGGTTCTGGATGTTCGTGACGAGCAGGCTCGTGGCGAACTGCCGCTTAAAGTTCACCTGGTCACCGGGGAGGTCATCACTGAACACATGGACCGTGTTGTCCGTATTCGCGTCGGCGATGGAGCTCGCCGTTGTGTAGTAGATGGCCACCGCGTACTCGGCATTCTTGCGGGCATCACCGCTCAGCAAGTAGTAGTACTTGGAGATGTCACCGGGCAGATACGGAATCTCTACCTGATACTGGCCGCTAGTGTTGAGCGTGAAGGCGTACAGGTCCTTCTTCGCCGCCTCGATGGCGCCGGCCATGCCCTGGGCGCCGGCGAGGGTATACCCCTTCGTCGGGTCGCCCGACACGGCGTGCCAGGCGTTCTTGCTTTTATCGCGCTTGAAAACTACTGCGAACAGGGTGCCGCGCTTCATATCAACAGTATTGCCTGGCTTCATCGAGTCATCGTCCGCCTGGTACACGGTCGACGGCGCGGTGATGGTCTCCTTCGAGCCGGCGAACGCACCGCTCTGCCAAACGACGCTGTCCTGGTCCATACCGCCGCGGTTGATGATGACGCCGCCCGCGTCGCCCTTGTCGCTCGTGGGCACATACTCGAACTGCATGCTGCCATCCGTCGCCGTGAGACTCGAGCGGTATCCCTCGGGCACCTTCGTTTCCTTCAGGAGGTAGTACCGGCAACCTAGCTTGTAAAGATCGTCGAAGTTGATGACGCCGTTGTCATCGTCATTCGTGAGCGTCAGTTGTCCATCCGCGTCCGTGGTGCCGGAGCCAAGAAGGTATTTCTGATCAGTGGTCGTGTCAGTGAAGTGCTCGTCTGTCTTGTACAGCGCGAACTGAGCGCCCTCCACCAGACCGCCATCCTGGTCGAACTTGATAATGTCGGACTCGGGAACCGTCACGAGGTTGTACTTGAGCTTCATGTTGGAGTCGGTGGCGCCACGCTCCAAGTAGAAGAACTTGAGCGTGTGGCTGGTGTCGTTAGCGAAGGTGTTGCCAGTGAAGCCCGAAGTGCCCCGCCCCGCTTCCTGGAACTTTCTTAACAGCGTGCCGTTTGGGGAATCGTTAACCTTAATCCCGCCCGTTTGGAAGTCAATGGTCAGCTTAGCACTGGCGTGGATGCCGCCAATGTCGCCCACGAGGACATCGTCAATGAACACCCAGACGTCGTCGTCGCCGGCGAACTCAAAGGTCATGGGATCGCCAGCGTTCGTTTTGCCATCCGTCGGCTGCACGAAGCGCGATGACATGGAGAGGCCGAAATAATGGTTGAGGGGTTTGCCATCGTTATAATTCGAGTCGCCGTTGTTCGACGACGTAATGCCGTTCCGGACGAGGCGGCCGTTCTCCTCCTTGAATACCTTATCGGCCGCATCGAAGGGGAAAAACTGACCTCCATTTTGAGAGCCAGCCCCCGCTTGCCCAACGCCGGCGACTTCGTAGACATCAAATGCATTCTTATTGACGTTGTACGCCGCGTAGTTCTTCGAGCTGTCATACTCGTAGTAGCCGCCCTTGGCCTGCAACAGACCCGTCACACCCATATGGGATATCTTGCCCGTCTGGGTGGAAGAATCAAACAGGTAGCCGAGGGATTTTCCGCCCCAGCTGTCGGTGAGTTTCGGGTAACCGCCGGTAAGAACGTTGTTCACGATACCGAAGCGAGGAGAGGAGCCGCCCGTATACCGGTTGAGATCATCACTGGCTTCCTGATCCTTGAACTTGAAGCGGTGGTCCTTGTTGATGCCGTCGGATCCACTGACCGACAGGTGATCCTCCGAATTCACCCAGTAATCAAACAGGTTGATTGTTGTCCCCGAAGGCGAAATCGTCGGAACCATGTGGTTCGGAAACGGAACCGTATGGTCCGAAACCTTCGCCTCCGCGCGGGTCGGCAGGAAGAAACTCGCCGTCAGCACGACGGCGAGGGCCAGAACAATCACATATGGCGAGACCGGGCGCAGCCCGCGACGACGGCCATAAGACATGACGGACCACCGCTCGCGCGGCCGATGTTTACCAGGAAGTTCCCTGCTTAGACACCCCCCCCCGGTAGCAATATTCACGAGTCGAGACGTCATCTCTCTGAGCTCCTGCATAATTTCCTCCCCAGTCACACGGCGACCTGCCCGGGCACTCCCAGGGGGGCCGAGGCAGTCTGGCACATGCCCGCAGTCGTTCAAGGAATACCAACCCCAGCATATGTCTCTTAAGATATCTTAGTCTTTTTCTATGACAGTTTTTGTCTCATTACCGATGAAATCGGCTCAGTCCCTTTGTCACATTCTAGAGCGTGTGGAGCAGGGCGATGAGGAAGCGGATGCCTTGGAGGTAGGCGCGACGGATGATGCGCTCATTGGTGCCGTGGACGCCTCGGTCGCACTCGTCATCGTCGACCACAAAGGCCGAGAAACGAATGCACTCAGGGCAAATGCGCTGATAGTTGGCAGCGTCGGTCGCGCCGATCACGGTCGAGGGGACGATGCTGACAGGAGCCCCGCCCGTCGCACTCGGTCCGTTTTCCTCCGTCCCCTTTGGATCACGGAAATAGCGGGCGGCGATGGCGCGAACGGCCTCGAGCCCCGGTCCACCGACACGCGGAGACGGCGAAGGCTCGGAGCTGCCGGGGCCCAGCTCCACTTCGACACGACCGGCAAGGTCCGCCCCGGCAACCGCCTCACGGCAGCACGCCACAACGTCGGCCACGCTCGTACCCTCGAGCATGCGGAAGTTAATGTTGGCCCACATATCCTGCGGCATTACGTTGGCGCCGGTGCTACCACCCTCGATCTGCGTGGGCGCGCAGGTGGTCGTCACCAGCGGATAGAGCTTTTTACTGGCGAGGCAATCGCGGACAATGGCATCCCCGTTGGCGGCAATTTCATCGGCCGTGTAGAGCCCCAACTCGATGAGTTGAGCGGCAAGCAAGTCGGTCACGCGCGTCGGCCACTCGATATCGCAGATTGCGGTGATGGCACGGCTGAGCACCTCGAGCGATGTGCCGCCGTAGGGGTTGGACGAATGCCCGCCCTCACTCTTCGTCTTGAGCACGATATCGGCATAGCCCTTCTCCGCGAGGTCGGCATGCATAAGCCAGCCCTCACCCGCGCCATACTCGGCAGCCGAAGCAATACGGTAGTCGCCCTCGTCGATCAGGTACTCAAGCTCAATGCCGCGCTCCTCGAGCGCGCGGCCGATGGCGCCTGCGCCGCACTGCGTGGTTTCCTCGTCCTGGCCAAAGGCGAGCAGCAGGGTACGCTTGTGCTCCCAGCCGTGCGCGAGCGCATACTCAACCGCCTCGAGAATGCCTGCGACCTGGTCTTTCATATCGATGGCGCCGCGACCCCAAATGTAGGTGTCGTCCACATGTCCGCTAAAGGGGGCATGCGTCCAGTCAGCCTCGGTGCCGGGTACCACGGGAACCACGTCCATGTGGCCCATGAGCATAATGGGCTTGAGGGCAGAGTCGGAACCGCCAAGCGTCACCAATAGCGAATGGTCGATGAGCTCGACCTCGCCCGCCGCAAACACGCGCGGCCAGGCCTGCTGCATATACGCGCGCAGGTCGTCGAACGGCTGCCAGTTCACCGCCTCGGCATCCATACTCGAAATGGTCGGAAACGACAGCACACGGCCCAGGCGCTCGCACGCACCAGCCTCGTCTATATCGGCAAAATCATCCTCACGCGCAAAGAAGCGCCAAACCTCGGCCATGACATCCTTTCGATTGTAACGACAAGGGCCGCCCCACCGGAGCGGCCCTGTCACGTAAACGTTTGCGGTCGGTTATTTGTCCTCGAGATAACGCGAGAGGAACTCGCGGGTGCGCTGGTGTTTGGGGTTGCCGAAGAGCTCGGCTGGCGCGGCATCCTCGAGCACCACGCCCTTGTCCATAAAGACCACGCGGTCGGACACCGTGCGGGCAAAGGCCATCTCGTGCGTGACGACGACCATGGTCATGCCGTCGGCAGCAAGCTTGCGCATGACCTCGAGCACCTCGCCCACGATCTCGGGGTCGAGAGCGGAGGTCGGCTCGTCGAACAGCATGATCTGCGGATTCATGCATAGGGCACGAGCGATGGCCACGCGCTGCTTCTGACCACCGGACAGGCGACCCACGGCGGCGTGCGCGAACTTTTCGAGTCCCACGCTCGTCAGATGCTCCATCGCGACCTTCTCGGCCTCGGCCTTGCTCATCTTTTTGAGCGTGACGGGCGCGAGCGTGCAGTTGTCGAGCACGTCCATGTTGTTGAACAGGTTAAAGCCCTGGAACACCATGCCGATGTCCTCGCGCAGCTTGTTGATGTTGCAGCGCTCGGCCGTGAGGTCCTGGCCGTGGAACCAGATGTGGCCCGCGTCCGGGGTCTCGAGCAGGTTGAGGCAGCGCAGGAAAGTCGACTTGCCCGAGCCCGAGGCGCCGATAATGGTGACGACCTCGCCGGGGTTAACGGACAGGTCAATGCCCTTGAGCACCTCGAGCGAGCCGAAGCTCTTGCGCAGGCCCTCGACGCGGATGAGCGGCTCATTGATCTGTGCGGCGGCCGCAACGCCGGTAATGGCGGTATCTGCCATGATGATTCTCCTCGTCTTAAGCCTAGTTGGAGCTGGGCAGCGTGGCCGGGGCCTCGGCACCGAGCTTTTTGCCAAAGGCCTCGAGCAGGCGGCTCGCCACGAGCGTTAGGATCAGGTAGACCACGAGCGCCACGCAGTAGACCTCCATCTGGCGATAGTACACGCCGGCGACGGTAGTGGTGGCGTACATAAGGTCGAACACGCCGATGACCGAGAGCACCGACGAATCCTTGATGTTGATGATGAGCTCGTTGGTGAGTGCGGGGATCGCGTTTTTAATACCCTGGGGGAACACGACCTTGCGCATGGCCTGCCACTGCGACAGACCCAGCGAGCGCGCCGCCTCGGCCTGGCCGGGATCGATGGACTCGATGCCGCCACGCAGGACCTCCATCATGTAGGCGGTGGAGTTGAGCGAGATGGTGACGAGGCCGGCGGTGAAGGTACTCCAGATCTGGTTGGCCTGGGCGGTCTCGAAGCCCATGCCGCGCAAAACGGTGAAACCCGCGTAATAGATGAGCAGGCCCTGGACCATCATGGGCGTGCCGCGCACGATGGTGGAGTAGATGGTCGCAAAGCCGCGGCCAATGCTCTTAAAGAAGCGCACCAGGTCGTTGTCCACGCGATCGAAGGTCTGAATACGCAGGAACACAAAGAGCAACGCCAGGAAGAATGCGATGACGGTGCCGAAGGTGGCAAGCGCGATGGTGATCTCGATGCCGCGGATAAAGAAGTCCCCGCTCTTGTAGGTCATGTAGACCAGGCTCGACAAAAAGTCGCTGGGGTTGGAATCCGAGACAATGCTCACCTGCACCAGATCGATAAACGACATGACGCAGCGGTCGATAAAGAAAACTGCCGCGATGGCGACCACGACGTAGCTGCCTAAGCGTGCTCCACGACGGAAACGCTCAGATGCGAACGGCGACTTTTCGCGATAATCGCTCCAATGCATGAGTTTGGTGACGAGCGCCGCCGCCGACACGACGAGCCAGGCCCAAAGAATCGCCCAAAGACAATCTTGGAACACGCCCGTAGGCGCCAAGAAGCTCAGCGGCGTGGGGTTGCGCTGGCTAAACGCCAGGCCGAGCGCCGCGATAACGCTCGTGCCCAGGTACACATAACGGTGGTCGGCCTTGATAAAGGAGGCCAGACGATTGATGGTTTTCATGCTGCCTCCCTATGCCGGCTGACGGTCGAGGCACGCGTCCCACATTTGGTCGCGCTCCTCTTGGCTAATGCCCTTGAGTGCCTTGTCGATGAGCTTAAGGAGTTTGTCCGAACCCTTGCGGCAGCCGACGTTTGCCGCGACCTCCTGCTTAAAGCCCTCGCCCTCGGCAAAATGAATGGGGACGATGCCCGGGTTTTGGGCCATATAGCCCTTCTCGTTCTCGGTGTTATAGGTCACGGCGTCGCACGTGCCCTGCAGCAGGTTCGAAAACACCGTGGGAACCGAATCGACCGGGTTCTTGTGGACAACGCCCGAAATCTCGTCGATGACGGTATCGAGCATGGTGTCCTTTTGGCCGAGCACCGTAGCGCCGCTAAAGTCGCTGAGCTTGGTCGCGTTTTGGTAGGGCGAGCCCTCTTTTACGAACAGGCCAAAGTAACCGATAAAGTACGGATCGGAGAAGCCAACAGACTCCTCGCGCTCGGGCGTGGCGCTCATGCCGGCGATGATGAGGTCGATCTGGCCGTTGTTGAGCGAATCGATAAGACCCGAGAAGCTCTGCTTGACGGCAACGGGCTCGCCACCGAGGGCTTTGCAGACGATCTTGGCGATCTGCACGTCGTAGCCATCGGCATAGGCACCCTGCACGTTGTCGATGGGGATGGTGTATTCACTAGCTTCGGAAACCTGCCAGTTGTACGGGGCGTAGGCCGCCTCCATGCCGATGCGGATCTTGTCCTTGCCGATCACGGAATCGGACAGGTCGTCGCGACCGCCGCCCGTCGTGGGCTGAACCACCTTGAGCGTGGACGGGCGCTGACAGCCGGCGAGCGCGCCGGCGACGACGGAAGCGCTCGCAGCGAGAGCGCTACCCAAAAAGATGCGACGGCTGCATACCGGCTGGGCCTGCATGCCGCGCTGTTGGGGAGAATGCATAATCTGCCTTCCCTGTTGAATCGTATGCTGACGACTTAACAGGATATACGCCAGCGACCAGCAGCGCAGTACAAGCTCGAAAAATTAATAGACACACGGTAGTCATTGGGAGCGTCGATGTTTTGGCAATGCCAGCGAGCGCCGCCCAGAGCAAACAAGTTGGCATGAAAAAGGCAAGGCATGACCAGAAGGTCTATGCCTTGCCTTATGAATGACAAATTATCGCTCTGGACGGCGCGCAGCATCGACCGAGCGGCGGAACCTCTAGAGCAGGGTGACGCTAAAGCTACGTTTATCGGTGGCGCCGGGAGCCAAGGTGATGGTGTTGACCTTGTGCTCAAAGACATCGTCCTCGGTGTCCATGGTGGTATGACCGGTCCAGGGCTCGAGCGCCACAAACGGAGCGTCGTTGGCGGCAGACCACACGCCAATGTACTTAAAGCCCTCAAAGTCGATCTTGACGCCGTGACCCGACTTGCGACCGCGCAGCGTGAGCGTGGAACCCGGGGTATCGGTGAACATGATGGCGTCGTTATCGAAGCTGCGGTGCGTGATGGGCAGCACGTCCGAGTTATCGGGAGCCTTGTAGCTACCCTCGAACGTCATAAGACCGTCGGGCGTGATGATGGGAGCCTCGTTCGTCCAAGCCTCAGTAAACGCCAGCTCGTAATCCTCGAACGCCTCGTCCTCGGCACCGGGGGCGGGCACGTTAAATGCGGGGTGGCCGCCCACCGAGAACGGCAGGTCCACGTCGCCGGTGTTGGTAACGGCAAAGGTCTGCGTGAGGGTGGCGTCTCCGGTCAAGGCATAGGTCATGTTGAGCTTAAAGTGGAACGGGAACGCCTTGAGCGACTCGGGCGTATCGGTGATCTCGTACGTTACCGAGGAGCCGTCCTCCGAAACCTCGACCAGCTTGTGCTCGACAATGCGCGCGAGTCCGTGGCGCGGCATCTCGCAGGTGCCGGCCGCAGACGTTGCCGTGTTATTGCGCAGCGAGCCCACAATGGGGAACAGGATGGGCGCGTGCTTGCCCCAAAAGGCGGGGTCGCCCTGCCACAGATACTCGTTGCCGTTGAGGGCAAGGCTCGTGAGCTGGGCGCCCATGGAATCGATGGCCGCGGTGAGGCCGCCGCGCTTGATGGTAGTGACGGTAGACATGCTACTTCCTCCAAAAGTAAACAATAGTGTCGAGGGCTATTGTCCCACTCTTGGCGGCGGGACGGGACGGCAGGCGATTATTGAGTAGCCATAGTGGAATGAGCGGCGAGCGCCTACTGGGTATCTACGTAAAGGTCGAACCCGCCCTGCGGTGTGGTGTCGACCGTGTCGGGCGCCTGTGAGTTAAAGTTCACGGGAACCATGCGCTTTGAGGCGCGGAAGCGCGTGCCGTCGGTGGCGACGGGCGGTTCATCGACCGTGAGCTCGTAGTCGCCAGGCTTGAGCTCGATGCCGTCACCAGCGGAATTGACGTATTGATACTCGTCAATCGTCTGCCCTTTGAGCGTGCGCCCCACGATGTGGATGAGCATTTGGCTGTCGCCGCGCGCGGTGTCCCACGTCGCGCCGTCCTTGACCTCGACCGACACATGCACCGAGCGCGTACGACCGAGCGATTGCTCGACAGACATCTCGACCTTGGCGGCGTCTTTTCGCTGTTGTTCGACATGACTCCAGACGTTTCCAATTACCGAGCATGCGATAACGCCGGCCATGAAGGCGATAAGGATGGGGCCAAGCGGAGAGCGACGTCCTGCATCTTCCTCGCGAGACAGATTGGGGCGACGTGTGGGTGCGGGCGCCTGAGCGCCCCGCGAGGGCACGTCGAGAATGCTGAAGGATGCCGTGCTGTCGGGATCGATGGTGTGACGCGGCTGTGGGGTCTTTGCCGGCGAGATGGACATGTCGGCTGGCTCGCCGAGCGTGGCCGTAGCGTCGGCCTTGGCCTCGTCTGCCTCGGCCTGGGCCCAAGCTTGTTCGAAGGTCAGGGGCTCGACGGGGTCGAGGGCGGCGTCCGAATCGGCGGCGACGTCGTTGCCGGTCTCGTCCTCGTCGCTCGACACGTCACGCGGCATGGACTCGTCCCACTCCTCGTCCGGAGCCTCACCCTCGCTATACCACCATTCAAAGTTATCGATATCCATACGGGGCGCCCCTTAGGCCTCGCAAATAAACACTCGCTAGCCTTATACCCCCAGACGGCACCGAAGCTCACCCGCGCCGGACACGAAAACCGTCACAACATTCGACGCTTTTCTTCGATTTCGAGATTTTCATCGAATGTTGTGACGGTTTGGGGAGCCAGTCGGCCGTGCGACGCGCCAAAGGCGCTGCTCCTTTGTCACATTCTGTTAGAGTTGCAGGGATTGAATCCCGCTTATTCATGCGACATTGGAGTGACAACCTTGACCGCCGCAACCACGCCTAAAAGTAAGTCAACCGCCGCCGCGCTCTCCCCTGCGCGCACCAAGCTCTGCCTGGCGTTGCTCGTGCTGTTGGGATTCTCGCTCGGCTGCTCCGAGTTCGTGGTCATCGGCATCGAAAGCGACCTGGCGACGGAACTCGGCGTATCGCTTGCCACTGCGGGCCAGCTCATCAGCGTGTTCGCGCTGGTCTACGCCATCGCGACGCCGGTGCTTGCGCTCAGCACGGGGCGATTCCGCCGCTACCAGCTGCTCGTGTGCTACAGCATCGTCTTTGTGCTTGGCAATTTGTTTATGGCACTGGCGCCCAACTTCCAGGTGCTCTTTATCTCGCGCATTGTCCTGGGCTCTGTCTCGGGTGCGCTGCTCGCCGTGGGCGTGACGTACATCCCTGAGCTTCTGTCCCCGCAGCAAACTTCGCTTGCTATCTCGGTAGTATATGGTGCGTTTTCCGTGGCGATGGTCTTTGTGACCTCGGTCGGCAAGTTTGTGGCCGACACGCTCGACTGGCACGTGGCCATGTACGGCGCGCTGACCTTTGCCGTTTTAATCTGCGGAGCGCTCGTGGCGTTTATGCCGCGCGCTGGGCAAACCGACGAGCCCGCCACCTTTCGCGAGCAGGCGAGTCTGCTGCGCGAGCCGAGTATCATCACCGGCATGCTTATCTTTTTGTTTGGCGTGGGCTCGGTCTATGTGTTCTACGGCTACGTGACGCCTTATCTTGAGCAGGTGCTGGGCATGGGCACGGTCGAAGCCAGTACCGCGCTTATGGCCTACGGCGTGTTCTGCCTGATCTCGAACATCCTGGGCGGATGGATCGATGCGCGCTTTGGCATGAAGGCGCTGCTTGTGACGTTTGTGCTGCAGGCGGTGGCATTGTTTGGGCTGTTTGCCGTAGGCGCTGCCATGCCGCTCGCACTTGTCTTTGTCTTTAGCCTGGCGATGCTCATGTACCTGTTCTCGGTGTCGTGCATCACGCACTTTATGGACGTGGCTCGCAGCCGCCATCCCAAATCGATGGTGCTCGCGAGCTCGGTAGAACCCATGGCGTTTAATGTCGGCATTTCGTTTGGCACCGCGGTGGGCGGCGCCGTGGTAAGCGGAGCTGGCATTGCCTACGTTGGCGCGGTCGGTGCCGTATTCTCGCTTGTGGCCTGGGCGCTCACGCTGGTGACGATTAAGTTGGCTCGCTGGGAGCGCAAGCGGGCGAGGGTGCAGGCGTAGATGCGATACTCGAGCTCGATGATGGCGATCGAAAGGAAACCGCATATGCAACGTGTACTGTTTATCTGCTATGGGAACATCTGCCGCTCGACGATGGCTGAGTCCGTGTTTACCGAGCTGGTGCGCCGCGCTGGGCGCGAGGCGGAGTTTGTCATCGATTCCGCAGCGACCTCAACTGAGGAGATCGGCAACCCGCCGCATCATGGCACGGTCACCAAGCTGCGCAAGGTCGGGATTCCCGTCGTTGCCCACCGTGCGCGCCAGGTGCGTCGCGCGGAGTATGGTGACTGGGACCACATTGTCTATATGGATGCCGAGAACGCACGCGGTCTGCGTCGCATTTTTGGCAGCGATCCCGATAGCAAGATCTCGCGCCTGCTCGATTGGACCGATCGTCCCGGCGACGTGGCCGATCCCTGGTACACCGGCAACTTCGATGCCACCTACCGCGATGTGCTCGCCGGCTGCACCGCTATGCTCGAGCAGTTATAGGCAAGCGAGCACGCGGACGCACGTGCCACGCCATCGGCATAAAACGAGCGTGGATGATCTCCCACTTTGAGCGTTCAAGCGCGCTCTAAACGGGAGAAAATCCACGCTCGTTATTATTGAGGGAGAAAAACCTCGCTCGATTGATTCGCTCGATTACTCGTCGACAACCTCGGCGAGCCAGACGTTCAGCGTATCGACCTCGGGGCAGCAGAACTTTGCCGTACCAGGCTCGTTGCCAGGCACGGTTCCGCCATAGCGCAGGATATCGATATAGGGAAAGCCCACATGGCAGGCCATGGCGCACATCTTGCCGCGATCGCGGTCGAAGTCGAAGACGTCACCCGGCTTGTGCCCGTGATGGCAGCGGCATGTGCCCAGCTGGTCCACGCAGCTAATGCGAATACGTGGGCGCTTGCCGCGCGGGGCACCGAGCGGCTTGTTCTCGCCCGCTGCCTCGGTGCCGCTCTCGTCGGCGTTACTCATGGTCAATCACATCCAGGCAGGCCTCGATGGGAAGGCCAGCCGACTTATCCTCTTGGTCGGCATTGCGCTCGATAAGCTCAGCCACCACGCGCATGGCATCGGACGTCGCGCGCTGCAGACTCCAACCTGCCATAACGCGGCCGACGAGCACCGCCGAGAACGTGTCGCCCGTACCCGGGAAATAGACCGGGATCAGGTCGAAGGGAATCGTGAAGTACTCCCCCGCCACATGGTCGTAACCGATGACGACATTCGCACCGTCGACCACAGCGCTCGTAATGACCACCGACTTGGCGCCCAGGGCACGCACGGCATCCACAAGAGTGCGGCCCTCATCGGGCGTGATTTGCTCGGCAATGGGCGTATCGGTGAGCAGGCACGCCTCGGTGTAGTTTGGCACCGCATAGTCGGCGCACTCGAGCAGGCTGCGCATGAGACCGATCGTGGACTCGGGCACGCCGGCGTAGAGCTTGCCGTTGTCGCCCATGATGGGGTCGACGAACACCTTGGTACCCTTTTGCGCGCGACGGTGGCAGAAGTCCGAAATGATGCGCGTCTCTTCCTCGGTCACGATAAAGCCGGTAGAGATGGCGTCGAACTCAAAGCCGAGCTCCTCCCAGATGGCGAGGCTCTGGCGCACGTACTCGGTGGTGTCGTGGATGTAGAACTTGGGATAGTTGAGCGTATCGGACACAAGTGCCGTCGGCAGGTTGTGGATGCGGTAGCCCATGTGCGACAGCACCGGCAGCATGGCGGAAAGCGCGACCTTGCCGTAGCCGCACATATCGTTGATCAGCAGCAGCTGAGTGTTCTTCATGAGGGTCTCCCTTGGTTCGGGCACGGCGCAGCAGCGCCACAGTGCGACTAAGTGTAGCGCAGGGAGCGTTTGCAGCGTCGAGCCGTTACGCGGTTTGGTAAAACCGCGTAACCACTAGTTTGGTACCTTGACATTCATTTCTCATGCTCCTAGATTGGTTAGGCACAAAACAATTCCACTACCTAACTAAAGAAAGGAGCAACACTAATTCATGTGCGATGAACCTCTTAACCTTTGTTCGCACGAGCCCGGCGGCGACCCGTCACAGCCGGCGGATGCGCCCGAAGCGGTTAGCTCAGAAGACAAGCTTGCCAAGCGCATCCTCAATGGCCTGGGCTTTTGCGGCCATTACATGCATTTTCATGGCGGAGGCGTGTCCGGCAAGGCGCCCATCATCTGCCTGCTGGCCAAGCAACCCGGCGGCGAGATGTCGCAGCAGGAACTCGGCATGCACTTTGACCTCAAGCCGGGGTCGCTTTCCGAGATCCTGTCCAAACTCGAGCTCAACGGCCTCATCGAGCGCAGCCGTAACCCCAAGGATCGACGGCAGCTCACCATTCGCCTGACCGAAACCGGCCGGGAAAACGCCCGCATCGACCAGGCAGCCCGCATTCGCTTTAGAGAGCAGGCCTTTGGTGCCCTCACCCACGACGAGCGCGAGCAGCTCGCCGAAATGCTCGAGAAAATCCGTGTAACCTGGGAGGAACTGGATGATTAAAACCCTCATGGGCAGCATCCGCGACTATATAAAAGTCACCGTTGCCACGCCGTTGCTCGTGCTTGGCGAGGTGCTCTGCGAGATGCTGATTCCATTTATCACCGCCAACCTGATCGACGCCATCAAAGATGGCACCACCGTAGCCGAGATGCTTCCCACCGCGGGCTTTTTGGTGCTCATCGCGCTGACGTCGCTTGCTTTTGGCGCCGCTGCCGGCGTCACCTGCAGCCATGCGAGTTGCGGCTTCGCTAAGAACCTGCGTCACGACCTGTTCTACAAGATCCAGACGTTCAGCTTTGCCAACATCGATGAGTTCTCGAGCTCCTCGCTCGTCACGCGCCTGACCACCGATATCAACAACGTGCAGCAGGCCTTTATGATGATCATCCGTATCGCCGTGCGCGCGCCGCTGGTATTGATCTTCGCCTTTACCATGGCATTTATCATGGGCGGCAGCGTCGCCATGGTCTACCTGGTCATCATTCCGCTGCTGGGCTTTGGGCTGTTCTTTATCATCTTTAAGGTGCGTCCCATCTTCTCGCGCGTGTTCCACAAGTACGACGCCCTTAACGAGTCCGTCGAGGAAAACGTCACCGGCATGCGCGTGGTCAAGAGCTACGTGCGCGAAGACTTTGAGAAGGAGAAGTTCGCGACCGCCGCACGCGACGTCCAGATGGACTTCACCCGCGCCGAGAAGCTGCTTGCCTTTAACAACCCCATGATGAACATCTGCGTCAACGGCGCGTTTGTCGTCATCATCTATCTGGGCTCCAAGCTCATCATCACGAGCCAGGGCACGCTATTCGACGTGGGCCAGCTCTCCTCGACCTTTACCTATGGTTTCCAGATTCTCATGAGCCTGATGCAGCTGTCGATGATCTTTGTCATGGTGACCATGGCCGACGAATCGGCACACCGCATTGCCGAGGTGCTGGCCGCCGAGCCCACGATCGCCGATCCTGCCGAGCCCGTGCTCGAGGTTGCCGACGGTTCCATCGACTTTGACCACGTGAGCTTTAAGTATTCCAAGCATGCGAAGCGCCAGGCGCTCGATGACATCGACCTGCACATTAAGAGCGGCGAAACCATCGGCATCATCGGCGGCACCGGCTCGGCCAAGTCCACGCTCGTCAACCTCATCGCCCGCCTGTACGACGCCACCGAAGGCACCGTGCGCGTGGGCGGCATGGACGTGCGCGACTACGACCTGGACACGCTGCGTCACCAGGTCGCCATGGTGCTGCAGAAAAACGTGCTGTTTAGCGGCACCATCGCCGAGAACCTGCGTTGGGGCGACCCGAACGCCACCGACGAGGAAGTCCGCGAGGCAGCGCATCTGGCCTGCGCCGACGAATTTGTCGACGGTTTCCCCAAGGGCTACGACACCTGGATCGAACAGGGCGGCTCTAATGTTTCGGGCGGTCAGAAGCAGCGCCTGTGCATTGCACGCGCCCTGTTGCGCCGCCCCAAGATCTTGATCCTGGACGACTCCACCAGCGCCGTCGACACCAAGACTGACGCCAAGATTCGCGCAGGCCTGGCAAGCTATCTGCCCAACACGACCAAGCTCATCATCGCCCAGCGCATCAGCTCCGTGCAGGACGCAGACCGCATCATTGTCATGGAGGGCGGCCGCATCGCACAGATCGGCAACCACGAAGAGCTGCTCAAGACGAGCGAAATCTACCGCGAGACCTTTACCTCGCAAAACAAGATGTCTGCCGAAGGTACGCAAGACGCCGACGACGTCTCTGGCGACGCGAACACGGCGGCAGACAACACCGACATGACCGCAACGCAAGCTCAGACCCAGGAAGGAGGCGAGGCACATGAGTAAGGCAACGACCGCCGAGCGCGCGCTCAACCGCAAGGGCGGCACCATGTCGCGCCTCATCAAGACGCTCTTTGGCTTCTATCCCGTGCTTTTGCCCCTTGTCGTCGCCGGCGTGGTGCTCTGCGCCATCATCAACTCCATCGGCGCGACCTTCCTGCAGAGCGCCCTGCAAATTATTAGCGAATCGTGGCAGTCGGGCGATTGGGAAGCCGCACAGCCCAAGATTCTGCAGCTCGTGACCACCCTCGCCTGCATCTACGGCGTCGGTGTCCTGTCCTCGCTCTTCTGGAACCGCGCCATGGCTATCGTCACGCAAGGCTCGCTCGAGAAGCTGCGCGAGATGATGTTCAACCGCATGCAGGACCTGCCGATCCGCTACTTCGACACGCACCAGCGCGGCGATATCATGAGCCACTACACCAACGACATCGATACGCTGCGCCAGATGATCAGTCAGTCGCTGCCCAACCTGCTCATGACGATCATCATCATCGTCACGGTGTTCTTTATCATGCTGTACTACAGCGTGTGGATGTGCCTGGTCATCATCGCCGGCGTCGCCTTTATGACCTTTATGACCAAGCTGCTCGGCTCCAATTCCGCGCGCTTCTTCATTGCGCAGCAGACCGAGCTCGGCGTGGTCGAGGGCCATATCGAGGAAGTCATGAACGGTCAGAAGGTAGTCAAGGCATTCTGCCACGAGTCTGCCGCCGAAGCCGATTTTGACGAGCGCAACGAAAAGCTCTTCGAGGTCTCGCAGAAGGCCAACATGTACGCCAACATCCTCATGCCCATCCTCATGAACCTGGGCAACCTGCTCTATGTGCTGGTCGCACTGGCAGGCGGCATTTTCCTGGCGCTGGGCGTGCCCAACCTGAGCATCTCGGGCATGGCGCTGTCCATCGCCGTCGTGGTGCCGTTCCTCAACATGACCAAGCAGTTCTGCGGACAGATCGGCCAGATCTCGCAGCAGATCAACGCCGTGGTCATGGGCCTCGCCGGCGCCGACCGCATCTTTGAGCTCATCGACGAGGAGCCCGAGGCCGACGAAGGCTATGTGACGCTCGTCAACGCGCAGGTCAACCCCGACACCTGGCAGCTCGAGGAGGCCGACCACCACACCGGCATGTGGGCGTGGAAACATCCGCACCGCGCAACCGGCGAGATCGAGTACGTGCCGCTGCGCGGCGACCTGGTCATGGACAACGTCGACTTTGGCTACACGCCCGACCACGAGGTGTTGCACGGCGTGTCCGTGTTTGCCAAGCCGGGCCAGAAGGTCGCGTTTGTCGGCGCCACCGGTGCCGGTAAGACGACCATCACCAACCTCATCAACCGCTTCTACGACATCGCCGACGGCAAGATCCGCTACGACGGCATCAACGTCAACAAGATCCGCAAGGCCGACCTGCGCCGCTCGCTGGGCGTCGTGCTACAGGACGTGAACCTGTTCACCGGCACTGTGATGGATAACATCCGCTACGGCAACCTGGACGCCACCGACGAGGAGTGCATTGCGGCGGCCAAGCTCGCGGGCGCGGACGACTTTATCACCCGCTTGCCCGACGGCTACGACACCATGCTCACCGGCAACGGCGCCCAGCTGTCGCAGGGCCAGCGCCAGCTGATTTCGATCGCCCGCGCTGCCGTCGCCGATCCGCCGGCAATGATTCTGGACGAGGCCACGAGCTCCATCGACACCCGCACCGAGGCTATCGTGCAAGCGGGCATGGACAAGCTCATGGAGGGCCGCACGACGTTTGTCATCGCGCACCGCCTCTCCACCGTGCGCAACTCCGACGCGATTATCTGCCTGGACCACGGCCGCATCATCGAGCGCGGCAACCATGATGAGCTGATCGCCAAGCGCGGGTACTACTACCAGCTGTACACCGGAGCGTTTGAGCTCGAGTAGGCAGGTTTGTTCCACGTAGGGTGCCCCGGGGGCGGCGGGGTAGTTCCTCCGTGCTCAAACATTCTCGCTGCGCTGCGAAACTGCGCGCGGAGGAAATACCCCGCCGCCCCGGGGAACCCTCCTGCGCGCAATCAGCCCGTCATTTAGAAGGAAATAAAAGTTTGTGAGCCCCTGGCCGGTTGGCCAGGGGCTCGTTTTGTGTAAATTTGTCGCATGCTTCGGGTTGTGGTATAAACGTAACATGCTACGGAAAGGATGGTGGCTGGAATGGTTCCCGAAGATGCTGTTGGACCCCTGTTTAAGGTAATCAACGAACGCATGCAGGCGTCTGCCGATGCGGACCTCAAGGAGCAAGGGCTCACCTTTGCGCAAAGCCAGGTGATCGTCTACCTCATTGAGCATGCGGGCCGAGCGCTCCAAAAAGAGATCGAAGCCAACCTCAAGGTTTCCCACCCAACGGTCTCCGGCCTCGTCAGCCGGCTCGAGAAAAACGGCTTCGTGCGCACCTGGGTAGCCGAGGATGACCGACGCAATAAGGTCGTTGAGCTTACGGACAAGGCACACGATGCCGGTGATCGCATGCGTGCCACAATGCGCGAACGCGATCGAGAGCTGCTCGCCGGCCTTGATGAGCGCGAGCAGACGGAGCTCATCCGCATGCTCAGGCGAATCTACGCCAACGTCTGCAAACAGTAGCCTCAATAGCACCCGTCGCCCACCGGATTCGATCCGCCTGCGACGGGCTTCTTTACGCCCTATTCCGTAGCTTGCTACATAATTTCAGCCCGATTCATACAGAAAGGAACATGCATGATACGAACACTTGGACGAAGCCTGCGGCAATACCGCAAGAGCTCCGTCACCGCCATCCTACTTTCCATCCTGGAGGTGATACTCGAGATCGCTATCCCGCTCGTCATGAGCGACCTCATCGACCGCGGCATCCAAGCCGGCAACATGGGCGAGGTCTGGCGCCTTGGCATCGCCCTGCTCGTCCTTGCCGTTCTCGAATTTGGAGTGGGCGCCGGCGGCGCTTGGATGGGCGCACGCGCCTCGGTGGGATTCGCCGCCAACCTGCGCGACGATATGTACGACAACGTGCAGACCTTCTCTTTTGGCAACATCGACAAGTTCTCTACCGGCTCGATCGTCACACGCCTCACCACCGATGTCACCAACGTACAGAACGCCTACATGATGATCATCCGCATGGGCGTGCGCGGCCCCGTGATGCTCGCGTTCTGCTGGATTGTGTCGTTTACCATCAACCGACAGATCTCGTTTGTGTTCCTAGCCGTGATCCCCATCCTCGCCATCGCACTCGGACTCATCATGTGGCGCGTAAGCAGCATCTTCAACCGCGTTTTCGCTACCTACGACACGCTCAACAACGTGGTGCAGGAAAATGTCGCAGGCATCCGCGTGGTCAAGTCGTTCAACCGCGAGGAGCACGAGATTGGCAAGTTCGGCCGTATCAGCCAACGCATCTACGAGGACTTCGCCCGCGGCGAGCGCCTCATCGCACTCAATACGCCGCTCATGCAGGCCTGCATGTACGCATGCATGATACTCATCTCGTGGCTCGGCGCTAAGGCCATCGTGGCCTCGGGCAACAACGCCGCGCTCGGCCTCACCACAGGACAGCTCACCGCACTCTTTACCTACGCCACGCAAATCCTTATGGCGCTCATGATGCTCTCCATGGTCTTTACGCTTATCGTGATTGCCCAGAGCTCGGCCAAGCGTATCGCCGAGCTACTCAACGAACAGAGCGGCATCGCGAGCCCCGAGCCCGGTCGCGCCGTCACGCAGGTTGCGGACGGTTCCGTGGAGTTTGACCACGTGAGCTTTGCCTACGCGAGCAAGGCCGAGAAAAACGTGCTCGAGGACGTAAACCTCACCATCAAGAGCGGCGAGGTCGTGGGCATCATCGGCGGCACGGGTTCGTCCAAGTCGAGCCTTGTGAACCTCATCGCCCGTCTCTATGACGTCACCGCGGGCACCGTGCGCGTGGGCGGCATCGATGTGCGCGACTACGACCTCGATGCGCTGCGCGGCCAGGTGGCCATGGTACTGCAGAAAAACGAGCTCTTTAGCGGCACCATCGCCGAGAACCTGCGCTGGGGTGACGCCGAGGCCAACGATGCAGAGCTGGTGCGCGCCTGCGAGCTCGCCTGCGCGAACGAGTTCATCGACCAGATGCCCGACGGCTACCAGACCATGATCGAGCAGGGCGGAACCAACGTTTCGGGCGGCCAGAAGCAGCGCCTCTGCATCGCGCGCGCCCTGGTGGCCAAGCCGCGCGTGCTCGTACTCGACGACTCCACGAGCGCCGTGGACACCCAAACGGACGCAAAGATCCAGCAAGGCCTTGCGGAGTACCTGCCTTCCACGACCAAGATCGTAATCGCGCAGCGTGTGAGCTCGGTCATGCACGCTGACAAGATCGTCGTGATGGACGACGGCCGCGTGAGCGCGGTGGGCACGCATGAAGAGCTTTTGCACACAAGCGATATCTATCGCGAAGTCTTTGAGTCGCAGCAGAAGGGAACGGCAGAGGATGAGTAAGCAGAATAAACGCCCCGCAAACGGAGCGGCACCGGGCGCCGACATGCCCGCGATGCAACTCGACATGGCAACCGTCAAGCGACTGCTCTCGTATATGTCCTGCTACCGAGGACAACTTGTACTCGTCGTCGCGTGCATTCTGCTCTCTGCCATCGCGAGCGCTGCGTCGTCGATGTTTTTGCAGGCACTCATCGACGACTACATCGTCCCGCTTTTGGCGACCGACGCTCCCGTATGGACGGGCCTTGCGCACGCGCTCATCACCATCGGCGCCGTCTATGTGGTGGGCGTTGCGGCCACGCTCGTCTACAACCGCGCGATGGTCACCGTGGCGCAGGGCACGCTCAAACGCATCCGCGACGATATGTTCTCGCACATGCAGACGCTCCCCTTGCGTTACTTCGACACACACGCGCACGGCGACATCATGAGCCTCTACACCAACGACACCGACACCCTGCGCCAGATGATCGCGCAGTCGCTCTCGCAGCTCGTAAGCTCGGTATTCACGCTGGTCGCGGTCTTTGTGTGCATGCTTTGGACGAGCGTGGGGCTCACCGTGGTGGTCTGCGTGCTCATGGCGGCGGTGCTCGTGTTCGTGGGCCGCATCACGGGGGTCATCGGGTCGTTTTCTATCGAGCAGCAAGATACGCTCGGCGCGCTCAACGGCTACATAGAGGAGATGGTCGGCGGGCAGAAGGTCATCAAGGTCTTTTGTCACGAGAACGCCGCGCGCACCGGAATGGGCAAGCTCAACCGTGCCTGGGCAAAGGCTGCGACGAACGCGCAGGGCATGGGCAATTCGATCATGCCCATGATGAACGCACTTGGCTACCTGATCTATGTGGTGGTGGCCGTGCTCGGTGGCTACATGGCCATCGCAGGAACGCCCAACCTGGGACTTACCGGTTTCGACACGTTCACGCTCGGCGCCATCGCATCGTTTCTGACGCTCACGCGCAACTTTATGAACCCCGTGGCGCAAGTGTCCAACCAGCTCAACTCGATCATCATCGCGCTGGCGGGCGCGGGACGCATCTTTACGCTCATGGACGAGAAGCCCGAGTCCGACGACGGTTACGTGACGCTGGTCAACGTGCGCGAGGACGCGGACGGCGCGCTTGTCGAAACGAGCGAGCGAACCGAGCGCTGGGCCTGGAAGAACCCGCATCACGATGGCGGCTGCGGGCTCGCACCGCTCAAGGGGCATATTATGCTCGACCATGTGAGCTTTGGCTATGTGCCCCAAAAGCTCGTGCTGCACGATATCGAGCTCGAAGCCGAGCCCGGGCAGAAGATCGCGCTCGTTGGTGCGACGGGCGCCGGCAAGACCACGATTACCAACCTTATCAACCGCTTCTACGACATCGACGACGGCAAGGTCCGCTACGACGGGATCAACATCAACAAGATCCGCAAGGCCGACCTGCGCCGGAGCCTGGGCGTGGTGCTGCAAGACGTGAATCTCTTTACGGGCACCGTCATGGACAACATCCGCTACGGCTGCCCCGGCGCCACGGACGAGCAGTGCATCGAGGCGGCGCGCCTGGCCAACGCCGACGGGTTTATCCGCATGCTGCCGAACGGTTACGACACCGTACTCGAGGGCGACGGCAGCGGTCTTTCACAGGGACAGCGCCAGCTGATCAGCATCGCGCGCGCCGCGGTGGCCGACCCGCCCGCGATGATTCTGGACGAGGCCACGTCGAGCATCGACACCCGCACCGAGGCATTGGTGCAGCGTGGCATGGATGCGCTGATGGAGGGAAGGACCACATTTGTGATCGCGCACCGTCTCTCCACCGTGCGAAACTCTGACCTGATCTGCGTGCTGGATCACGGGCGGATTATCGAGCGCGGCAGCCATGATGAGCTGATTGCTAAGCGCGGGTATTACTACCAGCTGTACACGGGTGCGTTTGAACTCGAGTAGGTAAACCCACGGGCTCCGTCTCGTGAGGGCGGCATATTACCTCCGTGCTCAAACATTCTCGCTTCGCTGCGAAACTGCGCGCGGAGGTAAAATGCCGCCCTCCCGAGACGGAGCCCTGCGCGCAGTCAACTCCTCATTTGAACGGAATAAAAGTTAGTGAGGTCCTGGCCAAATGGCCAGGACCTCTTTTCATGGCAGTCTTTTTGGGACGGGGCTTTTTTAGCTGCCTTCAAATTAGCCGCCCTCTGTTACAGGCTTACCGTTCCTCGCGTTGCGGCCCGGCTGCCTCGGTCGTCTTTATGCGGTTCTTGTCGATGTACATGTTTTTGTCGGCCTGGGAAAAGAGCTCGCGCATCGTAGGCGGTTCATCAAAATCACTGGAAAGTGCGTAGCCCACCGCATAGCTAATAGGCATGTCGGGGTGAGCCTCGGAATACTCGTTCACGCGAATCCGAGCGAGGCAGGATTCCACGGCAGCTCGATCGGCATCCCACAGCACCGCGATAAATTCATCGCCGCCGTCACGGCCAACAAAGCAGGTCTCTGACGCCACACGCCCCAGCTGATGGGCAAAAGAACGAATGTATTCGTCGCCTTTCTCGTGGCCAAAGCGGTTATTGACCGTATGCAGGTTGTTAAGATCGAAGACGCACAGCGCAACGGGCGCTTCGGCGGAAACGGGATGCCCCTGCCCCAAGATTTCCTCGCACTTGTTCTTGTTGGGCAGTCCCGTGGCTTCATCGAGATAGACTTTGTTCTGCAGCTCGCGATTGAGTGCGGCGGTACGCACCGCGCGAGCAAGTTCGACCGCAAAGGTCGCCACCAAGCCCACGATGTCGATGATCACCAAGCCCTCGAGACGATTGAGCGCCGTCGCCTTCTCCTGGGAGTAGTCCTCAGCAAGCCTCGTGGCATCGCCGCAAATACCAAAGAACTCCTCGCTCATGGCGATGATGTCGGTGTTCTCGTAGCCGACTTCGCGCACACGGGCAATCTCGGTTTTGAGCTCGTCAAAATAGCCCGCGAGTTCGGTCATCTTTGCCTGATACTCATCGTCATCGAGACGGACGAGATTGAGGCCGTCGCTTCCGTAGCGCAAACCATTAATGTATGAATCCACGGCCTTGAGCAGGTCGTCTTGTGGCTGGCCCGCGTCCTCGAGCTTAACGATTCGCTGCGTGGTGCCGCGCACCAGACCGGCGTAGTTGACCACGCGCGCCGTGCCCTGGATATCGGAGACGAGCAGCATAACATTGATGAAGAAAAAGATGAGAACTGCCGTGAGCACCATCATGAGCAGACGCAGCGCCCGGCTGGCCTTCTTGGCGACAATAGTATTCACAAGTTCACTCCCCAAAATGGCAAAAGCTCTGGTGGCACGCAGTGTGCTGAAATTCACGTGAGGCAAACTCTACCATAATGGACCAAGAGCCTCGAACTTGCGCAGTCTTTGGAGCGGAGCTCTAGGAGCGACTCGACTGCACCTCGTTTTGTGTGGGTGCTTTGGTTGGCAGGTACTGCATATTATTCGTATAATTTATCGTAAGTTCCCGTACATCGATTGGAGCCTTATATGCCTGCCATTAAGCCTGTTTCCGATTTACGCAATTACAACGAGGTGCTCTCCGATGTCCACGAGGGCTCCCCGGTGTTTCTGACCAAAAATGGGCACGGTTGCTACGCTGTGCTCGACATGAAAGATTACGACCGGTTTTGCGCCATCAGCACGCTGATGTCTGAGCTTGAGCGCGGGCGCAGCTCGGGTGATGAGAGCGGATGGGTCTCGTCGGACAACGTCGCCGCCCACTTCCGCCGCAAGGCCGCAAGCCATGCATAGCTGCGAGGTCGCCTACTCTCCGCTGGCTCTGCAAGATCTCGACGACATCTGGGACTACATTGCCGTCGAACAGGACAATCCCGCAGCAGCGGAGAGAATCGTAGAGGGTATCCTCGCTCGGATAGACCTGCTATCCAGCTTCCCAGAGTCGGGTACGCCACTATCTTCAATCTATCCCCTGCGCTCCGATTACCGGTTCGTGGTCTGTGACAACTATCTCGCGTTTTACCGTTTTCACCAGAAGGTCTATATCGACCGCGTCCTCCACAGAAAGCGCGATTACCTGCAGGTGCTGCTTGCCGAATAAACAGGCCCCGATATAATTCGACCCCTTATCCGGATTCCATGCCCGATGCAGCTAAAAAAGCCCCAAATTAGCTAGTTGAGGAGTTGGGCCATGGCGTTGACGAATTTTTGTACTTGGAGGGCGGGCTCGAGCGGGTAGTGCAGAAAGACCGGCACCTCGCGGCCGCACAGGAACGGCACGCCCACAAAGGCCGGGTGCACGCCTGACCAAGCTCCGCAGGTGAGCACCGCGTCGCCCTTTTCCTCCGCCTCGTTAAAGAGCGCAAAGTCGAAGCTATCCACATCGATCACGTCCACGCCGCCATCGGCCAACAGGTCGATGCGCAGGCTGTCCATGGCGTCGTTGCCGTGGCGCAGTACGCGCAGACGCATACCCTCCAAGTCGGCGATCGAAATACGATTCTTGCGCGCCAGCGGACTCGTGCGCGGCAGGTCGATATAAAACGGCACGGTAACGATGCGGAGCTTTTGGCAGGCGTCGCCCCAGCGCGGGGTCGAAAAACTCGACTGCACCACATCGACCTCGCGGCCCAAGCTGCGCATGACGGATTCGCGCTCGTCATAGAGATCGCTTACCGGCACGATCTCAAAACGCAGCGATGGCTCCAGCTCGTGGATGCCCGTCCACATCGACAGCGTCTGGCGCCCCGGGCACATCATCGACACGCCCAGGCGCACGGCGCCGCCATCGCCTGCTGCGCGTCGGGCGCGGCGCAGGGCGTCCTCGGACTGGCGCATGATCGAGCGCGCGTCGTCCACCAGAAGCGCCCCCGCCGGCGTCACCTTGACGCCCGAATGCGAGCGCTCGAACAGCGTGATGCCAAATTCGGCCTCAAAGCCCGACACCTGTTTGACGAGCGCCGGGGTCGACACGCGCAATTTTGCCGCCGCACGCGAGAAGCTTCCCAGCTCCGCGGCGGTCGTTATGGCCTCGAGTCGTCGATCGTACACGTCAATCTCCCGTTTCCAGAGGTATGGCCATGCGCTGCCGAAGGAGGTTGTTTTGGCAGGTCACGCACTCAATTAAGGACAAATTGTCTTGCTGGCTATAAACCAGAGGTTTACGCCATTCTAACAAATATGCAATTCACCTGCGCAAATGCAAAGCATACGATAACCAGCGAAAACCACGTGGGTCGGTTAATGGGAGCGACCCACCGGAAGGCACAAGAAGGGAAGTTCCTATGAGCAATTGGCTTAAGCTCGAGGGCGATGTCTGCGCCGTGACCGGCGCGCTCGGCGGTATGGGCGCCGAGATCTGCCGCGAGTTCGCCCGCAATGGCGCCAACGTCGTCCTGCTCGACCTGGATGAGGAGAAGGTCAAGGCCGCTGCCGCCGACCTCGCTGCCGAGTTTGGCATCCACGCCGAGGGTTACAAGATGAACGCCACCGACGAGGTCGAGGTTCAGGCTGCCGTCGACGCCACCATCGCCAACTTCGGCCGCGTCGACGTCCTCGTCAACACCGCCGGCATCCTGCGCTTCGCCGCCATGGAGGACCTGCCGCTGAGCGACTGGGAGCAGGTGCTCAGCGTAAACCTCACCGGCTACTTCATCACCTCGCAGCGCTTTGGTCGCGAGATGATCAAGGCCGGCCAGGGCCGCCTGGTGCACATCTCGACCGTCGCCAGCCACTCCCCCGAGACGTTCTCGGGCGTGTACAGCTCTACCAAGGCCGGCGTCAACATGATGTCCAAGATGCTCGCCGCCGAGTGGGGCCCCTACGGCGTGCGCTCCAACTGCGTCGAGCCCTGCTTCGTCAAGACCCCGATGTCGGCCAATTTCTACGCCGACCCCGAGGTCGAGAAGAGCCGCAGCCGCCTAATCGCCACGCGTCGCATCGGCGAGGTCAGCGATATCGCCAACGCCGTCATGTTCCTGGCGTCCAAGCGCTCGGACTTTACCACCGGCGACGCCATCAAGGTCGACGGCGGCTTCTCCAACATGATGGGTGACCTCACCGCCAAGCCCGGCGGCCGTCGCGCCTATGCCGACAACTACCTCAAGAACAAGGGTGTCGAGCTCTGGTCCGATGAGTCCGGCGTCGCCAAGCCGACTGACCAGTAAACCAACCTGACAGGGAGGCTCCGCGGGCGTGCCCGCTCCTCCCCCGTATCGATTAGAAAGAGTCCAATGGCTTCCACCAACTCCAACAAGGGTCGCGTCGTCGTGCTTTCCGCCGCGTGCGTCACCATGTTCTTCATCAGCTCCATCGCGCTGTATTCCGTCGTGAGCAAGAACCTGCTCGCCGTCTACCCCGAGTGGTCCAGCGCTCTTACCTGGGCCTTCCCGGTCTTTCAGACCATCATGGCCGTGACGGGCATCTTCGCCGGCCGCATCTCCGATAAGATCGGCCCGCGCAACGTCGTGATCGCCGCCGCCGTGTGCTACGGCCTGGGCTGGTTCATGTCCGGCACCGTCACCGAGCCGTGGCAGTTCTACCTGTGGTTCTCGCTCGTCGCCGCCATCGGCAACGGCCTGGGCTACAACCCGGCGCTCACCACCGGCCAAAAGTGGTTCATCGACAAGAAGGGTCTCGCCTCCGGCATCACCCTGGCCGCTTCGACCGCCGGCCCCGCCGTGCTGTCCCCGGTGCTCGCCTCGCTGCTCATCCCGAGCCTAGGCATCTTTGGCGCCCTCAAGGCACTCGGCGTCATCTTCTTTGTGACGATCGCCGCCTCCGCCCTGTTCCTGAAGGCCCCCGAGGCCGGTTGGCTGCCCGAGGGCTTCGAGGCCCCCAAGGGTGGCGCGCACGCCGGCACCTTCGGTGACCTCACCCCGGGCGAGATGGTCAAGACCCCGCGCTTCTGGGTCCTCATCGTCACCTTCGCCTTTGCCGCCACCGCGGGCACCCTGCTCGTGGGCAAGGTTGCCTCCATCGCCGCCGTCCAGCTCTTCGCCGACCCCACGAGTGCCGCGGCCGTCGCCCTCGGCGGTGTGGTCGTCTCCGTCAACACCTGCGCCAACCTGGTCGGTCGTCTGTCCTTTGGCCAGATCATCGACAAACTCGGCGCCTACAAGTCGCTGCTCATCAGCCTTGTCGTCACCATCGTCGCGCTCGTCATCATGTCGATGAGCTTTACACAGAGCATGTTCTTTGTGGCGCTCGCCCTGCTCGGCTTTAGCTTTGGCGCCCTGCTCGTCATCTACCCGCCGCTCACCGGTGGCGCCTTTGGCACCAGCAACATCGGCGTCAACTACGGCATCATGTTTTTGGGTTACGCCGCCTCCACCTGGATCAGCCAGCCCATCACCGCCGTGCTGTATCACGCCGAGGCCGGCAGCGCCGCCTACCAGCAGTCTTTCTACGGCGCCATTGTGATCGCCGCCATCGCCGTCGTGCTCACCGTCTACATGATGGTCTCCGACAGCAAGAAGAAGTCCGCTTAGTAATTGCCAATGTGACAAAGGGACTGCCCCTCTGTCGCATTCCACCGGTCACCAGTATTAAGGAGTCGAAATGTCTGAGCTCAACCCCGTCCGCATTGCCGTTATCGGCGCCGGCGCCATGGGCCGCAACCACATCCGCTTTGTCACCGAGGAGCCCGAGGCCGAGCTCGTCGCCATCGCCGACGCCTTTGAGGGCGCCCGCGCCACGGCCGAGGCCGCCGGCGTGCCGTTCTTCACCGATCCCGCCCAGATGATGGACGAGGTCAAGCCCGAGGCCGTCATCATCGCCACCCCCAACGACCTGCACCTGGGCGTTGCCCGCGAGGCCGTGAAGCGCAACATCGTGCCGCTGGTCGAAAAGCCGATCTCCAACGACCTTGAGGATGCCCAGGCCTTCGCCGCCGAGGCCGAGACCGCCGGCGTGCCCGTGCTCGTGGGTCAGCACCGTCGCCACAACCCCTTCGTCAACAAGGCCAAGGAGATCATCGAGTCCGGCGAGCTGGGCAAGCTCACCGTGTCGAGCTTCCACTACATGATCTATAAGAACGACGAGTACTTCGACGTCGAGTGGCGCCGCAAGAAGGGTGCCGGCCCGATCCTGGTCAACCTGGTGCACGACGTCGACCTGCTCCGCTACCTGCTGGGCGAGCCCGTTGCCGTCCAGGGCATGCAGTCCAGCGCCGCCCGCGGTTTTGAGACCGAGGACTCCGCCGTGGTCAACGTCCGTTTTGCCGATGGCGCGCTCGCAAGCATGACCATCTCCGACGCCACTGCCAGCCCTTGGAACTGGGAGGCAACCGCTCGCGAGGATCCGCAGTACCGCCCCTTCGACGCCGACGCCTACTTTATCGGCGGCACTAAGGGCGCCCTGTCGCTGCCCCGCCTGCACCAGTTCTCCTACGACGGCGCCTCCAACTGGCACAAGCCGCTGCAGATGGAGATTCCGGCCGTCGACCCGGCACTGCCGCACAAGATGCAGCTCAAGCACTTTGTGAAGGTTGTCCGCCGCGAGGTCGAGCCCGTCGTGACCCCCGCCGATAACGTCAAGACGCTCACGCTTCTCAACGCCATCAAGGAGGCCGCCGAGACCGGCCAGCTCGTCGAGCTGTAATGCCTTAAGAGCGGCCGCGGCAGAAACCCCATGCCGAACCCTTCGGTCCGCCACCAACAAGCCCCTCTTCTTTGCCCCGCGAGCAGCCTCCTGTCCGCGGGGCATTTTGCTACCTTGCCGACGATTTTTCTGGGGCGGGGGCTATTTTGCACCTCGGCTTGATCCGTTCGCCACGAAACGCGCCTATCTACTACGTTTAACCGATCGCCCTTAACCATGCCAAATTTCGCGAAATAAAAACCGCAGGTAGACGGCTTGCGTATTCTCGGAAAACCGGGGGATGGTCGACCCATACGGTTCAAACGTAGTAGATAGGTCGTTTTCGTGGCGCGACCCCAAAACGGTCTTTTGGGACGGGTGGTATCCTTGGTAGCCCTGTGCTGCAAACGCACCTTAAACGCAAGGAGTCCCATGGATCTTATCGCCCAGCTCGCCCGCGAGCTCAACCTTAAGGCCGCCAACATCGAGGCGGCCGTCAAGCTCATCGACGAGGGCAACACCATCCCCTTTATCTCGCGCTACCGCAAGGAAGCCACAGGCGGAATGGACGACGTCGCCCTGCGCACACTCGACGAGCGCCTGTCTTACCTGCGCAATCTTGAACAGCGCAAAGAGGACGTCATTCTGCTCATCGACGCCCAGGGCAAGCTCACGCCCGAACTCGAGCAGCAGATTCGCGAGGCCACGCAGCTCCAGCGTGTCGAGGACCTCTACAAGCCCTACCGCAAAAAGCGCATGACCCGCGCGCAGAAGGCCCGCGAGGCAGGCCTGGAGCCGCTCGCCAACATGATCATCATGCAGGCCTCGGCCAAGGGCAGCGCGCTCGACGCCGCCGCGGCCTACGTCAACGAGGAAGCCGGCTTCGACACGCCCGAGAAGGCGCTCGCCGGCGCGGCGGACATCGTGGCCGAGACGGTAGCCGAGGACCCCGAGAACGTCGCCGATCTGCGTGCCTTTACGCAAAACACCGCCGACATCGTCGTCGAGGCGACCGACCCCGCCGAGAAGACCCCCTACGAGCCGTACTACAGCTATGATGAGCCGCTGCGCCGTATACCCAACCACCGCGTGCTGGCTATCGACCGCGGTGAGCGCGAGGGCAAGCTCCGCGTGCGCGTGAACGTCGACGGCGCCGCCGCCACGACGCGCCTCGGCAGCCGCTGGCCCCGTCGCCAGGGCGTGTTTGCTCCCGTCTTTGACGCCGCCATCGCTGACGGTTACAAGCGCCTCATGGCCCCCTCGCTGGAGCGCGAAGCCCGCGCCAAGCTCACCGTTCGCGCGCAGACCGAGGCCATCAACGTCTTTGCCAAGAATCTCGAGGGCCTGCTCTCGGCACGTCCCGTGCGCGGCGCACGCGTGCTCGCGCTCGACCCGGGCTACCGCACCGGCTGCAAGGTCGCCGTCATGGACGAGACCGGCAAGCTACTCGACCACGGCGTGGTCTACCCCACCAAGCCGCGCCACGACGTCGCCGGCACCAAGCGCGAGCTCGCCCGCCTCGTCAAGAAGGATGGCGTCAACACCATCGTCATCGGCAACGGCACCGCCAGCCGCGAGACCGAGGAAGTCGTCTCGGAGTTCATTGCCGAGCAGGCGCCCAGCCTTCGCTACACCATCGTCAATGAGGCCGGCGCGTCGGTGTACTCCGCCTCCGAGCTCGCCAGTCAGGAATACCCCGACCTGGACGTCACCGTGCGTGGCGCCATGAGCCTGGGCCGCCGCCTGCAGGATCCGTTGGCAGAGCTCGTTAAGATTCCGCCTCAGTCCATCGGCGTGGGTCAGTACCAGCACGACCTTGACCAGGCCGAGCTTTCGTGCACCCTGGGCCACGTGGTGGAAGACGTCGTCAACCGTGTGGGCGTCGACGTCAACACCGCGAGCGCGAGCCTGCTGGGATACGTATCGGGCATCACGCCGAGCGTGGCCAAGAACATCGTGGCCTACCGCGAGGAAAACGGCGCCTTTACCGATCGCCGCCAGCTTAAGAAGGTCCCCAAGCTGGGGCCCAAGGCATATCTCAACGCCGCGGGCTTCCTGCGCATCAGCGGCGGTAAGAACCCGCTCGACGCGACGAGCGTCCACCCCGAGAGCTACGAGGTAGCCACGGCCGTCCTTGAGCGCGCAGGCGTGGCGGCAAGCGAGCTTAGCCGCGGCGGCGTACCCGACATCGAGCGCCGTCTGGGCAGCATCTCGACGCTGGCAAGCGACCTGGACTGCGGCACCCTCACGCTCATCGACATCGTCAACGAGCTCAAGAAGCCCGGCCGCGACCCGCGCGACGACGCGCCCGAGGTGGTCTTTAGCCGCTCAGCGCTTTCCATCGACGACCTGGAGCCCGGCATGGAACTCAAGGGCACGGTGCGCAACGTCGTAGACTTTGGCGCCTTCGTCGACGTCGGCGTGCACCAGGACGGCCTCGTGCACATCTCCAAGCTGGCCAACCACTTCGTCAAGCACCCGAGCAACGTGGTGCGCGTCGGCGACACGGTGAAGGTGTGGGTCGAAAAGGTCGATCGCGACCGAAAGAAGATCTCCCTCACCATGGTGCAGGGGAAGTAAACCGCCAAAGCAAGGGTACCCCCTGCAGCGATGTGCAAAATCGCGAGTATTCTGCAAATTCCGCCGTTCCGGATGCCCCTCAGAGGCGAAAAAGCAAAAACAGCCCCCGTTTTAGCGTCGTCAGAGCCAAAACGGGGGCTGTTCCGTGCTTCGGTTAACTGGTAAAGACCTTTACCTTGCTGAATACTCTCAATTTTGCACGGCGCAGGCGGGGGTACCCTTGCTTACGGCAGGATATGGAAGCCCAAAGCGGCGATATCCTTGGCAAAGCCGCGCACGGTATCGAGCGAGACCTCGTACGGGTCGCGACCGATGTTCTTGCGCTTGGCCAGGATGCTGTTGGGCACCGTAATGATCTGGCAACCGCAGGCTTCTGCCTGGTAAATGTTGATGAGCTCGCGCGTGGACGCCCACAGGACCTCACAGTTGGGCTTGATGGCGGCCTTCTTGACCGACTCCGTCATAAACGGAATGGGGTCGACGCCGGTGTCGGCGATGCGGCCGGCAAAGAGCGAGATGATGGACGGCGTCTCGGTGTCAACGGCCTCGACCATCTCGTCAACCTGCTTAGGCGTAAAGATGGTGGTGACGTTGACCTTGATGCCGTCGGCCGAAAGCTTGCGCACCAGCTCGGCGGTGGACTCGCCCTTGGTGGTCACGCACGGAATCTTGACGTAGACGTTCTCGGCCCAGGTAGCGATCTCGCGCGCCTCGACCTCCATGGTCTCGACGTCGTCGGCAAAGACCTCAAACGAGACGGACACATCGGTGATGTGGGTCAAGACCTCTTTGGCAAACGCACGGTAATCCGTCACGCCGCCCTTCTTCATAAGGGACGGGTTGGTCGTGAAACCCTGAACGTTGCCGTTCTCGTACATGTCGAGCATGCCCTCGAGGTTTGCACCGTCAGCGAACACCTTGATTGCCATCTGCCTGATTCCTTTCGTTAGCATACGGCCGATAAACTGCTAAACACTTTACCTACGTTTATCAAGGCGTGAGCTGCGGTTTTTTATCTTCTCGGCGAACGGTATAAACACCTCAGTGTTTGGATTGATAAATCGATTGCGCATGCAAAAGCGAAGAGTCGCAGTTTGAGCAAACGTCAGAACGCGGGATTCATTAGATGAGGCCGAAATGCTGCATCGCTGTGACGGTACCGTCGTGTGCGACATCGTCGGTCACGTAGTCGGCGACCGCCTTGACCTCGGGCATAGCGTTGCCCATGGCCACGGCTGTCTCGACAGCGGCGAGCATACCCAGATCGTTGCCGGAATCACCAAAGCCAAAGGTGCGCGCATTTCCCTCGCGGCCCAGATACGCCAGCGCTCGCGCCACGCCCACGCCCTTGTCGATGCCCTTGGGGCTCAGTTCGCGATTCTGACCACCGGTGTTGCACAGCTCAAACTCGCGATCGATAAAGCCATCATCGTTGGCTACGCGAGCCAGGTCGCTCGCGACGATGCCTACCTTGCCCACTCGCAGACGGCCGTCGACGCGCATTTCCTCGGTGCTGTGCACCACAGAAGTGCCGATCAGAGACGACTGCTCAACACCCGCGGGTTCCAGGGCAAAAGTAGCCACGTTGGTCTCGAAAAAGGCTTCAATCCCTGCCGCGGCCATACGGCGTGCAAGCTCCTCAACAATGTCTTCGTCAAAGCAGTCCTCATACACCACGCGGCCCTCGACCTCGAGCGTGGCGCCCGCCATGGCAACGACGCCCGCGGGGTCGAGCGCACGCAAGCTATCGGCGATGAGCCACAGGGGGCGACCCGTGCAGATAAACGCCTTGTGTCCCGCGTCGCGCAGACGATGAAACGCCTCGACGACCGCCTGCGAGGGGCGAACCGCCGAAAAGTCCTTGTCGGTCATGTTGTCGGGATCGAACGACGTCAGCGTGCCGTCCACGTCAAAAAAGAGCACAGCGGGTTCGGGACACGCATCAATCATATGGGTTCCTTTCGAGGATAAGGGCAAACGATGCATCCATCATATAATGGAGCGACGCAACCAGAGAGGTCACCCATGGAATTTTACGCAAGCTGCCCCGAAGGCTTTGAGTCCGCACTCGCCGATGAGCTTAAACGCCTCGGGCTTTCGCATGTTCGCCGGCTGAAGGGCCGCGCCACGTTTGAGGGCGAGCTCGAAGAAGGCTACCGCGCCTGTCTGTGGTCGCGCCTAGCGAGCCGCGTGTTTGCGGTGCTCGGGCGCTTTGAGGCGCAGGATGCCGATGAGCTGTACGATAGCGTTTACGACATCGCCTGGGAGAACATCGTCCGCCCCGGCGCCACCATTGCCATCACCGCCCGCGGCGTGACCGAGCAGCTGCGCAACACGCGCTTCTCGGCCCTGCGCGCCAAGGACGCGCTGTGCGACCGTCTGGCCGAGACCACGGGCCGTCGCGCCGATGTCGACGCTGCCGATCCCGACGTTCACCTGTTGCTTTCGCTGCGCCAGCGCCGCGCAAGCATCAGCCTGGACCTTTCGGGCGACCCACTGTTCAAGCGCCTGCCGTCCGCGGCGACCCGTGCCGGCGAGGGTGCGCACGTGTTGCGCCCCGACTACGCCGCCCTGGTGCTGGCGCAGGTCGGCTGGACCGCACTGTGCGAGCGCGAGTTGACGGCCGACGATTACGAGAATGAAGCCCTTCCCACGCTAATCGATGCCTCGTGCGCCGGCGGCGGCCTGTTGCTGGAAGCCGTGAACATTCTGACCGACCGCGCCCCGGGCGCCACACGCGAGCGCTGGGGCTTTGAGGGCTGGCAGCTACACGACGCCGCTCTGTGGGAGCAGCTGCTTGCCGAGGCGCGCGAGCGCGAGGCGGCAGCGCGCGAGCGCCAGGCGCGCATCGTGGCCATGGACATTGACCCCACCGCCCGCAAGACCGCCGAGCGCATGGTCAAGTGTGCCGGCTACAAGCGCTTTGTCGATTTTTGCGCCGCTAAGTCCGCCACCGTGCTGGACCACGCGGGCACTGTCGCCGGTGCCGCCCTCGTCGCGGATACGACCGAGACACCGCTTTCACTCATGCACGATGCCATGACGCTCATCGGCGAGCTGCGCCGCGCCCCCGAGCTCGCTTCGGCGCCGGTCGCCGCGCTCACCCGTGACGGATTGCTGGCCCGCGCGCTCCACGCCGAGCCCAAGCGCTCGATCGCCGTCATGCCCAACAACGAGGAGGCAGCTATTGAGGTTTGGCCCTCGCTCGACCACGCCGCCGCGGCATTTGAAGCAGCGATCAGCGCAGATGCCGAGGCCGAGGTTACGGATGCCAACGAAACCAACGATGAAGCCGCCGCTTCCGCCATGCCCGAACCTGCCGCCACGCTCGACTTGGGCGACGGCAAGCCGCTGCCCGTGCTCATCCCCGAGTCGGAGCAGTTCGCCAACCGCCTGCGCAAGAATGCCCGCCTGCGTCGCAAGTGGGCCAAGCGCGAGGGCGTGAGCTGCTACCGCGTCTACGATGCCGACCTGCCCGATTACTCCGCCGCCATCGACCTGTACGAGGGTTGCCCGCAGACGCCGGGCCGCTGGCTCGTCATCGCCGAATACGCCGCGCCCAAGACCATCGATCCCGCGCTGGCCCAAGCCCGCATGCTCGACATCTTGGCCATCGCGCCGCGCATCCTGGATGTTCCGGCCGAGCACGTGCACGCCAAGGCCCGCATGCGTTCGCGCGGCGGCTCGCAGTACGGCAAGCAGGGCGCCGGCAAGGGCGGATCGGGCGAGCGCGCCAACATCGCGCGCCGTCGCCTGCCGCTCATCGAAGAGGGCGGCCTCACCTTTGCCGTCAACTTTGACGACTACCTGGACGTCGGCATCTTCTTGGACCACCGCGTCACCCGCAACCTGGTGCGCGAGCACGCCAAGCAGGCGCGCCGCTTCCTCAACCTGTTCGCCTACACCGGCACCGCCACCTGCTATGCGGCCGATGGCGGCGTCGAGGAGACCGTGACGGTCGACCTCTCCAATACCTATCTGGACTGGGCCGAGCGCAACATGCGCCAGAACGGCTTTGTGGGGCCTCAGCATCATTTTGTGCGCAACGACGTGCTCGCCTGGATTCGCGACCAGCGCCAGACGCGCAACCGCTGGGACCTGATCTTTGTCGACCCGCCCACGTTCTCGAACTCCTCCAAGATGGGCCGCCGCACCTGGGATGTCCAGCGCGACCATGTTGAGCTTTTGGCTGGCGTATCGCGCCTGCTCGCGCAGGGCGGCCATGCCATCTTTAGCTGCAACCTGCGCGGCTTCCGCCCCGAAACGCGCAAGCTCGCCCGCGCGGGCGTGGTGCTGGAGGACATTACGGTGCAGACCATCCCCGAGGACTTCGCGCGCAACCAGAAGGTGCACCACTGCTACATCGTGCGCCGCCTGCCCATCGAGGACGCCATGGCCGAAGTCGGCTTTAGCGCCGAGGAAATTGCCGAGCGCGTCGAGGAGCTGCGCAACCCCGAAGCCCGCAAGCCTCGCGCAACGGCGCCCGCGCACGCGCAGGCAGGCGACCGGGGGCCGCGCGGCAACGGCAAGCCCTCCCCCGCCGGCAAGCCCAAAAAGAAGAAGTTCTACGCCAGCAAGCCCAAGGGCAAATAACAAGGTTGCGGTGGAATACGGACTGTTTTGCCTGGAATTAGGCAAATTTAGACCGTATTTCACCGCAACTTATATTGGGATGGTGGTTGGCGATCTAGCCTTGGATGACCAATCGGTAGCCGATACCCACATGCGTCTGGATATAGCGCGGATGCGCGGGGTCGGACTCGATTTTCTTGCGCAGCGTGCCCATAAAGACGCGCAGGCTCGCCAGGTCGCTCTTGGTCGCCGTGCCCCAAATCTCGTGCAGGATAAACTGGTGCGTCAACACCTTGTCGGCGTTGTGCGCCAGCAGACACAGGAGCTTGTACTCGATCGGCGTCAGGTGCAGTTCCTCGCCATCCATCATGGCAATGCCGGCATCAAAATCGATATGCAGCTCACCGGTATCGAACGAGCCCTCGGAGGCAACGCCGCCCGTTTGCGCATACGAAAGGCGTCTGAGCGTCGTGCGAATGCGCGCGAGCAGCTCCTCGACCGAAAACGGCTTGGTCAGGTAGTCGTCGGCACCGGCATCGAGCGCGCGGATCTTGTCCGCGTCCTCGCTGCGTGCCGAGACCACGATGATCGGCATGCCCGACCACGTGCGCACCGACTCCACCACCTTGACGCCGTCCATATCGGGCAGGCCCAGATCGAGCAGCACAATGCTCGGCGCCTGCGACGAGGCGGCGGCGATGGCGGCATGTGCGGTCTCCACGGCCATATGGCGCAAGCCGTGCGCCTCGAGCGCGGCGACGATAAGGTTGCGGACGGCGGGATCGTCCTCAACGACCAAGATGAGCGGTTTCACGGCAGAGTTCGGCACGGCGCTACTCCTTATCAAACGAAACATCGGCGGCGGGAAGCTCAATCGTAAAGACCGAGCCGTGCGGGTCCGCCGCGGCAACCTCTATGCTACCGCCATGCGCCAACGCAATGGAGCGGCAGAGCGAAAGACCCAGGCCCACGCTGCGATGGCTGTCGGCAAGACCGTGATTGGCGGTGTAGAACGACTCAAAGATTCGCTCGCGGTCCTCGGGCGCAATGCCCGGGCCGTCATCAGCCACCGAGCACGCCACGCACCCATCGTCGACGCCAATCGAGATCACGATATGCGAGCCCTCGGGCGTATAGGTGATGGCGTTGTTCACCAGGTTTACCACCAGTTGCACCATCAGGCGCGCGTCGACGTTGACGAGCGCCGGCTCATCGCACGCCACCACCTTAAGGTCGTGCTCGCGCACGGCCGGATTTACATGGCGCAGTGCCTCCTCGACGATATCGTCCATAAGCTCGAGCGTTGTCGACAGATGCATGCCGCCGCCCTCGAGCTTGGTGATGGCAAGCAGGTTCTCGACGGTGGCGTTGAGCCACAGCGCATCCGAGCGAATGGATAGCAGCAGGCCGCGGCGCGTCTGGGCATCGAGCACCGCGGTGCCGGTCGAGCCCTGGTCGAGCAGCACGTCGGCATTACCCGAAATACTGGTAAGCGGCGTGCGCAGATCGTGCGAGATGGAGCGCAGCAGATTGGCGCGCAGCTGCTCATTTTTGGCAAGCACCGCCGCCTCCTCGCGGGCCTCCATGGCGCGAGCGCGATCGAGTGCCAGCTCGCCTTCGCTCACGATGGCATCGGCAAGTGTCCGCTCCTCGTGCGTCAGCACGTCGGGCTCGGCAACGATAGCCAGCACGCCCACCACCGAGGCGGGATCGCCCGCGCGCACCATGGTGTCGCCCGAGCGCACGGTCAGGTAGATGCCGTAGAACGCCGAGCCGCCGTAGGTGGCATCGAGCGGCGTTCCCACATAGGCGGACGCCGAGAGCCGCGGCGGCATCTGCGGCGCCAGTTCATGCACCGGCGCGACATCGCCCACGGCCGTGTATGTCGCACGCGGCAGCAGGTCATCGCCCTCGGCGTCGGCGCTGTACCACACGACAGGACAGCCCGAAAGACGCGCCAGCTGCGTTGCCATAGCATGGACAATCTGCTGCTGATCGGCGCAGCGCTGCAGCATGCGGTTGGTCTCGAGCACCATCTGCGTGCGGCGGTCGCTGGCGGCGGCCTGCGCCAAGGCACGGCGCAGGGCCAACGCAATCGAGCTCGACACGAGCGAGACCGCAAACATAATGAAGAACATGCCGGGATAGACGCGGTCGATAAACGACAGCGAGTAGCGCGGGTCGACAAACAGGAAGTTGTAGAGCGCCACGGCGGCAGCCGAACTCAGCAGGCAATACAGGCGGCTCCAGGTAAAGAACGCGCACAGCTGCACGGCGAACACATAGACGATCATGATGCTCGGCGCGAGACCCGGATGGTCGAGCAGCGCGCCCACAATCGTCGCCGCGACCAACAGACCCACCGATACGCAGGCGTCATACAGAGGAGTGCGGCGCGTCAGCGTTGTGCGCCGCCACCAAAAGCTATCGGCAATATCGCCGTCCGTACGGACGTCCATCAGCGCCCTGCCCCTCTCTCAAACACAAAAACCACCACACAGGGGACAGGCACCTTTGTGGTGGTTTCCCCTTGTGGTGGTTCCAAGTGTATAGCCTTTGCAACCGGCGGTCGCTAGACAAACAGCACGTGCGCGAGCAGGGCACACACGCACACCGCTCCAAATACCAGTGCCACGATCGAAATTACGCGATCGGCCATATCCATGTTGGAGCGGTTCGTCAAAAACCGATCTTCGGCGGCGTCGGCACGTGCCTCACGTACCAGCTCGGCAACCACCTCGCGGCCATCAAGCATCTTTGCATCCATGTTTGCCTCCCCGGTCTCAATCTTGTCCATCGAAAACCCACTCCGTGCAGCCTGTCGGCGCCTACGGGCGCTCGTTGGGAGCCAGGCGTTGCATCTTGTTCACGGCCTTGAACTTGGTGAACAGCGGCACGTACTCAAAGCTCACGTTGGAGTTCTCCAGGCCGTACCAACGCGCGGGCGTGCCGGCGGCGCGGCGAATGATGTACTTGAGCGTGATGGCCGTACGCTCGCTGGGCTCCACATCGCTTTCGGGCGCCAGAAGCTTACGGATCAGGACGAACTTGAACGTACCGATGTTGCCCGGATCCTTGTAGACCGAGTAGTCATGCGTCTGCGCCGGCAGCTCGCCGGTGGCAGCCAGGTCCTGAACGACCTGACGCAGGTAGGCATTGACGCGCTGGTTAATCTTGTAACCCAGGTACAGATGCACGCGGAACACGTAGTCGGTGCCGAACGTCTCGACCGAATAGGCAAAGGTATGCGGTTCGTCCATGGTCTCGACATTCACGAACCACCAGGCGCGAGCGCGCTTGGGATGCTTGTCCAAGATCGAGTAGACGATATCACGGTCGATGTAATCGGTATGGGTGTCCTTGGTCAGGTACACGATGTTGTCGCTCAGGCGCTCGTAGCGATCATCATCGCGCAGGCGCTTGAGCTGCGGCAGGTAGCTGCGCAGCGGCAGCAGCGTAAACTGGCGCTGCTCAACAGCCGTACCGTTGTACCAGCACACCATGATGCCCATGATGAGCGCGGCCATGAGGATGGTGAAGTAGCCGCCGTGGAAGAACTTGGTGAGTGAGCTCACGAAGAAGAAGCCTTCGAGCAAAAGGAAGAAAGCCGCGAAGATCCACGGAGCAACCTTGAGCTTGCGCTCCTCGTGCAGGTAGAAGAAGAGCAGCAGCGTGGTGCACATCATAGTCAGCGTAATGGCAAGGCCGTAGGCGGCTTCCATATGCGCCGAGTTCTGGAACAGCAGCACCACGATGACGCAGCCGACAAGCATGACGTTGTTGACCATGGGGATGTAGAGCTGGCCCTTGGTCTCGGCAGGGTAGAAGACCTGCATGTGCGGCATGAGATCCAGACGGCTGGCCTCGGACACCAGCGAGAATGCGCCGGTGATGAGCGCCTGCGAGGCGATGATGGCCGCGACGGTGGAAAGGCCTACGGCAAACGGGCGCAGGCCCGGGGCGAGCATCTGGTAGAACGGGTTGAGATCGGCAATGCCCATGAGCTCGGGGTTGGCAGCGTTGTTCATAAGCCAAGCGCCCTGGCCCATATAGGAAAGCAGCAGGCAGCACTTAACGAACGGCCAGGTAGCGTAGATGTTGCCGCGGCCGACGTGGCCCATGTCGGAGTAGAGCGCCTCGGCACCGGTGGTGGCGAGGAAGCAGCTGCCCAGGATCATGATGCCCGCGTGGTTGTTGGGGCTCAGCAAAAAGGCGATGCCGCGCACCGGGTTGAGGCACAGCAGCACGGCGGGGTGCTGGAAGACAAAGAACAGACCAGTGCCGCCCAGGAACAGGAACCACAGCGTCATGATGGGGCCAAAGGCGTGACCGATTTTGGCCGTACCGATGCGCTGTACCAAGAAGAGCACGATGATGATGGCGAGCGTGATGGCCACGACGCGGCCTTGGTCATCGCCCAGCACGGCATGGACCGCCGGGATGGTGCGCAGGCCCTCAATGGCCGTGGTAACGGTAACGGCCGGCGTCAGGATGCCGTCGGCGAGCAGCGCGGCGCCACCCAGCATGGCGGGGATGATAAGCCACTTGCCGCAGCGCTTGACCAGGCTGTACAGGGCAAAGATGCCGCCCTCACCATGGTTATCGGCGCGCAGCGAGATGAGCACATACTTGATGGTGGTCAGCAGCGTGACCGTCCACACGACAAGGGAGAGCGCGCCAAGCACGAACTCCTCCGTCACACTTCCGATGCCGCCGTTGCCGGCAACGAGCGCCTTGGTTACATACATAGGGCTGGTGCCGATATCGCCGTACACCACGCCCAGCGTGACGAGCATCGCCGAGATGCTCACAGGAATCGCAGCGTGCGAGGCTGCCTCCTTGGCCTTTTGTTCCATAAGCCGGTTTCCTCCCAACTTTAATGTTCGAAGGAATTATAGGTAATCGGCCCATGTTTGAATGGCACTGTTTTCCCAGCTAAATAAACATTTATACGGCCTTTAGGCCACCTCGGCGATATGGAATGTGACAAAGGGACTGTCCCTTTGTCACATTCGTCATTTTCCGAGCCAGTTTTTGAACCACCACTCCATGGAGCGGCTCATCTCGGCCATAAAGGGGCTCGTGTGCTTGCGAGTGTAGATATCCACCACGCGCTCGCCCACCTCGCGTGCGTGCGGGCGAAACATCGTGTCCATCTCGGCCACCTGCGCGTCCATAGTCGCGTCGTCCGCACGGCGGTAGCGTTCCTCGTGCACCAGGTTCACCACGGGGTGCGCGATTGCCGGGCGCTCTTTGCGAGGCGTGCCGATGATGAGCATCGACAGCGGCATGGTATACGGAGGCAGATCGAGCAGCTCGGCGACTTCCTCGGCATTCTCGACGATATCACCGATGTAGCAGCTCCCCAGCCCCAGGGCCTCGGCGGCAACCACGGCGTTTTGCGCAGCGATCACGGCATCCTGGGCCGCGATGGCAAAGTCGCCCAAACCCGGCGCGCGGCGGGGCGCCTTGCCCGTGCGCTCGACAAACTCGGGCTCAAAGCAGCCCACGTGCTCAAACAGATCAATCCACTTGGCATAATCGACCACAAATATAAGTGCCCAGGGCGCCTTGGCGATCATGGGCTGGTGATCGCACAGGTCGGCCAGACGATCCAGCGTAGCCTGCTCGCGAATGCTCACGATGGAATACATCATCATGGCGCCTGCCGACGGCGCACGACTCGCCGCATGCAAAATCGCCGCCCGCTGCTCGTCGGTCACCGCCACGGGGCGGTCGTCGTCATCACGCGCGAAGGCACGCGTGGAGGAACGGTGCTCCAACGTGTCCAGCACCGCGTTGCCCGTGGTCTCGACCGGATAGCCGTACGTATCGACCGCCGCTCCATCGCCGCCCATGTCCGCCTTGCAAACCTGCTCGCTCATCGCCCTACCCTCGCCATTTCTTTAAGAAGCCTTTACGTTTCCGTGTAATTCCCGTCCATTATCGCGCAGGTCGCCGCTACATTGCGCAACACCGCCACGCACGCGCGTTATTATGGCTGGTTGTTGTGCGCAGTCACCAAATGCAGCGCATATCTTGGTAACAATCGGGTAAACCCCCGCTTTCGTAGGTTTTAGTTTGTGAGGAGTCTCAGCATGTTCGCTGCCGCCATCTCGCTCGTCGGTCTTGCGGCGACCGTCTACCTTGTCTTGCGCGAGGCCAAGGCCATTCGCGCTCAGTCGGGCACCGTCGCCAAAAGTGCTCTTGGGTGGAGCGTCGCCTTCGGCCTGTTCCAGGTCTTTTTGACTATTTGGGGCGCCGTGGGCCTCGTCGCTCAAAACGAGCCGCTCGCCTTTGTGATGCTCATCCTGACCAACGCCATTCTCACCGGATGCGCTTGGGCCAGCATCGCCCGCGACCGCATCGCCCCGCGCGTCTTTGCGTTCGCCGAGCCCGACGCCCCCGCCCCCACCGGCAAGCTCGCTCGCCTGCGCGGCGCCTTTGTGGGCAAACCGCTCGTCGCCGCCGTCCTGTGCCTGCTGCTCGCCGGCGTCTTTGCGCTGCTGGGCATGGAGGTCTCGTCCAACCACGACTTTACCTGGGTCTACCCCCTGTGCATCCTGCTCGAGTGGGCCATCATCGCCACACTCATGACTGGCTTGTTCTTCCTATTCCAGCGCCACGGCGCAGCTTCCGCGGTCCTGGCCTTTGCCCTCTTTGTCCTGGGCATTGCCGAGTTCTTTGTCATCACGTTTAAATCCATGCCCATCCAGCCGGGCGACCTTTCGGCCATCTCCACCGCCGCCGCAGTCGCCGGCAACGGCTACACCTTCTCCATCTCGCTGTTCTGCGTGCTGTCCATGGGCTTTACCGCCATCGCCATGCTGCTGTGCGAGTACGCCGGCCTGGTCGCGCCGCACCGTCAGAAGGGCGCCGCCAACGCCAAGCGCATGTTGCTCACCAACCTGCTCGTGGCGGTGCTGTGCCTGGGCGGCGTGACCGCGCATGTCACGCTCATCGACTACTACAACACCCTCGGCATCACCGTCTACACCTGGCGTCCGCTCGAGAGCTACTGGCGCGAGGGCTATCTGCCTGCCTTTATTAGCGCGGCACAGTCCATCAAGCCGCCCAAACCCGCCGACTATTCTGTCGATGACGCCAAGGCCACGCTCAAAAAGTACGCCAAGGCCTACGACAAATCCGACGCGGCCAAGAGTGACGAGCGCACCGCCGCAAAGGAGCAGTTCGACAGCGAGAAGCCCACGGTCATCGCCATCATGAACGAGACCTTCTCGGACCTATCCATCTACCAGAACATGCGCGCCGGCTACGAAGGCCCGCAGTACTTTAAGAGCCTGTCCAACTGCCTCAGCCGCGGCAAGCTCTATGTGAGCGCCTACGGCGGCGGTACCGCCAATACCGAGTTTGAGTTTATGACCGGCAACTCCATGGCCAACCTGGGCTCGGGCGTGTACCCCTACACCATCTACAACATGGAAACGACTGGGAACCTGGCAGAGCAGTTCAAGTCGCTCGGATATTCCACCACGGCCATGCACCCCAACCACGCGACCAACTGGAACCGCGAGAACGTCTACAAGGACTTTGGCTTTGACCAGTTCCTGTCCATCAACGATTTCCAGGGGGCCGACACTCTGCGCGGCATGGTGACCGACCAGGCTACCTACGACAAGATTCTTGAGCTGCTCGACCAGAACGCCGATCCGCAGTTTATCTTCGACGTGACCATGCAGAACCACTCGGGCTACGACACGGGCCTGCTGCCGGTCGACAAACAGATGCACCTGAACATCGACACGACCGACCTGGACGCCAAGACCGTCGAAGACGGCACGCTCTCCGATGTCGACGAGTACGTCTCGTGCATCGAGCAGTCCGACCAGGCGCTGCGTTACTTCCTCAACGCCTTGAGCAAGCTCGACCGCAAGGTGGTCGTGGTGTTCTGGGGCGACCACCAGCCGTTCTTCCCGTCCAAGTTCAATGACAAGTGGTTTACCGGTGAGGACGACGCTACCCACCAGGAGCGCTTGTGGCAGACCGACTACATCATCTGGGCCAACTACGACGTTGCCGGCTGCGACCAGACGAGCGAGGTCGACGACCTGTCCACCAACTACCTATCCACCCAGCTGATGCAGCTGATCGGCGCACCGCTGACCGACTACCAGAAGGCGCATATGACGCTGCGCGAGTCGCTGCCCGCCATCAACTCCGTCGGCTACGAGGACGCCAGCCTGCGCTGGGCGCTCTCCTCCAACGTCACCGGTGACGACGCCGCTGCCGCAGCCGCCACCAAGGCGCGCGAGGATTACGCCAAGATGCAGTACTACGAGATGTTCCGCGACGGCAAGAACGTGTACACCAAGCACTTCCAGACCGAGGCCAACGAGACCGACCCCAACCTGGCACCGGGCACGACCAAGATCAAGTAGCAGGGTCGGGGGCCCAACGCGGGCGGGGATGCCGGAGGGGCGAAGTTCCCTGCTCTACAGTCCTGCTCGCACGGAGAGCACATTAAGTGCTCTCCGGCTCGTGCGGAACTCGCGATGAACCTTACATTCCGCGTCGCCGGGCAGACGCCTCGGTGTTGAAACGCGGCTTGTCATGGGGGCACCCGCAACATATATAAATTGAAGGCCACGTCATGTGGCCTTTTTTGCATCCGGAAACCGTGTCCCACTCTGAATACATCCAGCGAACGTTTGCCACGGTTGCGCCCACGAGTGTCAAGAAAAAAGCCTCGGGAATTTCGAGGCTTTCACATTTGTATTGTTTTGCACGAAGGACCGCGAACGGCGAAGCTACTCGCCCAGCACGGCCTTCTTGGCCGCCACCGCCATATGGTCCAGGTCCTCCTTGGTGGGGTGATCCTTTGCGGCAACCCAGTTGTCGAGCAGCATCTTAAATCGGGCGTTTTCGGGGTCTTGCTCGAGCATGGCCTCGTAGCGCTGCTTAACCGCGGGACCCATCTTACCCTGGCACATCGCCCAGCCCGCAAGCTCGGCATCCCCAGCCAAATTGGAAGCTACGCGGTCGATAATCTGCTGGTAATAGCTCTGGTCGGCGCCAAAGCCGCAGGTGCCAAACAGGAACACGCGCTTGCCGTGCAAGGCGGAGAGCAACGCCGCGACCGAAGGCGTGCAGGCGCCCTTGTCGCACCAAAAGCCAACGAGCACCGTGTCGGCCGCGCAGGCGCCGTGCGCCTCGAGCGCGACCTGCTCCGGATCTGCATCATCGCTCAACGCCGCGGCATGGACAAACTCAACGCCCGAAGCCTGCAGAGCGCGCTTGATCGCGCCCGAAACCATCCTGGTATTGCCGCTCTTGCTGTTAACCACCAAAGCGCACGTCATAGTCACGTTGCCTCGTTTCCCCCGAAACTCGAGCCCTTAATGCAATTTGTTAGAAGCATATCTTAGTACTAACGGCGCAGATGTAAACCACCGTCTGTCGATTGGCGACGCAGACGACATCTTTGGACAGATTTCGAACAGCATGTACTTCGGATTGAAACCGCCGCAGAACGTTTCACGAATGGCCGAAAAACTGTTTCACAAAACGCCGTCAAATTGTTTCACGCGCTGGCAGAACGCTATATAACACGATCGCTCTATGGGACAAACAAACCTGATTAATTTGCCCCACGGGCTTGCTTACAGGGCGAACTGGCTGCGGTAGAGCTCGGCGTAGAAGCCGCCTGCCGCTAGCAGCTCGTCGTGCGTGCCGCGCTCGATAATCTGGCCGTCGCGCATGACCAGAATGCAGTCGGCGTTGCGGATTGTCGACAGGCGGTGCGCAACCACAAAGCTCGTTCGACCGGCCATGAGCTCGTCGAACGCCGCCTGCACCTGCAACTCGGTGCGTGTATCGATGCTTGAGGTCGCCTCGTCCAGCAGCAAGATCGCCGGATCGGTGAGCATGACGCGCGCGATGCATAGCAGCTGTTTTTGACCCTGGCTAAACGTGCCGCCGTCCTCGCCGATCACCGTGTCGTAGCCTTTCGGCAGCTGCACGATAAACTTGTGCGCATGCGCGCGCTTGGCAGCCTCGATGACCTGCTCACGCGTGGCATCGGGGCAACCGTACGCGATGTTGTCCGCCACCGTGCCCTCGAACAGCCAGGTATCTTGCAGCACCATGCCAAAGGCGCGGCGCAGGCTTGCGCGCGTGTAGTCACGCGAGGAACGGCCATCGACCGCAATGCGACCGGCATCGATATCGTAAAAACGCAGCAGCAGGTTGATGAGCGTTGTCTTGCCACAGCCCGTGGGGCCGACGAGGGCAAAGCGCATGCCGGGTTTGGCGTCAATGCAAATGTCCTGCAGCAGCTTGCGGTCGGGCACGTAGCTAAAGTCCACATGCTCAAAGGTCACCTCACCCTGCGGGGCGGCGAGCTCTACGGCGTCCGACGCGTCGGGCTCCTGCTCGCGCGCATCGAGCAGCGCAAACATGCGGCGCGCCGAGGCATACGCCGTCTGGATTTGCGTGATGACGTTGGTAACCTCATTGAACGGCTTGGTGTACTGGTTGGCGTAGGACAGGAAGATCTGCACGCCACCCACCGTAAGCGCCGCGGGCACGCCCGTGATCACGCCCACGCAGCCGATCACAGCGACCACAGCATAGATGATGTTGTTGATAAAGCGCGTACCGGGGTTGGAAAGCGAGCCCATAAACTGCGCGCGCTCACCCGCGGCGTAGAGCTCAGCGTTGAGGGCATCGAAGCGCTGCTGAGCGCTCGGGCCGTAGGCAAACGCGTCCACGAGCTTCTGCTCGCCCACATACTCCTCGATATGGCCACCAAGCTGGCCTTGGATGCGCTGCTGGGCCGTAAAGCTCTTGTTGGAGAGCTTGGCGATGGCGCCGGCCGCAAAGATGGAAAGCGGCGTGACGAGCACCACCACAAGCGTCATGGTCAGATTGATGGAAAGCATAAACGCGAGCGTGCCCACAATGGTGATGACGCCGGTAAAGAGCTGGGTAAAGCCCTGCAGCAGGCCGTCGCCCACCTGGTCGACATCGTTGACCACGCGGCTCATCAGGTCGCCGTGGGCATGGCTGTCGATAAAGCTGAGCGGCATGCGACTGAGCTTGTCGCTTGCCTCCACGCGCATGTCGCGCACCGTCTCGTAGGACAGGCGGTTGACGCAGTAGCCCTGCAGCCACTGGAAGGCCGCGGCCCCCACCACGACGAGCGCGAGCTTGGTGACAAGCGGCAGCAGTGTATCGAAGTCCACCTGCCCGGTGACGACGATAAGGTCGATGCCCTCACCAATGAGGATGGGCGTGTAGAGCTGCAGGATTACCGAGACGGCGGCGCTCACAAACGACGCCGTAAACGAAATACGGTGCGGACGGACATAGCCCATCAGACGGCGGGTCACCGCGCCCACGGGATAGCGCTCAGGGTCGCCGGGCTGGCGCGGACCGTCGCCCAGGTCGTTGAGCTTGTCGTTGCCGGACACATTGGCCGTCATCGTGGCAACCGATCCGGAGGAAGTGTACGGATTCATTTAGCAGCCCTCCTTTGCGCAAACAGATGCAGGGGCGGTCTGGGCGGACGCGGGCGCCGCGCTCCCCTGCTGGCCCTCGAGCTCCTCGCGGCGCAGCTGCGACTGGCAAATCTCGCGATAGAGCTGGCAGCTTGCATACAACTCGTCATGCGTGCCCAGGCCCGCAACCGATCCGTGGTCGAGCACGCAGATCATGTCGGCATCGCGCACGGTCGAGACGCGCTGGCTCACGATCACCGTGGTCAGCGGCAGCCCGCCCTCGGCGGCACCGCGCACGCTGCGCTCGCGAATAGCGCGACGAAGCGCCGCGTCGGTCTTAAAGTCGAGTGCCGAGGCGGAGTCGTCCATGATCAGAACCTGCGGTGAGCCCACCAGGGCGCGCGCGATGGTCAGGCGCTGACGCTGACCGCCGCTAAAGTTCTTGCCGCCCGCCTCGACCGGGGCGTCGAGCCCCTGCGGCTTGTTGCGCACGAACTCGCTCGCTTGCGCCATATCGAGCGCCGCCCAGAGCTCCTCGTCGGTCGCCAACTCGTCACGCCAGGCCAGGTTGCTGCGGATGGTGCCGCTCACCAGCGACGCGCGCTGCGGAACGGTCGCGACCACATGGCGCAGCTGGTCGAGCGGCCAAGTGCGCACGTCAGCACCCATCACGCTCACACTGCCGGTGCCCGCATCGTACAGGCGCGGGATAAGCGAGACGAGCGTGGACTTGCCGCTGCCCGTACCGCCAATAATGCCGAGCGTTTTGCCCAGCGGCAGCTCCAGGGTCACATCGTTGACGGCATTTACCGCGCCCGCGCCAAACGAAAAACTCGCATGGTCAAAGCTCAGCGCGGAAACGGGAGCGACGTTGCTCGGCTCGGGCAGCGCGACCGGCTGGTTGTCCTCGTCGGTGATGCTCGGTTCGCAATTGAGCACCTCGTTGATACGCGACGCGCTGGCACTCGCCTTGGTAAAGACCACCACCAGGTTGGCAACGTACACGATAGAGGTGAGGGTCTGCGTCATGTAGTTCACAAACGCCATGACCTGGCCCTGCGTAAGCTCGCCCACGTTGATCTGGATGCCGCCCACCCACAGGATGGCGCACACGCCCAGGTTCATCACAAGAAACGTGACGGGGCTGAGAATCGACGAGAGCTTGCCCACCGCGATGGCAGTATTGGCCTGGTCGTCGGCTGCCTGGGCAAAGCGCTCGCGCTCATGGTCCTCGCGCACGAAGGCGCGAACCACGCGGGCGCCCGAAAGCCCCTCGCGGCAAATGAGCGCAATGCGGTCGAGCTTTGCCTGCAACTGCTTGTAGTACGGGATGCAGCGCGCCATGACAAACCAAAACACCAGGCCGATGGCGGGCGTGCAAATCAAAAAGATGATGCCGAGCTTAAGGTCGATGGCAAGGGCCGCGACCATGGAGCCCACGGCCAAAAAGGGCCAGCGGATGAGCATACGCACACCCAGTGCCACGGCAAGCTGGACCTGGTTGACGTCGTTGGTAATGCGCGTGATGAGCGACGGCGTGCCAAAGCGGTCGAGCTCGGCATAGCTCAGCTTATTGATGTGCTCGTAGAGCGCGCCGCGAATGTCGGTGCCCATGCCCTGCGAGGTGAGCGCCGCCATCTTTTGGCAGACGAGCGTAAACGAGATGCCGATCACAGCCATGGCGCCAAGTACCATGCCGTAACGGACGACGGCGTTCACATCGTGCGCGCCAATGCCCTTATCGATCATCTGGGCAATCACCAGCGGCGTAAGCAGGTCAAAGATCACTTCGATCAACTTGCACGCAGGGCCAATCACCATATACCGGCGAAACTTACCGCCAAAACGTCTGAGCAGCTCAATCATAAAAAAGCGCTCCTATCATCATCCACATTCAATTCGAACCATGATAGTACCGCCACCCCAAAAGAAGCGTAAACAACTCGTCATTTCTAACGGGATTCAGTTTTCAGAGGAGTATACGCTGTTAGCGTCGGAATAATTTAGCCAAATATAGTCGGCCGAGATTGACCAATCCCGGCCGACCCATTTTAGCCAACACGCCCGCATCTATGTCTTTCCTATCGCTTCCCTACATCCCCTCGGGCTGGATCCCCCTCACCTTC
>DBEZXW010000085.1:0-51860 GCA_048291725.1 Collinsella sp. | reverse complement strand
GGTGAGGGGGATCCAGCCCGAGGGGATGTAGGGAAGCGATAGGAAAGACATAGATGCGGGCGTGTTGGCTAAAATGGGTCGGCCGGGATTGGTCAATCTCGGCCGACTATATTTGGCTAAATTATTCCGACGCTAACAAAGGCGTCGTTTCCTGCGGTTTTGGCGTTAGAATCCTGCGATTTTGCTACTGGAAAATGCAGATGCTCCAGGGGTTCAAAAACAGCCGTTCACTTCTCGGGAAAAGTATTAGGCCTCGATAGCGGGGGACGTGGTGTCGGTGCAAAACGGCGTCAAAGGTTGGTCGAGCAGGCGGTTTCTCCATTGATGTCCGCACGGCATGTGACACTTACCCTGCCGCCCCGCTCTGCCGCGGCGGCATGTATCTGAACAACGACCCTCTAAGGAGTTCGATATCGATGAGTGACAACACCAGGCATCTCGCAAAGAAGTGCGTCAAGGACGCCGGCCCGTGCCTCGCGCTGTGCCTTGTCGGCGCAGCGGTTGCGCTGCTGGCTGTTCTGGGGCCATTCGACGTGCTCAGAAGTGCCGTCTCTCTGCACGTTTGCATGGCCCTTGCCGCCGCCATGATGACCGGCGGCGTGCTCGATCTGGTTTTTTGGGTGCTTGACCCGTTTGGATGGAAGAACGAGGAGTAAGCCCTAAGGATGGAAGGGCTGGAACGGTTGGCTTAGTGATCGTGCAGAATGTGGCTAGCGACTTACAGGGAAGTGGTGATCCGATGACGGTCTATGTGACGGGCGACGTCCACGGCGGCCTCGACATGCAAAAGCTCCGCGACTGGGAGCTTGGGGATAGCCTGACGGGCGACGACTATCTGATTGTCGCGGGCGACTTTGGCTTTCCATGGGATTTCTCTGTCGAGGAATGTGCCGATATCGCCTGGCTGGAGTCGCGCCCCTATACCGTGCTGTTCGTCGACGGCAACCACGAGCGTTTCGATCACTGGGCGGAGCGTCCCATGGAGCTGTGGCACGGCGGGCTGACGCAGCGCCTGTCGGACACCTCGCCCATACGGCGCCTGACGCGCGGCGAGGTTTTTGAGCTCGACGGCTCAACGATCTTTACCATGGGCGGCGCCACGAGCGTGGACAAGGAATACCGCATTCCCTATTCCAGCTGGTGGCCGCAGGAGCTGCCGGACGAGCGCAACTTTGAGGAGGCGCGGGCAAAGCTCGACAGCGTGGGCTGGAAGGTCGACTACGTGATCACCCACACCTGCTCCACGCGCATGCTTTCGCCCACGCTTTATCCAGCACCCGGCTGGAATTACCCCGCCGTTGATCGGCTTACGGCATTTTTCGATGAGCTGGAAGACTGCTTGGATTACAAGCGCTGGTACTACGGGCATTTTCATCGGGATGCCAACCCTGCCGAACGCCACACCGTGCTCTACGACTGCATCGTTCGCCTGGGTGACGAACTCCAGCCCTGGGACGTTGTGTAGGGGTGGGGTGGCTGGCTACTCGGCCGTTACAGTGATGTTCTCGCGGTGCACACGGATAACATCCCAGCTAAAGTGCTCGACCAACTGCTCGGCGGTACGCGGCGTGGTGTCCGGCGCGATGCCCGTTTGCCCGGCGAGCCAGCCCAGCAGTGCCTCGGGCGTGCCAAAGCGGGCGCGTAGTTCGCCCAGGTCCAGATCGCGGTCGCGCTTGGAAAGGCGGCGGCCGTCCGGCGACATGAGCAGCGGAATGTGCGCGTAGTGCGGCGTGGGAAGTCCCAGCAGATGCTGCAGGTAGATTTGGCGCGGCGTGGAGCCCAGCAGGTCGCATCCGCGCACGACCTCGGTGACGCCCATGGCGGCGTCATCGACCACCACGGCTAGCTGATAGGCAAACACGCCGTCGCTGCGGCGCACCAAAAAGTCGCCGCATTCGGTGGCGAGCGCTTCGCATTGGGCGCCGTACGTGCGGTCCACGAATTCGATCACGTCGTCCGCGAGGTCATCGACGGCGGGCACGCGCAAACGCGTGGCCGGAGCGCGCAGGGCACTGCGGCGGGCGACCTCTTCGGCCGAAAGGCCTCGGCAGGCACCGCGATAGATGGGCGTGCCGTCGCTGGCGTGCGGTGCGCTCGCGGCGTGGAGCTCGGCGCGCGTGCAAAAGCAGGGGTAGGTGAGGCCAGCGTCTTGCAGCTGGTGCAGGGCGTCCTCGTACAAGTCCTGGCGATCGTGCTGGTAGTAGGGGCCTTCGTCCCACTCAAGCCCCAGCCAGGCCAGGTCGTCAATCAGTTGAGCGGCAAGTTCCGGACGCTTGCAGCGATCGTCCAGGTCTTCGATGCGCAGCACAATGCTGCCGCCCTGGCTGCGGGCCGAAAGCCACGCACACATGCAGCTGAACACGTTGCCCAAGTGCATGCGGCCCGAGGGCGACGGGGCAAAGCGGCCCACAACGGGCGCGGGGGCAGAGGCGGGCGGCGTCGTTGGCGCGTCCGCGGCGGGCGTTGCTATGTTGCGTGCTTTGATATCCATGCGGACGAGTATAGCGCGGGGCGCGGTGGGGAAGGCGTTGCCGTGGCTCGCAAGTTGGCGGCGCTGCGCATTGCGCACGGCGGGTTTGCGGCTCAACGTCTCGATCGCCGCGCACTGACTCAGCCTCACAAACGACAGAAACCCCGGCAGCTCTTCGCAACTGCCGGGGTTTCCGCGGAAAAGGGGGACATGATCCTCGAGCGAACGGCAAAGGGGCAAACCGTTTTCGCTCAATTGCTTTATGCCCCTCGGCTGGCGGCTCAATCAGCGTATGCCGCGCCCACACAAAGCCGCTACACCTGTGACGGAGCTGTGAAGTGGTATCTATCGTTGGCGCATGCCATGCCAAAGAGTGTCCCTAACGACTAGTCATTTAAGAACGTCCCCAATGACTAGCTGCTGGCGGCGGTCGTGACTTTCATCCCGTTTGGCGCTCCGGTCGCCTAGATATTCGTCATGTGTGTCCGTAAACGTGGGACAATGACGCTGTTGGTATCACAGACAAAGGATGTGCCTATGAACGCCCCCGTTGCCAAGACCTGTCGGCAGCGCCGCCTATTCGCGCGATTCGCTTCCGTCTGCGCACTCGTCGCGCTTGCGTTGTTGCTGCTGCCTGCCGCCGCACACGCCGACGGCTACTCCATGAGCCAAACCTACATCGGCGCCACGGTTGAGGCCGATGGATCGCTGACCGTTGTCGAGGGACGCCAGTTCGATTTCGACGACGACATCAACGGCGTGTTTTGGGAGATCAATACGGGCACCAACCAGCAGGGCGGCACGGCGGGCGTCGACGTTCTGAGTGTCGAGGAAGAGGACACCGCGTTTAACAAAGTCGATAGCGCGAACAAGGGCGACTCTGGCGTCTACACGGTCGAGCAGACCGGTGACGGCGTAAGGATTAAGGTGTTCAGCCCCCACGAGAGCGGCGACAGCGCGATTTATTACGTGAGCTACACCATGACTGGTGCGGTTATGAACTGGGCCGACACCGCCGAGCTCTATTGGAAATTTGTGGGTGACGGCTGGTCTGCGGATTCCGACGATGTCGAGATGGAAGTGTACTTCGCAAATGCTGCTGCCGGGACGGCGGCCGTCAAGGGCGATAACTTCCGCGCATGGGGCCACGGCCCGCTGACGGGCGACGTGTCGCTCGATGCGGACGAACCCATGGTCACCTATACCATTCCCTGCGTGCATCAGGGCGAATTCGCCGAGGCGCGCATCGCCTTCCCCAGCGACTGGGTGCCATGGCTTTCCGCTTCAAGTGAGGAGCGCATGTCAACGATCCTGAGCGAAGAGAAAGAATGGGCCGACGAAGCTAACGCCCGCCGCGCCCGCGCGCGCATGATTGCCAATGCACTTGCCGCGCTAAGTGTTGTCGCGGCGGTGGCCTTTACCGGCACAATCGTTGCGCTCAAGCTGCGCCGCCGCAAGCCCAAGCCGCTTTTCCAGGACGAATATTTCCGCGATGTGCCTTCGGCCGACCATCCCGCCGTGCTTTCGGCCCTCATGAGCTGGAACGAGGTGCCCGATCAGGCATATATCGCCACGCTCATGAAGCTCACTGACGACCGTGTGATCAAGCTGGAGCAGGCGACCGTGACCAAGGCCAAGAAGGGTCTGTTGGGGCGCGAAAAAGAAGAGCAGACGTATCGCGTGACGGTGAGTGATGCGGGCTGGAAGTCGGCCAAGGGCATTGACCACATGGTGCTCAAGGTTTTCTTTGCCGGCGTTAAGCCCGACGAAAACGGTGACCGTTCGCGCACGTTTGACGAGCTGCAGCACTACGTCAAGCAGCACGCTACGCCCGTGGGCGACAAGCTCGAGGACTATCAGAACACCGTTAAGGGCAAGCTGGCCGATAGCGAGTACGTTGCCTCGGACGGCATCGTTGCAATGGTGTTTTGCCTGGTTCTCGGTATTCTGATCGCCTTTGTTCCCATGGGATCCATTTTCTTTACCGACGGCGCACAGGTGAACATTATCGCCGCGCTTATCTCGGTGCCGATTGTGCTGGTGGGTATTGGCGTGGGCCTTACGTTCCGCCGCTTTACGCCGGAGGGCGCCGAGGTTGCGGCTCGCTGCAAGGCGCTTAAGCATTGGCTCGAGGATTTCACGCGCCTAAAGGAAGCCGTCCCGGGCGATCTGGTCCTGTGGAATAAACTTCTGGTGATGGGCGTGGCGCTGGGCGTTTCGAAGGAAGTCCTGCGTCAGCTTGCCGAGGCTGTTCCTCCCGAGGTGCGCGAGGCCGACGGTTTCTACGACAATTACCCCTGCTACTGGTGGTACTACCATCATTACGGTATCGATTCGCCGCTCGATTCATTTAACGATGTGTATCACGAGAGCATCCGTGAGCTGGCTTCGAGTTCCGATAGCTCGAGCGGCGGCGGTGGCGGTGGCTTCTCGGGCGGCGGCGGAGGCGGCGTCGGCGGAGGCGGCGGCGGAACGTTCTAACGGTCCTAAATTATGGGATGGGCTTTTCTCGACAGCCGTCGGGGAAAGCCCATCCCATTTTTATGCGTTACCTACGAGGACTGTCCCCAACGACTAGTCACTGGGGACAGTCCTAAATGACTAGGTATGGCTGCTGGGCCTAGGCTGTTAGGTCGAGTTCGTAGAGGAAGCTTTCGCGCGGCATGTCGTGGCGGCGCTCTTCGCGGTTGGCGCGGTGCGTGGCGGTGCGCTTAAAGCCGTGCAGCTCGTAGAACTTCCACGAGCAGTTGGAGTCGGTGTACAGGTGTGCGCTGGTCGCCCCGCACGAGGACAGATGCGAGATTGCGGCGTCGAGCAGAACCGTGCCAACGCCCAGGCCATGGACGTCGCGATCCACGGCAAGCAGCGTTACCTCGTTGTCGTGCGGTAACGGGCTGCTCTCGAGCAGGCGGTTGTTGGTTCGAATGGTGGTGCGCACAAACGAGAGATACTCGGCGCACGACTCGGGTTCTAGCTCGCGCATCTGCGACAGCAGTGCACGCTCAGTATCCATCCAATGTTCGTTGACGCTAGTGCCGGAGCTCTGTCCTGCGCGTGCAAGCGCAATGCCGCGCGCCTGACCGTCGATTACGGCAACCTGCGAAAACGTCAAGGAAGAAAGGCAGTAGGCAAGATCGCACGCGGCTTCGAGGCGGTTGTACTCATCGTTATCCGAGTTGTTGTGCCAAAGCTGCTGCAGGATCAGCGCGATGGCGTCGAAATCTTCGGTATCAAACGGTCGGTAGAGAACCCGCGAGACCATGGTGCCTCTTTCTATTGCGGATGCATATCGAGCACAGTTCTACCACGCCGTTGGCATCTAATTATGGTGCCCCTGTGTTCCATCAACTCACCGTGCCCAGTGGCGCTCCTGCAACCCCCGCTCGAAGCTTTTTCTGCACAGCCGCGCGTTGCGGGGTGCATCGTCGCGCTCGATGCGCTACATTAAATCAGTATTTTCAATGCCGCTGCGCGAGCGCTGCAGATCGACGTATCACCGACTCACAGAGCACGGCGGCGTACCAGACAGGAGGACTGCATGGGATCTGATGTGAAGATCGCACGCGCGTTGATTTCGGTTACCGATAAGACGGGCGTCGTCGATTTCGCACGGACGCTGGTTGACGACTTTGGCGTCGAGATCATCTCTACGGGCGGCACGGCTCGTGCCATCGAGGACGCGGGCGTTCCCGTAACCCCCATCGAGGAGTTCACGGGCTATCCCGAGATGATGGACGGCCGCGTCAAGACGCTGCATCCCAAGGTTCACGGCGCGCTGCTTGCCCGTCGCGATTCCGAGCAGCACATGCAGGAGGCCGCTCAGCACGGCATTAAGCTGATCGACCTGGTCGTCGTCAACCTGTACGAGTTCGAGAAGACCGTTGCCAACCCCGAGGTCACCTTCGCGGACGCTATCGAGCACATCGACATCGGTGGCCCCTCCATGCTGCGCTCTGCTGCCAAGAACGCCGCGAGCGTTACCGTCATCTCCGACCCGGCCGACTATGATGCCGTCCTGGCCGAGATGCACGAGACCGGTGGCTGCACCACGCTTTCCACCCGTCGTCGCCTGCAGGTGAAGGTCTACCAGACCACCGCCGCCTACGACACGGCTATCTCCCGTTGGCTTGCCGCCCAGGCAAGCGACGTGGCGGACACCTCTGCCAAGCTCGAGATTTCGCTGGAGAAGGTCGACGACCTGCGCTATGGCGAGAACCCGCAGCAGAAGGCCACGGTCTATCGCTTTGCCGAGGGCTGCGAGAACACCGCGAGCTCGCAGTTCCCGCTCGTGGGCTCCGAGCAGATCCAGGGCAAGCCGCTCAGCTACAACAACTATCTGGATGCCGACGCCGCCTGGAACCTGGTCCGCGAGTTCGACGAGCCGGCCTGCGTGATCCTCAAGCACCAAAACCCCTGCGGTTCCGCCGTTGCCGAGGACATCACGGCCGCCTACGATCGCGCCTTCGCCTGCGATCCCAAGAGCGCCTTTGGCGGCATCATCGCCTGCAACCGCGAGGTTCCCTTTGAGCTGGTTGAGCACTTTGCCGATCAGAACAAGCAGTTCGTCGAGGTCATCATCGCCCCGAGCTACACCGACGAGGCGCTCGAGCGCATGGCCAAGCGCCCCAACCTGCGCGTGTTGGCTACCGGCGGCGTGGACCACGGCGCCCAGGTGGAGCTGCGCTCCGTCGACGGCGGCATGCTGGTGCAGGAAGTCGACCACGTGACCGAGGACCCCGCGACCTTTACGTTCCCCACCGACCGCAAGCCCACCGACGCCGAGATGGCCGAGCTCGAGTTTGCCTGGAAGGTCTGCAAGGGCGTCAAGTCCAACGCCATCCTGGTCTCCAAGGGCAAGGCCGGCATTGGCATGGGTCCGGGTCAGCCCAACCGCGTTGACTCCGCGCTGCTGGCCTGCGAGCGCGCCGAGGACTTCTGCGAGCGCGAGGGCGTGGAGAAGGGCGGCTTTGCCTGTGCAAGCGACGCGTTCTTCCCGTTCCGCGACAACGTCGACGTGCTTGCCGCGCACGGCGTGACCTGCATCATTCAGCCCGGCGGCTCCAAGCGCGACGACGAGAGCATCCAGGCCTGCAATGAGCATGGCATCGCGATGGTGTTCACCGGAGCCAGGCATTTCCGTCACTAAGTTCCGCCCTGGGACAAAATAATCTCTGCAAAAGACGGCTGCTCCGTTTGGAGGGCCGTCTTTTTGGTATAAGAGGACGGAATGACTAACACGAAAGGTACAACCATGCCCCAGATTGATGATGCCGAGCTGTTTGGCAATGCCGAGGATCAGCGTGCGTACGAGGACTTTTGCGCCAATCAGGAGGCGGTCGAGAAGTTCACGCTCGACAAACCCGCGCTTGTCTGCCGTTGGCGCATGTCCAACAAAAAGGTGCCCATGCTCAACCGCCACATTCGCGCACTGTCCGAGCGCCTGGTGCAGGGCGAGCCGCTTACCCATAACATGCTCAGCTGGGCTAAACAGCACGTTGAGTGGTCGCTTGCCGAGGGCGATTACACTGCGCACGACGGCGTACTCATGCTGGTGATCGACGTCAATGGCAACGCCGCCATGACGGTGGGCGAGTACGAGCCGCTGGCCGATACGTCGGCTAAGGCGCTACGTGCCCGCTCCGCCGAGGCCCGCTCCGAGGCCGACGAAACCGGCGTGGCGCCCGAGCTGCTCGCCGCCGTCGATAACGGCGAGCTGGCCTTTGTGGCGCCGGCGGACGAGTGCCTGTGCGGCACGGCGACGCTCATCGAGCAGCTGGCCCAGACCAAGGGCATCCCGGTCACGCGCGTAGACATTCCCGCGCAGCTCAAGGGTGCGCTGTTTCTGGTGAGCGACGAGCACGGTGTGGTTGCCGCCGCCGACTCCGACGCCGCCGACTCCGACGCCGCCACGGTCGCCTTCTTCGCCGAAGGCTACGAAAAGCTCCGTGCCCGCCGCTAAATGATGTTTCTGGGACGGGGATTAAAAACTCATTTAATTCCCGTGCTCGTCGCGAGCGAGAGGCAAGCCTCTGCCACTCGCGAACAGTTCTGTCACTTTGGTGCCGCGTGAGGCGCGTATCTGCGGATCCGCGGTCATAATGGGGCAAGACAACCAAGAGGGGGGCGGAATCCATGGCGCTAATCTATATCGTTGAGGACGACGAGCCCATTCGTCGTGAACTTATCGACATCCTTGCCCGCGCCGGGTTTGAAATCGAGGCCTGCGAATCGTTTGAGCATGTCTCGCGCGATATTCTCGCCGCCGCGCCCGACCTGGTGCTGCTCGACCTCACGCTTCCCGTCAAGGACGGCCAGCATATCTGCCACGAGGTTCGCCGCGAATCCGAGGTTCCCATCATCGTCCTCACGTCGCGCACGACCGAGATCGACGAGGTCATGGCCATGACGCTCGGCGCGGACGACTTTGTTCCCAAGCCCTACAGCGCCCGTGTGCTCGTGGCGCGCATCAATGCCTTGCTGCGTCGCACCGCGGCGGCGGGCGAGCGCAGCACGCTCGTCCACAAGGGACTGGAGCTCGACCTCGCACGCTCCATGGTCACCAACACGCAAACGGGCACCAGCACCGAGCTCACAAAAAACGAACTGCGTATTCTCTCGCTGCTTCTGAGCCGCGCGGGCAAGATTGTTTCGCGCTCGGCCATCATGCAGGATCTGTGGGACTCCGACGCCTTCGTGGACGACAATACGCTTACCGTCAACATCAACCGCCTGCGCACCACGCTCGAAAAAATCGGCATCAAGGGGTATTTGACGACGCACCGCGGCCAAGGCTATTCGGTCTAGGGGCCGGCTATGTCGTTTGCCAAGTTCTTTAAAGACGCGCTGCTTCCCGTCGCCGTGTGGACGTGCGGCGTGCTGCTGAGCTGCTTTGTGCTGACGGTCGCCGGTGCACCCGTTTCTATCGTGGTCGTGGCGGTTGGCGTGTCCTTTATCTTTGGTATGCTCGGCATCGTGATCGAGTACGCTCGCCGTCGCCGTTTTCTGCGTCAGTTGGAGCGCGCGGCAGAGGAGCTCGAGAGTCCCGCATGGGTGCAAGAGATGGTGCAATGCCCGACCTATGCCGAGGGCGAGCTCGAATACGAGGTCTTGCGCCGGGTGGGCAAAGCCGCCTGCGACGAGGTTGCCGAAGGCAGGCGTCAGACCGATGACTATCGCGACTATATCGAGAGCTGGGTCCACGAGGCCAAGCTGCCCCTGGCGGCGGCTCACCTGATTTTGGAAAACCTGGACAGCAGCGAAGACGACCTGTCGCGCGTGGACGACCTGGCACGCGAACTTGCTCGCGTGGAGCGCTATATCGACCAGGCGCTGTACTACGCGCGCTCGGAAGTCGTGGAGCGCGACTACCTGATTCGCCGCTGGGATCTCAAAACCTTGGTGACGGGCGCGATTAAAGCCAACGCGCGCGAGCTCATTGCGGCGCATGTGGCCCCGGTGTGCGAGAACCTCGACTTCGAGGTCTTTACCGACGAGAAGTGGCTCGAGTTTATTCTGGGCCAGCTCATTCAGAACAGCATTAAATATGCGCGTGAGGACGGCGCAAAGATCGTGTTTTCGGGTGCGTTGCTGGACGAGGGTCTGGCAAGCGAGCGCATCGAGCTTACCGTCGCGGACAACGGCTGCGGCGTGTGTGCGGCAGACCTGCCGCGCGTGTTCGAGAAGGGCTTTACCGGCGACAACGGCCGCACCACCAAGCGCGCAACAGGCATCGGCCTCTACCTGGTGGCGCGCCTGTGCTCCAAGATGGGCATCGACGTCACCGCAGCATCCGAGCCCGGCGAAGGCTTTGTCGTCACGTTTGCCTTCTCAACCAACAAGTTCCAATACTTCGAGTAACGCACGCGGCAGACGTCCGCCCAAACAAAAACGTGCCGCCTCAAACAAAACGTGCCGCCCCAAACGGGGCGGCACGCCATCTTTCAATTCAGCCAACTCGCTGAAGTACGGTGACGAAGGCGCAAGGCCGGGAGGGGTTATCTGAGCCGACATCCCGCAGCCGCGAAGCGGCGAGGACGTCGGCGCGATAACCCCGCAGGCCTTGCGCCGGCGGGAAGGAACCTACTTCACGACCAAGATGTCGCAGTCGGTGTTGCGCAGCAGGAACGTCGAAATCGAACCCAGCAGCGCATACTTGATCGAGGACAGGCCGCGGGCGCCGCAGAGCACCAGGTCGGGCTTAACCACGTCGAGCATCTCGTCCTTGAGCGTCTCGCGAATGCGGCCGGCGCGAATCATGACCTCGACCTCGGGAATGTCGGGATTGGCCTTGGCCTCTTCGAGCTGCTTGGCAATGGAGTTCTTAAATGCCTCCTCTAGGCCGTTGACCAGGTCGACCGGATAGGAACCGGCGCTCTCGAGCGCCGTGGAATCGATAACGTGGCCGATGATTAGCTTGGCGCCGTTGTTCGCGGCGACCTTGATGGCGCGTGCGAGCACAAAATCCTGCTGCTCAGTACCGTCGAGTGAAACAAATACCTTGGTGTAGCCCTCGTTCATGGTTTCCTCCTTGGTCTATCGCACGGGCGCGGGGCTCGTGCGTCGGGCGGGCGCGGGCGCGTTGGCCGCCGGACACTTTATCTTGTTGCAGTTATACCCAAGGATTTGGGTTTGACCGCTCGCAATTCTGTGAACGGGCGAGTTTTTTGGTAAGGGTAGGCGCAGGCGCGCCGCCAACGGTTGATAATGGGACATCGCCCGCACCGTCCGCAGAACAATATCGGCGGGTGTCTAACGAGGGGGTCCCTTTGGATATTATCGAGCTTCTAAAATCTGCCTTCATGGGCCTGGTCGAGGGCATCACCGAATGGCTGCCTGTTTCGTCGACCGGTCACATGATCTTGGTGGACGAGTTCGTCAAGATGAACGTGAGCGAGACGTTCTGGAATATGTTCCTGGTCGTGATTCAGCTCGGCGCCATTCTGGCCGTCTGTGTGCTGTTCTTCCATGAGCTCAATCCGTTCTCGCCCAGCAAGGGCAAGGAGGGCCGTCGCGACACCTGGGTGCTGTGGGGCAAGATTGTGCTCGGTTGCATTCCCGCCGCGGCGATCGGCCTGCCGCTCAACGACTGGATGGAGGAGCATTTCTACAATGCTCCCGTCGTGGCGCTGGCGCTCATTGTGTACGGCGTACTGTTTATCGTGATTGAGAACTGGCGCGCGAGCAAGCGCGAGGAAATGGCCGTTGCCGGTTCGTTTGGTTCGCGTGCTGTGGTGTCGGGTGGACGTCCCGCCGGTGCGCACTTTGCGGCGCCCGCCGCGGCTACCGCTGAGGATGAGGACGATGACGAGAATTTGGACTTTGGCTCCATCGCCACGCTCGAGGACCTGAGTTGGAAGACTGCGCTGGGTATCGGCTGCTTCCAGGTGCTTTCGCTGGTGCCTGGTACGTCTCGTTCCGGTTCTACCATCATCGGTGGCCTGCTTTTGGGCTGCACGCGCTCGGTGGCATCCAAGTTTACGTTCTTCCTGGCTATTCCCGTTATGTTTGGCGCAAGTGCGCTCAAGCTGGTCAAGTACTTCATCAAGGGCGGCACGTTCGGCGCCAACGAGGTCGCTATCTTGGGCGTGGGCTGCGTTGTGGCCTTTGTGGTTTCGCTCATCGCCATCAAGTGGCTCATGGGATTCGTCCGCCGTCACGACTTTAAGTGCTTCGGTGTTTACCGCATCATCCTGGGCATCGTGGTGCTCGCGTACTTCTTTGTCCTGGAGCCGATGCTCGGCCTGTAACTTGGTTGACGCTGAGCGGCGGCCAGAGCGACAACTTGTCATTCAAAGGGGGCGGCATGACCAAAAGGTCTATGCCGCCCTCTTTTCATGCTAATTTGTTCGCCTTGGCCGCCGCTCGCTGCTGCTGCCATGACATCGGCGGCTCCCTGATTGGTGCAATGGGGACAGGTTGCTTTGCAGCAACATGGTGCAGACTAACCTGACCCCATTGCGCTAAATCCGCTGGGGCGGGCCTGACGGTGACGCACGGAGTCGTGGTGTGATTTGCGTCGGTGTCCGCGCGGCTCGGTATACTGGTACGGCTCAAACTATGGCGCTGCCCGCAGGCGCGCCGTCCGTCAGATGAGGAGTCGCCCATGACCCAGCCCTTGCCCTGGGAAAAGAATGTCGCGGTACCTGTGCCGCCCGCGCCGGAACCCGTGCCGCTCGATGCATACACCGCCCCTGCTGCGCCGGAGCCCGAGCTCGTTCCGCTCGACATCTACGACGCTCCCGCGCCGGCGCCCAAGCCCGCCAAGCCGCTCGTCGACATCGACAGCCTTAATCCCGCTCAGCGCGAGGCGGTCCTGACCACCGAAGGTCCGTTGCTGGTCCTTGCCGGCGCCGGCTCGGGCAAGACCCGCGTCTTGACCTTTCGCATCGCACATATGCTCGGCGACCTGGGCGTTAAGCCCTGGCAGATCCTTGCCATCACGTTTACCAACAAGGCCGCGGCCGAGATGCGCGAGCGTCTGGCGGCACTCATCCCCAGCGGTACCCGCGGCATGTGGGTGTGCACCTTCCATGCTATGTGCGTGCGCATGCTGCGCGAGGACGCTGACCTGCTGGGCTACACCGGTCAGTTCACCATCTACGATGACGACGATTCCAAGCGCATGGTGCGCGATATTATGCAGGCGCTCGGTATCGAGCAAAAGCAATTCCCCATCAACATGATCCGCAGCAAGATCAGTTCGGCCAAAAACGCCATGATCGGCCCCGAGGACATGCTCAAATCCGCCGACAGCCCCAACGACAAAAAGGCCGCGCAGGTCTACCTGGAGCTGGAACGCCGCCTGCGCGCCGCCAACGCTATGGACTTCGACGACCTGCTCGTGCGCACGCTTGAGCTGCTGCGCACCCGCCCCGAGGTGCTCGATAAGTACCAAGAGCGTTTCCGCTACATTAGCGTCGACGAGTATCAGGACACCAACCACGTCCAGTACGAGATCGCCAACCTGCTGGCCGCCAAGTACCAAAACCTCATGGTCGTAGGCGACGATGACCAGTCCATTTATAGCTGGCGCGGCGCCGACATCACCAACATCCTGGACTTTGAGAAGGACTTTAAAAACTGCAAGACCGTTAAGCTGGAGCAGAACTACCGCTCTACGGGTCATATCCTGAGCGCCGCCAACGCCGTGGTGCGCCACAACTCGCAACGCAAGGACAAGCGTCTGTTTACGGCCGAGGGCGACGGCGAGAAGATCCAGGCCTTCCAGGCAAGCGATGAGCGCGACGAGGGCCGCTGGATTGCCGGCGAGATCGAAAAGCTGCACTCCAAGGGCACGAGTTACGACGATATCGCTGTGTTCTACCGCACCAACGCCCAGTCGCGTATCCTCGAAGATATGTTCCTGCGCGCAGGCGTGCCCTACAAGATCGTGGGCGGCACGCGATTCTTCGACCGTGCCGAGATCCGCGACGTCATGGCCTATCTTAAGATGATTGTGAACCCGGCCGACGAGATGAGCGTCAAGCGCGTCATCAACACGCCGCGCCGCGGCATCGGCTCCACCTCGATTCAAAAGATTGAGCAGCTGGCACGCGACAACCGCTGCTCGTTCTTCCAAGCCTGCGAGATCGCAACAGCCGAGACGGGCATGTTTAGCGCCAAGGTGCGCAACGGCCTGTCGAGCTTTGTGGCGCTGGTGCGCGAGGGTCGCCGCATGGACGGCGAGCTCAAGGACGTCGTCGAGATGATCGTCGATAAGACGGGCCTGCTGCAGGCTTTCCGCGCCGAGGGCACCATGGAGTCCGAGAGCCGCGCCGAGAACATCCAGGAATTCCTGGGCGTCGCCGCCGAATTTGAGGAGACGCACGAGGATATCGAAGGTACGCTCGAGAGTTTGGAAGAGCTGCGCGCTGCCGGTGTTGCCGATGTGCCTGCTAGCGCCGAGCCCGAGCCTGTCGTGGTGAGCGCGCCTGCGCCCGAACCGGGGCCATCTGCCCCGGTATCCTCGTTTGAGGCGCTCGTTGGCGCGCGTGACGCCGCGGGCTCCAATTCGCTCGATAGCTTGGCCGCTCCGGCGCTGTCTCCGCAGGATGCCCTGGCCGCCGCCATCGCGGGCAACGCGTATGCCGCGCCGACGGAGATGCCGGCGGGTGCCGTGCATGCCGACGAGATCGAGCGCACCTACGGTCCGCTCACCTGTAAGGCGCTGCCGGCGCTCATGGAGTGGCTGGCCCTGCGCTCCGACTTGGATTCCCTGGCCGGCGAGACGCATGCCATTACCATGATGACCATCCACTCCGCCAAGGGCCTGGAGTTCCCGGCGGTGTTCGTGGCCGGCATGGAGGAGGGCATCTTCCCGCACGTGCACGACTTTGGCGGTAGTGACGATCCGGGCAAGCTCGAGGAGGAGCGTCGCTTGGCCTACGTCGCCATCACGCGTGCTCGCAAGCGCCTGTTCCTGACCTATGCGGCCACGCGTCGCACCTACGGCTCGACCTCTGCCAACCCGCGCTCGCGCTTCCTCAACGAGATTCCGTTTGAGGATATCGAGTTTAGCGGCATCGGTTCTGCCGGTTTTGAGGGCACGGGCTGGGAGAAACGCGGCGACCGTCACGGCACCTTTGGCTCGGGCATGGGCTCGGATATGTACGGCGGCAAGGTGTTTGGTTCGCATACGCGCTCGACCGGCGGTTCCGGTTCGCGCGGTGGATCGAGTTTTGACGATTTCTTTGGCGGCAGCAGCTACGGGACCGAGCGCCATCGTGGGGTCTCGCCCGACGCCGGCCGTGTTGCCTCGACCTTTGGTTCGGGTGCGCCGCGAGCCAAAAAGCCGTCATCTAAGGTGTCGCCGACAGTGGAGCGCAAGGTCGATCGCGCTAGCGCGTCGCAGGACTTTGCCGCAGGCGATACCGTGAGCCACAAGACCTTTGGCACGGGTACCGTGATCTCGGTCGTCGGAGACATGATCGAGGTTCAATTCGAAAAGACCGGCCAGACCAAAAAGCTTATGAAGGGCTTTGCTCCGATCGTCAAGCTGTCGTGATCCCGGCGGACCTGGGCGGGCGTATGGGGCAACATCGCCTGCTCGGGCAGTCCTGCTCGCACGGAGAGCACATTAAGTGCTCTCCGGCTCGTGCGGAACTCGCGATCGATGTTGCCCCATACGCCCGTCCAGGTCCTTAGATAACGTTGCTTGCGAACGTCGCTCTGCTCGTCCGCTTTTTTGATCTGGAGAGCCGGGTGGGCTGATATATATGGACAAGGGGCTCCTCCGTTGATGAACGGGGGAGCCCCTTGTTGCGTTTTGGTTGTTGTTGCGACCTAGAGGTGGCTGATGATCAGTTCCATCTTGCCTTCGAGGCCGATGGAGCTGACGGTGCTCGGAGCTAGCAGGTGGCTTCCCTTGTGGACGGGGTCGCCGCAGACGGTGCCTTCGCCGTCGATGACCGACAGGCACATGAAGGGCCAGCGCTGGTCGAGGGTCTTGCTGCCGTCGACGCGCACGCGATCGACGGTGTAGCAGGAGTTAGACTCGAGCTCGGTCACGCCGTCCACCTCGGGCGCGGTCACCGTGCCGTCGGTCGGAGCCTGAGCATCAAAGTCGATGCAGTCGAGGCTCTGCTCAATGTGCAGCGGACGCAGCTTGCCATCGGTGTCGGGACGGTCGTAGTCGTACAGGCGATATGTCACGTCGCTCGACTGCTGCGTCTCCAAAATGAGCGTGCCGGTCTTGATGGCGTGCACGGTACCGGAATCAATCTGGAAAAAGTCGCCCTTGTGAATTGGCAGCACGTTGAGCATGTCGTCCCAGCGGCCGTCCTTGATCATCTGTGCGGCCTCGGTGCGGTCTTTAGCACGCTGGCCGACGATGATCGTGGCGCCGGGCTCGCAGTCCAGCACATACCAGCACTCGGTTTTGCCCAGGCTGCCGTTCTCGTGCTTGGCAGCGTACTCGTCGTTGGGGTGAATCTGGATCGAAAGGTCGTCCTTGGCGTCCAGAATTTTAATGAGCAGCGGGAACTCCTTGCCCTCGCAGTTGCCAAAGAGCTCGCGGTGCTCGGCCCACAGCCACGATAGCGTGTGACCGGCATACGGGCCCTCCGCAATCTGGCAGTCACCGTTGGGATGGGCCGAGATGGCCCAGCACTCACCGATGGGACCTTCGGGAATGTCGTAACCAAATACGGTTTCGAGCTGGCGGCCACCCCAGATCTTCTCGTGGAAGATCGGCGTCAGTTTAATCAAATCGGACATATTTATACCCCCATTATGTTGCGCGGGCGCCGCGTAAAGCTGCTCAAAACGAGCGCCCGCATGACTACAAAAACCTATGCCAACGTTACGTTGTGCAGCTCAAAGCGGTCGCCAACGTTGCGCGAGATCGAATACTCAAAGGCGGCGCCGCTGTCCAAAAAGCCAATCTGGGTGAGCTCGAGCAGGGGAGAGCCAGGCTTGGTGTCCAGACGCTCGGCTTCTTCCTCGGTTGCTGCCACGGCGCGAATGGTACGGTGGAAGCTCGAAATTTTCAGCCCGCATTGCTCGCGGATGAAATGGTAGAGCGATCCGTACAGGTCCTTCTTTTTCAGGCCCGGAATCAGCTCGAGGGGCATGTATGTGTACTCGATAACGATGGGCTTCTCATTGGCCTGACGCACGCGCACGACGTGATAGGCAAAGTCATCCTCGGCAATTCCCAGCTGGGCTGCGATGTCCGCTGGTGGATTAACGATCGAGAAATCGTAGACCACCGAGGTCACCTTCTCCCCGCGGTGCTCATACGAAAAACCCTGGGCACGGTCGTTTTTGCCCTGGAAAAACGCCTGGCCGGGAAGTCCCGCCGTGTCCTTAACGTAGGTACCCGATCCACGACGGCTGGTAATAAGACCTTCCTCGGTGATTTGCTCGATAGCTCGTTTGACGGTGATTTTGGAAACGCTATAGAGCTCGCAGAACTCAACGACGGTGGGAAGCTTATCGCCCGGCTTTAGAGCGCCGTTCTCGATGCTTCGACGGATATCCGCAGCTACCGCCTCGTATTTTGGGATCACGGAACCTCCTTTCCAACCTGATTGAGTATAAAAGAAAGTATAGTTAACACCTTAGCATCCCTATTATATATTTTAAAAGTTCGAGAAAGATATAATTAAAAGTCGCTTCGCATATAAACTAGAGCGCTCTAAATAGATAAACATCTGAGTAATATCGTGTTAAGCGGCCATTCGCGTTTTCCCAGATAAAACCTGCCAAAACAAACCTGTCCCTTTTTGGTAGGTTTTTGCCTTGGGAGCGGTACCATACAGGCAATGTTTAAACGAGAAAGGTGGGCTCCCATGGAACCTAAGCAGTACTACATCGGCATCGACGTCGGCGGCACTTCGGTTAAGGAGGGCCTGTTCGACGAGGACGGTAACCTGCTTGCCAAGGCCAGCGTGCCCACGCCTCCCATCGTTGACGCAGCGGGCTTTGCCGCGGTGACCGAGGCTATCGACCAGGTGGTCGCCAAGGCCAAGATTCCGCGTGCCTTTGTGGCAGGCATTGGCCTGGCCGTTCCGTGCCCCATCCCGGCATCGGGCGATGCCAAGGTCAAGGCCAACATTGCCATTAATCTGCCCGAGCTGAGGATCGCCATTCAGGAGCACTGCCCCGACGCGGTCGTTAAGTACGAGAACGATGCCAATGCCGCTGCCATGGGCGAGGCCTGGCTCGGCTCCGCTAAGGGCGTACAGAACGTGGTGATGGTCACCATCGGTACCGGCGTGGGCGGCGGCGTTATCGTTAACGGCGACGTGGTATCGGGCGTTGTGGGTGCCGGCGGCGAGATTGGCCACATGTGCCTGAACCCGGCTGAGGAGCGCACTTGCGGCTGCGGCGGCCATGGCCACCTGGAGCAGTATTCCAGCGCCACCGGCGTGGTGAGCAACTACCTTGCCGAGTGCAAGAAGGCGGGCGTCGACCCCATCGAGCTGACCGGCCCCTCCGATTCCAAGGACGTGTTCCAGGCCTGCCGCGAGGGCGACAAGCTCGCGCTGGCCGCGGCCGATACCATGGCCGACTACCTTGGCCGCGCCCTGGCGCTTATCGCCAACGTGGTCGACCCCGAGATGTTCCTGATCGGTGGCGGCGCGTCCGCTTCGGCCGATGTCTATCTCGACAAGGTCCGCGAGCATTTTAAGCAATACGCGCTTTCTGCCTCGCGCGAGACGCCCATTAAGGTCGCTTCGCTCGGAAACGACGCCGGCATCATCGGTGCCGCCTACGTAGCCCTGCGCGCTGCCGGTAAATAGCTGGTGCAAGGGGGATAGGTTACATTGCACCAACATGGTGCAAAAGGGACAGCCTTGGCCCCCGTGCCTGCGCCCCAAAATATGCCGTGGCCCTTCCGTCTGCGAAGGCTCGGCATCGGCGTGCTACCATAGCTACGTCCAAGTACACATATCAAGTGGAGGATATCCATGGCAAACGTTCTTGTCTTTGGTCACCAGAACCCCGATAACGACGCCATCATGAGCGCCGTCGTCCTGTCCCAGCTGCTCAACCGGGTTGAGTATGCCGGCAACACCTACGAGGCCTGCGCCCTTGGTCAGCTTCCGGCCGAGTCCGCCAAGCTGCTCGCCGACGCCGGCATCGCCGAGCCCCGCGTGATCGAGTCCGTCGAGGCCGGTCAGCTCGTCGTCCTCACCGACCACAACGAGTCTGCCCAGTCCGTCGCCGGCCTTAAGGACGCCACGGTCTTTGGCGTTGTCGATCATCACCGCATCGGCGACTTCGAGACCGCCGGCCCGCTGCACTACATCTGCCTGCCCTGGGGCTCCAGCTGCACCATCGTCACCAAGCTCGCCGGCGTGCTCGGCGTTGAGCTTTCCGACGTTCAGGCCAAGCTGCTGCTCTCGGCCATGATGACCGACACGCTCATGCTCAAGAGCCCCACCACCACCGATATCGACCGCGCCGTCGCCGCCAAGCTTGGCGAGCAGGTGGGCGTCGACCCGGTCAAGTTTGGCATGGAGGTCTTCCTCACCCGTCCGTCCGGCTCCTTCACCGCAGCCGAGATGGTCGGCAACGACATCAAGATGTTCGAGCCTGCCGGCAAGAAGCTGCTCATCGGCCAGTACGAGACCGTCGACAAGAGCCGCGCGCTCGGCATGATCGACGAGATTCGCGAGGCCATGCGCGCCTGCGCCGCCGAGAAGGGTGCCGACGGCATCGTCCTGTGCATCACCGACATCATGGAGGAGGGCTCGCAGGTCCTGCTCGAGGGCGAGACCGAGGCCGCTCAGAAGGGCCTGGGCATTGCCGACGAGCACGACGGCGTCTGGATGCCGGGCGTCCTCTCCCGTAAGAAGCAGGTCGCTGCCCCCATCATGGCCGTCTGCTAGGTTTAGTTGACCAAACGCCACGACCGGACCGCGGACACCCCGCGCTCCGGTCGTTTTTTGTGCGCGGCGCCGCGTCGTCTCTTGGACAGGCGTGCCCGCGCCGTTGAGCAAATAATGTTCAACCTGTGGTTCCGCTTTTCGGTCACGCCTGCGTGCTTGTCGTGCAGGGTAGGCTAGATGCAAGCGTAATACGTTAGAGCGCGGCGCCGCCACTTGGGCGGGCCGTGCTTTTTTAAGACGGGAGCTTTCCCGTGAAAGGAGCCGCCCATGGCAGCAACTGAGCAGCTGTTCAACGTTCGTGAGCGCAAGCGTTTTGAGCGCCACGACATCTGGGAGCGCATCGCCGAGAACGGCACGATTTCCGCCGCCGTCATGGTCTTCGCCGCCATCGCCGCCGTCATTTGCGCCAATACCGATGCCTACGAGGCCATCCATCACTTTTTGGAGACCCCGCTGTATGTGGGTCTGGGCAACTTTACGGCCGGTCTCACCGTCGAGCTATTCGTCAACGACTTCCTCATGGCGATTTTCTTTTTGCTGGTGGGCATTGAGCTTAAGTATGAGATGACGGTCGGCGAGCTCAAAAACCCGCGCCAGGCTATGCTTCCCATGCTGGCGGCCGTGGGTGGCGTCGTCGTTCCCGCCTGCATCTACCTGATCTTTAACCATGCCGGCGCGCACAACGGCTGGGCCATTCCCATGGCAACCGATATTGCCTTTGCGCTGGGCGTGCTGTCGCTTTTGGGCAATCGCGTGCCCAACGGCGTGCGCGTGTTCTTCTCGACGCTCGCCATCGCCGACGACCTCATTTCCATCGCCGCCATCGCCATCTTTTACGGTCAGAGCCCCAATCCGTTTTGGTTGGGCGCCGCCGCGCTTGTGACCTGCGCGCTCGTGTGGCTCAACAAGACGCAACATTACCGCCTTGCCCCGTATTCGGTACTGGGTCTGCTGCTGTGGTTCTGCATGTTCAAGAGCGGCGTACATGCCACGCTTGCTGGCGTCATCTTGGCCTTTACCATCCCGGCCAAGTGCGGTGTTAAACTCGACAGCCTTACCGATTGGTTGGGGGAGTGCCTGCCGCTGCTCGATGACCGCTACGATGACGAGGCGCACATCCTGGGCCAGCATGACTTTACCGTCTCGACCACCAAGGTCGAGCGCGTCATGCACCGCGTGACCCCGCCGCTCATCCGCATGGAGCGCCTGATCTCCACGCCGGTCAACTTTGTGATTCTGCCGATCTTTGCGTTCGTAAACGCGCAGGTTCGCCTGGTGGGCGTGGACATGAGCACGCTGCTGACCGACCCGGTGACGCTCGGTGTGTACTTTGGCATGCTGCTGGGTAAGCCGATCGGTATCTTTGGCATGACGTTTGCCCTGGTCAAGCTCAAGGCTTGTGAGCTGCCGCATAACGTCAACTGGCACATGATTGCCGGTGTGGGTATTCTGGGCGGCATCGGCTTTACCATGTCGATTCTTATCAGCGGCCTTGCCTTCCCGACGGCCCAGTTTGAGGTTCTGGCCGCCAAGGCCGCTATTCTCGCCGGCTCTGTCACCGCGGCCGTACTTGGCATGATCTACATGAGCGTGGTTTGCAAACACCCCGCGCCCAAGGAAGAGTAAGAGCACATACAAGTTTGAAAACGCCGCCTGTGAACACCATCACAAGCGGCGTTTTAGTCATTGGGGACGTTCTTAAATGACTAGGTTTATTCCACGGTGCCGTAGACGGCGCCCCAGCCGTGGGCGGCCAAGGCGGAGTTGAGCTGGTCGCAAAGTGACTGGCGGTCGTAATAGCCGGGCGGTAGCAGGTTGACGATTTCCATGAGGTCGGGCGCCAGGTCCAAGATCTCGGCCTGTACGATCAGATCTAGGCGGTCGATGGCGTGGCGATCGTAAAACAGTCCGTCGACCAGGCGCTGCAGGTCGCCGAATTCCTCGGCCTGGAACGATCCGTACTCCATAGTGCCTCCTTGGGCGCCCCACGCCGGCATGCGCGGCGATTCGTAATTTATTGCGATGTACTTAATCTATCACGGCTTCATAACGTTGCGGCGGTGGCGGTCTATACTTAGACGAACTGCAACGTCCCGCTTCGCGAAAGGTCGCACCCATGCAGACGATCTACCAGAAGATGGAAACCACCGAACTCGATGCCGCTATCGAGGCACTCAAAGCCGAGGTCGCCGAGGTCAAGGCCAAGGGCCTGGCGCTCGACATGGCCCGCGGCAAGCCGTCGCCCTCCCAGGTGGACATCTCTCGACCCATGCTCGATATCCTCAACGCCGACGCCGATCTGCACGATGGCAACGTCGACTGCTCCAACTACGGCTGCTTTGAGGGTATTCCCTCGGCACGCAAGTTGGCAGGGGAGTTCCTGGGCTGTCCCGCCGAGCAGACGCTCGTACTGGGTTCGTCGAGCCTGCTGATTGAGCACGACATCGCCGGCATGTTCTGGCGCTGTGGCTCGTGCGGCAGCGAGCCTTGGGAGGCTTACGAGGCCGCGCACGACGGCAAGAAGGTCAAGTTCCTGTGCCCCGTTCCCGGCTACGATCGCCACTTTGGCATCACCGCCGACTTGGGCATCGAGAACGTCCCCGTCGCGATGACCGACAACGGCCCCGACATGGACGAGATCGAGCGCCTCGTTGCCGCCGACGACTCCATTAAGGGCATCTGGTGCGTGCCCAAGTATTCCAACCCCACGGGCATCACCTTTAGCGAGGACACTGTGCGCCGCCTGGTCGAGATGCCCACGGCCGCGCCCGATTTCCGCATCTTCTGGGACAACGCTTACTGCGTGCACGATCTGTACGACGAGACCGACGAGCTCGCCAACATCTTCGATCTTGCCCGCGCGACGGGTACCGAGGACCGCGTGGTGGCCTTTGCCTCGACGTCCAAGATCACCTTCCCGGGCGCTGGCATCGGCTTTATCGGTGCGAGCCCCGCGGTCATCGCCGAGTTCTCCAAGCGCCTGAAGGCCGGCCTCATCAGCGCCGACAAGCTCAACCAGCTGCGTCACGTGCGCTTCCTTCCTACCATCGAGGCGGTCAAGGAGCACATGAAAAAGCATGCCGAGTTCCTGCGTCCGCGCTTTGAGGCCGTCGAGCGCAAGCTCACCGAGGGCTTGGGCGACACGGGCTGCGCCACTTGGACGCACCCCCGCGGTGGCTACTTTGTAAGCTTCGATGGTCCCGAGGGCTCGGCCCAGAAGGTCGCCGCGCTCTGCGCCGACCTGGGCGTCAAGCTCACGCCGGCCGGTGCTACCTGGCCCTATGGCAAGGACCCGCGCGACACTAACATCCGCATCGCGCCGAGCTATCCCACGGTCGAGGACCTGGAGGCCGCGCTCGATGTGCTGGTGCTGGCTGTGAAGCTCGTCGCTGCCGAGCTTGCGCGTGCCGAGCGCGCCTAACGCGCGGCTTCCCGTACTATCCGCACTTTCGATACGTAAAGGAGCGTATACATGGATTTGGGTATTTCCACCAACCCCACGCCAGAGCTCTACACCATTAAGGTGACCGGCGAGATCGATATCTCTAACGCCGACAGCCTGCGCAATGCTATCGACCTGGCGCTCGAGCAGCCCACTGAGGCCGTTGAGCTCGATTTTGCCCAGGTGAGCTACATCGACTCGACGGGCATTGGCGTGCTTGTGGGCGCCGCGCACCACGCGGTCGACCACGGCAAGCGCTTTAGCTGCACCAATGTGCAGCCCCCGGTGATGCGCGTGGTTCAGCTGTTGGGCGTCGACCAGGAGATTTCGATCACCGCTGCATAATCTTTGCCCCCCAAAAGGGCGTGCCGTTTGGCATATGTTTGTGATGCGCTCGGACGTTTTGGCGTCCGGGCGCTATACTTGACCGAATGAATAGACGAGTTCCGGCCGAATGGCGCGGTGCGGGCTCGACTCACATCGAGCCTTGGAGGTATGTGTGTTTGGTATTGGAGAGGGTGAGCTCGCGATCATCGTGGTCTTCGGCTTTTTGCTGTTTGGCCCGGATAAGCTCCCGCAGATGGGCCGCACGATCGGCCGTGCCATCCGTCAGTTCCGCGAGACGCAGGAAAAGATGACGGCCGTTGTTCAGTCCGAGATTATCGATCCGGTGAGCGAGGCCGCGTCGGCACCGGTCAAGCCCAAGAAGGCTGCTGCGACCGACGACGATTCCGATGCGGACGAGGATGCCGCCGAGACGGCAGCGCCCGCCAAGAAGGAGACCTTTGCCGAGCGTCGCGCCCGTCTTGCTGCCGAGAAGGCCGCAAGCGAGGGTGCTGCTGAGGGCGAAGGTGCTGCTGAGGAGGCCGAGGGCGCCGAGCCTGCCGCTGCCGCCGTCGAGCCCGAACCTGCTGCAGAGCCGGAGCCGGAGCCCGAGCCGGCAGAGCCCACGACGGCTGACCTCTACGCCCGTCGTCCCCGCAAGCGCAAGGCCGTTGTCGACCAGCTCGCTCGCGAGCTCGAGGCCGAGGACGACACCGCTGCCGCCGACGCCCCGAAGGAAGGCGATGAGTAATGCCTATCGGACCTGCGCGTATGCCGCTCTTCGATCACCTGGGAGAGCTCCGTCGCCGCCTGACCATCGTGGTCGTATCGGTCTTTGCCGCCGCTATCGTGCTGTACTTCGCCACGCCCGTGGTGCTCGACATCCTGGAAGACCCCATCCGCTCCTTTGTACCGGACGGCAAGTTCTACATCACCACCACGCTCGGTGGCTTTGGTCTGCGCTTCTCGCTGGCCATCAAGATGGCCGTGGTCATGTGCACGCCCATGATCATCTGGCAGATTCTGGCGTTTTTCCTGCCGGCGCTTCGCCCCAACGAGCGCAAGTGGGTCGTGCCCACGGTGCTCGCCTCGACGGTGCTGTTCTTCCTGGGCGCAATCTTTTGCTACTTCATCATCATCCCTGCGGGTTTTGAGTGGCTCATCGGCGAGACTTCGGCAGTCGCTACGGCGCTGCCCGACCTGGAGAACTACGTCAACATGGAGCTGCTCTTTATGATCGGCTTTGGCGTGGCGTTTGAGCTGCCGCTCATCATCTTTTACCTGTCCGTCTTCCATATCGTGTCCTACGCGGCCTTCCGCAGTGCCTGGCGTTACGTATACGTTGGCCTGCTTGTGGGCTCGGCTGTGATTACGCCCGACGGCTCGCCCGTTACGCTGGGCCTCATGTACGGCGCCCTGCTCTCGCTCTACGAGATTTCGCTTGCCATCGCCCGCGTGGTCATTACCGCGCGCGAGGGCAAGGAGGGCTTGTTCGTGAGTCGTCTGGACCTGTTCTCGGACGATGAGGACGACGAGGAGTAAATCGGTATGCACGAGGTTGGCATTGTCAACGGCATACTCGATACAGTGATTCGTGCGGCGCGTGGGGCGGGGGCCTCGCGCGCCGTTTTGGTAACGCTGCGTATCGGGGATATGACCGAAGTCGTGCGCGAGGCGCTCGACTTTGCGTGGGAGACGTTTCGCGACGAGGATCCGCTCACGCAAGGCTGCGAGCTTGCCGTGAAGGAAGTCCATCCGCAAAGCGAGTGCCTGGATTGCGGCGAGGTTTTCGAGCATGATCGCTTTCATTGTCGTTGTCCCCAGTGTGGCGGCGCCAACGTGCGCCTGCTGCACGGTCGCGAGCTCGACATCGCAAGTATCGAAATCGAAACCCCCGACGATTAGCCCGCTAGCCATCTGGTGATGGGGTATAAAGGGGCCAAAGTAAGGAGTGCCGAGTATGGCCGAGAAAACGATTGATATCGCGTCGCCGATTCTGTCGCGCAATGAGCGTCTGGCAGATCAGCTGCGTCAGCGATTTAAAGAGACAAACACCTATGTGATCAATGTGCTGTCGAGCCCCGGCTCGGGTAAGACCACCACGATTTTGGGCACCAACGAGCGCCTACGCGACAAGGCCGGCCTGCGTTGCGCCGTCATCGAGGGCGATATCGCCTCGGACGTCGACGCCATCACCATGAAGGAAGCCGGCATGCCCGCCATCCAGATCAATACGGGCGGCCTGTGCCATCTCGAGGGCAACATGATCATGGAGGCCGTCGACGCGTTCGACCAGGCGGTGGGCCTTCAAAACATCGACGTCATCTTTATCGAAAACGTGGGTAACCTGGTCTGCCCAGTCGACTTTGACCTGGGCGAGAACCTGTCCATCATGATTCTTTCGGTGCCCGAGGGCGACGACAAGCCTATCAAGTACCCGGGCATCTTCCAACACGCCGGCGCGCAGCTGCTCAACAAGGTCGACGTGGCTCCGGCTTTCGATTTTGACATGGATAGGTATACTAAGACACTCGATGACCTCAATCCGCAGGCGCCGCGGTTTGCCGTGAGCGCGCGCAAGGGCGAGGGCATGGATGCCTGGTGTGATTGGCTCATCGGGCAGATTGAGCAAGCAAGGGCGTAAGTCGGCCGCCATACGGGCGGGCGTAGCCGCAGAGATACGAGATAGGAGCCTCTTTTGAAGCTCATCATCGCCGAGAAAAACGACGCCGCGCGTCAGATCGCCGAGCGGCTGTCCACGGGCAAGCCCAAAAAGGACAAGGTGTACAACACCGCCATCTACCGTTTTGAGTGGAAGGGCGAGGAGTGCGTGACGATCGGTCTTGCCGGTCACATCCTTGCGCCCGATTTTTGCGACAGCGTGCTGTTCGATAAAAAGCTGGGCTGGTATTCGGTCACCGAGGACGGCGAGATGCTGCCGGCCGACATACCCGATGGCCTGGCGCGTCCGCCCTACGACACCAAGCGCAAGCCGTTTCTTGCCGATGGCATCTCAATCAAGGGCTGGAAACTCGAGAGCCTGCCTTACCTCACCTGGGCGCCCGTCATTAAGCTACCGGCCGAGAAGGAGCTCATTCGCTCGCTCAAGAACCTTGCCAAGAAGTCTGACAGCGTCATCATCGCCACGGACTTCGACCGCGAGGGCGAGCTGATTGGCTCGGATGCTCTCAACAAGGTGCGCGAGGTTGCGCCGGACTTGCCGGTCGCCCGCGCCCAGTACTCTTCGTTTACCAAGGCCGAGATCACGCAGGCCTTCGATAACCTCGTCACGCTCGACCAGAATCTGGCCGACGCCGGCGAGAGCCGTCAGCACATCGACCTCATCTGGGGCGCGGTGCTCACGCGCTATCTGACGCTCGCCAAGTTCGGTGGCTTTGGTAACGTGCGCTCTGCCGGCCGCGTGCAGACGCCGACGCTCGCCCTGGTGGTTGAGCGCGAGCGCGAGCGCATGGCGTTTGTGCCCGAGGACTATTGGCAGATTCGCGGCATGGGTGCCGCGCAGGGCGCTGCCGAGGACGACCGCTTTAAGATCGCGCACAAGACGGCGCGTTTTACCGACAAGGATGCTGCCGAGACGGCGTACGGCCATGTCGACGGCGTCGCGACGGCGACCGTTGCCGCGGTGACCAAGCGCTCGCGCAAGCAACAGCCGCCCACGCCGTTTGCGACCACCTCGCTGCAGGCTGCCGCCGCGGCCGAGGGTATCTCGCCTGCGCGTACGATGCGCATCGCCGAGTCCCTCTACATGGCCGGTCTCATCAGCTACCCGCGTGTCGACAATACCGTGTACCCTGCGACGCTCGATCTGGGCGCCGTGGTGAGCGACCTGGCAAAGATCAACCCGGCGCTGGCGCCCGTGTGCAAAAAGGTGCTCGCCGGTCCCATGAAGCCCACGCGCGGCAAGGTCGAGACCACCGACCACCCGCCTATCTATCCCACGGGCGAGGGCGATCCGTCCACGCTCGATGGCGGTCAGCGCAAGCTCTACGATCTCATCGCCCGTCGCTTCCTGGCAACGCTTATGGGTCCCGCGACCATCGAGAACACCAAGCTCGAGCTCGACGTCAACGGCGAGCCGTTCGTGGCCTCGGGCGACGTGCTCGTGACCCCTGGCTTCCGCGAGGCCTATCCGTACGGCCTTAAGCGCGACGAGCAGATGCCGCCGCTGGAGCAGGGCGATACGGTCGACGTGTTCGACATTAAGCTCGAGGCCAAGCAGACCGAGCCGCCCGCGCGCTATAGCCAGGGCAAGCTCGTTCAGGAGATGGAAAAGCGCGGCCTGGGTACCAAGTCCACGCGCGCGAGCATCATCGAGCGTCTGTACGCCGTGCGCTATCTCAAAAATGATCCCGTTGAGCCGAGCCAGCTAGGCATCGCCATCATCGACGCGCTGACGCAGTTTGCCCCGCGCATCACGAGCCCCGATATGACCAGCGAGCTCGATGGCGATATGACCCGTGTGGAGCGCGGCGAGGATACCGAAGAGCATGTCGTGACGCACTCGCGCGCGCTGCTGGCTGGCGTGCTCGACGAGCTGCTCAAGCACACACAGGAGCTGGGCGACGCCATCAGCGACGCCGTCACGGCCGATGCGCGCGTGGGCGCCTGCCCCAAGTGCGGCAAGGACCTGGTTATGAAGACGAGCGCCAAGACCCGCGGCAGCTTTATCGGCTGCATGGGCTGGCCCGACTGCGACGTGACCTATCCGGTGCCGAGCGGCGTCAAGGTCAGCCCGCTCGAGGGTGAGGCGGCCGTGTGCCCCGAGTGCGGCGCGCCGCGCATTAAGTGCCAGCCGTTCCGCCAGAAGGCCTTCGAGATTTGCGTGAACCCCACGTGCCCCACCAACTACGAGCCCGACCTTAAGGTGGGCGAGTGCAAGGTGTGCGCCGAGGCGGGACGCCATGGCGACCTAATCGCGCACAAGAGCGAAAAGAGCGGCAAGCGCTTTATCCGCTGCACCAACTACGACGACTGCGGCGTGAGCTATCCACTGCCGGCGCGCGGTAAGCTCGAGGCGACGGGCGAGACCTGCCCCGAGTGCGGCGCCCCCATCGTGGTGGTCAACACGGCGCGCGGCCCGTGGCGTATCTGCGTGAACATGGATTGCCCGACCAAGGAGAAGAAACCCGCCCGCGGCCGCAAGACTGCGACCAAGGCGAGCACGGCGAAGAAGACGACGGCTAAGAAAGCCACTGCCGCCAAGAAGGCGACCGCGAAGAAGTCGACTACCAAAAAGACCGCTGCCGACAAGTAGCCGAGCACATATAGACGCGGCGGGGCCGGGCGCGCAAATGCAAATGCGCGCCCGGCCCCACTTCTAAGTTGCGGTGAAATAGGGACTGTTTTTGCTGGCAAAAGGCCTAATCAATCCCTATTTCACCGCAAGTTTTGATCAGTTGTTGGGATTACTTCACCTCGACAGGCTTGGCGCCGGGATAGCGCTCCTCAAAGTCTAGGCGGTACTTATTGTCATTGGTGCCCGCCACGTTGTCGCGCGACAGCGGCGCCACGATCTCATTCTTGTGGTCCGCAGGCTTGGCGTATTTCAGGCTGATCTCCCAGGCATCACAGATTGCGTCAATGCGGTGATCCAGGTCGTCGTACAGGGCAACGATGTCTTTCCAGGAGCTGTAGTTCTTAGAGCTCGTCGGGACGTCCAGGTCCTCGACGATGTCGTAATACTGCTCGATGGTGTCCTCCGTGCGCTCGGCGACGTCGGCGAGATTTTGACGGGTGGTTCGATCTTCTTCCAGATAGCTGCCGTTGAAGTTCTGCGCGCAGCCACGGACGTAGTTGTCGAGGTCTTCGAGCAAGTCGTAGTATTCGCTCAGTCGGCGGTAGAGATTCTGCTCGGAGAGCGTTGCTTCGCCGCCATCCTCGTCGTCATCGTCATCATCGTCGTACAGGCTGTTGGGATCGCCGAGAGGCTTTATGTCATCGTCGTCGACGTCATGGTGCAGCTTAGCTACCTCGGCAGTCGTCTGCGTGGCGGCGTTGTCGAAAGGCTTGATCACAAAGAAAACGACCAGGGCGATGATGATCGCCACCAGCACAACGATAACGGCGATAAGCGGCCCGGTGCCGCTCTTTTTGGGAGCGGGGGTCTGTGGCGAAGCGGGCGCGTATGCGGGAGCCGGCTGCTGTTGGGGCGAGCCGCTCGCGACGGGTATGCGCTGCGTGGTCTCAACGGCCGCGGGGCTTGCGGCGGGGTCGGGGCGATAGGAGAGGGGGTCGTCCGCCTTGGCTTGCGGCGTATCAAGGGAGCCGGTCTGCTCGAAAGCGGGCTGGCTATCGCTCGCGGTTGTTTGCTCAACGGGTGCACCGCACGAGGTGCAGAACTTGGCATTATCTGCAAGAAGCTTGCCGCACGAGGCGCAATACCGAGACATTGCCACTCCTTTCGCCACATTTCAATGCAATACGACGATTATACCCAGCACCCCAAATTCCCCTTCATAAGTTGCGGTGAAATAGGGACTGTTTGGCGGTCTCAGAGCTTCAATCAGTCCCTATTTCACCGCAACTTCGGGGATGCCTCGATGGCTAGGTTGGATTTGGGACGCGCCGAGCACTGGGGTATCATGGCTTGGTTGATATATCTGCATTTACGCGCCTTGTAGGAAGGGGCTGCGCCCATGGCTTTTGAGCCCGCTCAACATAGCTTTATCACGCTCGAGGGCGTCGATGGCGCCGGCAAGTCCACGCAGGCGCGCCTGCTTGCCCGCGCGCTCGAACTCGCTGGCTACCAGGTTGTGAGCCTGCGCGAGCCGGGCGGTACCGCCATCAGCGAAAAGATCCGTGCTCTGCTGCTCGACCCCGCCAATACGGCGATGGGCGACACCTGCGAGTTGTTGCTCTACGAGGCCGCGCGCGCCCAGTTGGTGCACGAGGTCATCGCGCCTGCCCTTGCTGCCGGCAAGGTGGTCCTGTGCGACCGCTTCTACGATTCCACAACTTGCTATCAGGCGTTTGCCGATGGCCTCGATCGCCAGATAGTGCGCGATGCCAACAACCTGGCCGTCGCGGGGACGCACCCGGCGCTCACGCTCGTCTATCACATCACGCCCGAGCAGGCGGCGCTGCGCATGGCAGCCCGTGGCGCGGCAGATCGCATGGAGGCTAAGGGCATGGCCTTCCAAGAGCGTGTCTACCAGGGATTTTGCGCCATCGCCGCCGAGGAACCAAACCGCGTAAAGCTCATCGACGCGACCGCGTCCATCGAGGACGTCTTCGCGCGGACGGTCGAGCAGGTTCGCGTCTACGGCCTCGACATTTCCCAGGACGCCGTCACCGCCGCGCTTGCCCAGGAGGCCGAGTAACATGGCCCCCGCTCAGACAAGCCTGCTGGCCAAGCTTGACACCCAAGAGCGCGTGCGCGACTTTTTGACCAATGCCGTCGCCAGCGGTCGCGCATCGCACGCCTACCTGTTTTTGGGCGCGCCCGGCGCGGGCAAGCTCGACGCCGCGTGGGCGCTCGCCCAAGCCTTCCTGTGCGAGCAGGATGGCTGCGGCTCATGCGATAGCTGCGTGCGCGTCGCCCGCCATACGCACCCCGACGTGCACTATTACACGCCCGAGAGCGCCACGGGCTACCTCATCGCCCAGACCCGCGAGCTGCTCGATGACGTGCCTCTGGCGCCCATCCGTGCCAAGGCCAAGGTCTACATCATCGACCGTGCCGAGCAACTGCGCGCCAACACCGCCAACGCGCTGCTCAAGACACTCGAGGAGCCGCCCGAGGGCGTTATGTTCATCCTGCTGGGCACCTCGGCAGACGTGATGTTGCCCACCATCGTGAGCCGCTGCCAGTGCGTGCCGTTTCGGCTGGTATCGCCCGCCGTCGCCGCGCAGGCCGTGAGCCGCGCCACCGGTCAGGACCCTGCGCGTTGCCGCATGGCCGTCGCCGTGGCGGGAAGCCCCACGCGTGGCATCGAGTTCCTCAAGAGCGCCGAGCGCCAGGACGCCCGCCGTCAGATGGTTCGCGCCATCGATTCGCTTATCGCCGCCGACGAGGCCGACGTGCTCAGCCGCGCCAAGTCACTCATCGTCGCCGTTAAGGCGCCGCTCGCCGAGGTCAAGTCCACACAGGAAAAGGTGCTCGAGCAAAACGCCGACTACCTGTCGCGTGGAGCATTGAAGCAGCTTGAGGACCGCAACAAGCGCGAACTCAACGCGCGCGAGCGTTCGGGTATCATGGAAGCGCTGGCGAGCGCGCGGACGCTCATGCGCGACGTGCTGCTGACGCTTCAGGACGAGGCAGCCGACGTGGTGAACGAAGACGTGCGCGACACGATCGGTCGGCTTGCCGCCGCGACCAATGTTGCGGGTGCCACCCAGGCGCTCGAGGCAGTCGCGACCGCCGAGCGCAACATCGCCAGAAACGTTACTCCCCAGCTGGCCATCGAGGTCATGCTGTTCGATATCAGGAAGGCACTGAAATGCCGTTAGTTGTACCCGTTAAGTTTACCTACGCCTCGCGCGACCTGTGGTTCGACCCGCAGGATCTGGATATCCTCGAGGCCGATTATGCCATTTGTTCCACCGAGCGCGGAACCGAGATCGGCCTGGTCACGGCCGATCCCTTCGAGGTGCCGCAAGACGAGATCGGTCAGCCGCTCAAGCCTGTGCTGCGCGTGGCGAGCGACATCGACCTGCAGCTTGCGGACGACCTAGCCATCCAGGGCGACGAAGCCATGGTCGACTTCCGCCGTCTGGTCAAAGAGCTCGACCTCGAGATGAAGCCGGTGGGCGTCGAGTACCTGTTTGGCGGCGAGAAGGCCGTGTTCTACTTTGCGGCCGAGGAGCGCGTCGATTTTCGCCAGCTCGTCAAGGATCTGTCCTCGACGCTGCACATTCGCGTCGACATGCGCCAGATCGGCGTGCGCGACGAGACCCGCCTGGTGGGTGGCTATGCCCAATGCGGGCAGGAGCTCTGCTGCACGCGCTTTGGCGGACAGTTTGAGCCCGTCTCGATTCGCATGGCAAAAGAGCAAGACCTGCCGCTCAATTCCTCCAAGATCAGCGGCGTGTGCGGTCGTCTGATGTGCTGCCTGCGCTACGAGTTCGAGGCCTACAAGGACTTTAAGAGCCGTGCGCCCAAAAAGAAGACGCTCATCGATACGCCGCTTGGCAAGGCGCGTATCCAGGAGTATGACACGCCGCGTGAGCAGCTGGTGCTGCGCCTGGAGAACGGCAAAGTCTTTAAGGTCAACCTGGCCGATATGACGTGCTCGGAGGGCTGCAAAAAGAAGGCCGCCGAGCAGGGCTGCAACTGCCGCCCCGACTGCGTGACGCGCGACGTGCTCGAGCGCATTGAGTCGCCCGAGATGCGTCTGGCGCTCATGGAGCTCGATCGCGAAAACGGCGTCGATGTGGGCGATGGCCTGTCGAGTGCCGACCGTCTGGCCGGCACGTCGATGCCCAAGCGCCGTCGTCGCGATGCTGAATCCGATGCCCGCGCCGGTCAGGGTCAGGGCGAGGGCCGTGGCCGCGGAAAGGGCCGCGGTAAGGCCGAGACACCCGAGGCCGAGGGGGCGGCCGATGGCCGTCGCCGTCGCAAGCGCGCGGGCTCGGGCGATGCTACCGAGGTTGCAGCCGCGGGCAAGAACGCCTCTCGCGAGCGCGAGGTTCAGCAGCCCCAGCAGCAGAATCGCGGCGGCGGCATGAACCCCACACGTCGCCGCCGCCGTCATCTGTCGAGCGAGGAGCGCGAGGACGCCTTCCGCGCCGCAGCTGCTCGCGAGGTCGGTGCCACTTCCAAGGGCGCCTCGGCCTCCGATGCGCCTGTCGACAAGGGCGGCAAGTCACGTGGCGAGGAGGAGCGCGCGCCGCGTCCGCGCCGTCGCCATTCCTCGGGCGCGCAGCAGAAGCCTTCAGTGCCCTCCGTGGCCGATCAGGTCTCGGATGGCGAGGTCAAGGTCACGCGCCGTCGTCCCGGAGATGGCGGGGGAGCGGCTGCCAAGGCTTCGCGTGGCGCCGCTCGCGACGAGCGCGAGCCGCGCGAGAATCGCGGTGGCGAGGGCTCGGCCGACCAGGGTCAAAAGCGCCGTCGCCGTCGCCGTTCCCGCAAGCCGCGCCAGGATGGTGGCGAGGGCTCGACCCCGTCTTCGTCCGCACCGCAACCGTCCGCCGGCGAATAACGCCCGCGAGCGGATTTAGCCCGCCTTGCCCCGAGCGCATCGGGGTATCATAGCGCCGAATCAACAACCCTCCCTGTGACCGAACGTAGGGAGGGTTGTGTCTTGAAGAGCCATCTGAACATATTGAGCCGCCTGCAGGGCGCCGGCGCCCTACCGTTTGCGGACGAATTGCTACCGTTTGCCGAGCGGGTGGCACGCGAGGCGCTCGAGGCATTGTCGCCAACACGATGTGCCGGCTGCGAGCGCGCCGGTACGCTTATTTGCCAAGACTGCCTGGCTGCGCTCACGCTCATCGACCCACGTCATAGCTGCACCCGATGCGGCGCCCCGTTTGGGGATTTGCTGTGCACTGAGTGTTCGGTCGAGAGCACGTCCTCGGCAATGGCGGAGGCGCTCGATCGCTGCCTGGCGTGCGCCGTCTATGCGCATCCGCTGCCGCGCATCATTAAAGCGTACAAGGATGCGGGCGAGCGACGTCTGGCTCCGTATCTGGCGGAGCTGCTCTACGACACCGCCCTGCATGCCCAGGTCGTAGCGCCCGATCGCTACGGAGGTGTGCTGTCCGGTGCGGATGCGGTGGTGTTTGTGCCTGCGACGGCGGCAGCGTTTCGGCGGCGTGGTTTTGATTATATGGAGGCCATTGCGCGCCCATTTTGCGAGCTGTCGGGCGTGCCGTTGCTGGACGCCCTGGTCAAGTACGGCCATGGTGACCAGCGCGAACTCGGTCGTGAGGAGCGCCGCGAGCGTGCCCGAGGTATGTACGAGACCGTTGAGGACGTGCATGGCCGCCGCCTGCTGCTTATCGACGACGTTATCACCACGGGCGCGACGATGGCAGCGGCTTCGGCGGAACTCAAGCGCGCCGGCGCCGCAGCAGTCGATGGCCTCGCTATCGCACGCGTTTGGTAGGGGTGATTCATATGGCGGTAACAATCAGGCGGTGCAACAAACCGACAAAAGAGCAGCTAGCGGCTTCCGTAATCCTAACAGGCGCCTCGGCGCTGCGCATGATGCGCGCCGAGCGCCGGCAGATGGGCTACATAAGCTGGAAGGACCTTAATCCCGATGAAGAGCGCCGTGTGCTGCGCACGTCGTCGCCCTCGACCGAGGACATCTATCTCCCCGACTTGGTGCGGATTGGGGCCGCAAGCGGCGAGGTGCAAGAAGATCTTTGCTTGCTGGTGGGATCTGCGGCGCAGCGCCGCCGCATGCCTGGCGTGGGCTGGTCCGTATGCTCCGGGTTGCCCGCCGGCTCGATTCTAGAGGTGGAACCAGGGGTGTACAGTCTATCTCCCGAGGCCCTTTGCGTAGTCGTCGCGCGCGAGGTCGGCTGCATCCAGGCATTTGCCCTGGCCCAGGAGCTGTGCTCTAAGATTTCACTGAGTGACCGCGGGAAGTATCTGCCTCCCTACACCTCGCCTGTCGTGAACAAATTGGCAAAGGACAAAGACCAGCCGCCAGATGTCGGTTACTTTGAGGTCGAGTCCGTGCTGACACCCGATTGCCTGGTAGATTACCTCGCGGCATGCAAGGGGAATGTGGCCAAACAGCTGCTGCGCCTGTGTCCCTACCTGTCAGAAAATCTGCGCTCGCCCATGGAGTGCATCATGCTCGCTCTGTTTTCGCTTCCGTTTTCCTATGGCGGATTTGCCTGCGGTCCCTTTAAGACCGACTACAAGATCGAGTTCGATGACCGTGCGCAGGCAATCTCGGGGATGCCGCATGCAGTTTGCGATGCGTATCAGGAAGCAGCCCAGTTTGACCTGGAATACAACGGTGAGCTGGGCCATTCCTCCCGGAGGGGACGTATCCATGATGAAAAACGCAACACGGGCTTGATTACTATGGGAATCGAGGTCGCGACGGTCAATAACGAGATGCTCTGCGACATGGAGGCAATGGAGGCGCTCGCATGGCGCATGCACCAGCGTATGCGAAAGCGGTACCGGAATCGTGTCGATGCCCGCAGGAAAAAGCAAGAGGCGCTGCTTAACACGCTGCGGGCGTGTTTTGGGCTTAAACCCGCCTAACAATGCTCTGAAACAGGGGGTTGGATATATGCTCTGGCCAAAATATAGCAAATATGAGTACTGCTACAAATTCAGTAACAGCAAAATCAGGGATTTTGGGACTGGAAGATGGGGTAAATTAGAAAGTTATTAAACAAATGTGGAATATCCTGGCATCAATCTGACGTTATAGAGCGTGAAAACAGCTTGCAGAGCCAAAACTCCTGCTACTAAATTGGTAACAGTACTCATATTTGCTATTTTTTGGCCACGGCGCCCCAAGACGGGTGTGTTGGGGCTTTCCATAGGGGAGCGACGGGCTCAATCAGAGCACGTGCGGCCCGTCCTGACCTGCGAAATCTGTACTCGCGATGCGAATAACGCCCCTAACCTTAAACTTTAGCTTGAACTTAGCTATAATGCGCTACGTTCCTGCCAGGCTGTGGTTGCGGACGGACGAAATGCCCGTCCTAGTCCAAGACAGACGCGGTCAAAGGGATCCACGTAAGCGACCGCGTGCGCGCGGCGCGATCATGGCGCGTCCTAGATGTAAGCCGCACCGTCCGTTCTACTTTCTTTGGGGCAATACCGCCTCGCGGGCGAGCGGGTCAGTCGTGAAGGTGGCTGCGGCCTCCCGAGCAAACACCCCGGTGCGCAAGTGTGGGGTCAAATACCAGGTCAGCTGGTGGGAACAACCTGATATTCCGCGCAACGCACGGATCGTATACGACACAGAAGGCAGGGTTGTGGACATGGTGAGGGGCAGCTTGATGCACGCGGCTCGGTTAGGTGCTGGGACCGCAGCGGTCATCGCCGTTTTGGGCCTGAGCGGATGCGCGTTCAACCCGCTGTCTACGTTCACGACTCCCACGATCGACCAGATCGAGTACGAGACCGTCACGCCGGCGGTGTCGGACGATGCCCTGGTCACTCCCGGAACCCTGACGGTCGCCCTCGATACTTCCGATGCGCCGCAGGCCATGCAGGGCGCCGACGGCGAGCTCACGGGGTATGCGGTTGACGCCGCCCGCGCCCTCGCAAGCCGCATGGGCCTTAAGGTCGCCTTTGTCGATGCGTCCTCGGCAGGTTCCGCGCTCGGCGACAAAAAGGCCGATATCTTTATCGGCGAGATTACCTCCACGGACGGGGACATTAGCTCGCTCGGCACCTGCCTGTACGATGCCACTTCCGTGTTCGGTAAAACTAGCGATGGTGGGTCGCTAAGCGTTTCCACCGATACCCTTAACACGTCTACTCTGGGCGTTCAGATGTCCTCGGCCTCGCAGGAAGCGCTCGCTAAGCAGAGTATCACGGCCAACCAAAAGACCTTCTCCAACATCAACGAGTGCTTTGAGGCGCTCGAGTCCGGCGAGATCGACTACGTGATTTGCGATTCCACGGCCGGCGGCTACCTTGCGCGCCTGATGAGCCAGATCTCTTACGTCGGCGCGCTCGAGACACCCTCGACGCTCGGCGTCGCGGGCCTTGCGGCCAACGATGAGCTATGCCGTGCCGTGAGCGATGCCCTCGACGGTATCACGGTCGATGGCACGCTCGAGGCGGTCCACTCCGTCTGGTACGGCACGATGCCCTATGACCTCACCACCAAGACGGTCTCGGGCGCCGACGTGCAGTCGACCGACACCGGATCCAGCGAGTCCGCATCCTCCGATTCGAGCAGCGAGGGTGCAACCTCCGAGGATAAATCGTCCAGCCAGGAGGGCACTATCACCGACGACGACATTAACAAGCTCAATAGCTAGTTATTGCTAGGGGTGGCGTCTCCTATGCGTTAGGAGAGACGCCTCTTCACGGTTTCAACACGCATTGCCGGGCTTTCCCAACAGGGGAGCCCGGCTTTTTCATCCCTATAAAACCAGCAGGTCAAAGCCAATTTCCGGGACCAAATACAAAGCCGCCGTCGCCCTCCCATAGCGCACTTTGCCACAGAAAAGTGCGAGACTTCGGTATGCGGTATCAAGCAATCGTTATTCGGGTCTTTGGGAATCCGCGTGATTAAATGCACGGCAATGGGTACATAGCCAGTACAGTAAGTCCCCGAGGCAGATTGGAGCCACGTATGGATATCAAGGTTTCTGGACGCAAGACGACGGTAACCGATGCTCTGCGTGCGCATGTGGATGAGAAGATCGGCGAGGCGCTCAAGGTTTTCGATATCGAGCCCATGACGGTCGACGTTGTACTTCGTTATGAGAAGAACCCCTCGAACCCCAACCCGGCAATCGTCGAGGTTACGGTTCGTGCCCGCGGTTCGGTGATTCGCGTTGCCGAGCACGGTGCAGATATGTACGCCGCCATCGACCTCTCCGCCGATAAGGTCACCCGTCAGCTGCGCAAGTTCAAGACCAAGGTCGTGGACAACCGCCAGGGCGGTGCCAGCGCAGCGGATGTCGTACCGGTCGAGCGCGTCGAGGATCTGGCCGACCTGCTGCTGCCCGAGGAGGAGGACGACCTGCTCGTCCGCGAGAAGGTCATCGATGTCACCCCGATGACTGAGGAGCAGGCACTGGTGCAGACCGATCTGCTCGGCCACGACTTCTACGTGTTCGAGAACGCGACGACTGGCCTCATCAATGTGGTGTATCACCGTAAGAATGGTGGATATGGCATCATCAAGCCCCGCATCGAAACACTTGACGAGTAAAATACGTTAACTTGCATGAGTTAACGGCCGGCGGTCATCCCATGCGGATGGCCGCCTTTTTTACGTAAGGAGTCGCTTTGATGGACAAGGCTGCATCTACCGGCCATTCGGACCGTTGCCGCATCGTCGTCGATACCTGCTGCGACTTTAGCCCCGAGGTCGCCGCGAACCTCGATGTCGATATCTTGGGCTTCCCTTTCATTATCGATGGCGAGGAGCGCACGGATGACATCTGGTCGAGCATGAGTCCTAAGGAGTTCTACGACCGCATGCGCGCTGGCGCTCGCGTGTCTACCTCCGCCGTGTCGCTCGGTCGCTATATCGAGTTCTTTACCGAGTGCGCCAAAGAGGGCACGCCCACGGTCTACCTGTGCTTTACCTCGGCGCTGTCATCGAGCTACAACTCCGCGTGCCAGGCGGCAGATGCCGTGCGCGCCGAGTATCCCAACTTTGAGCTCTACGTGGTCGACAACGCTCTGCCCTGCGCGACCGGCGCGCTCTTGGCGCTCGAGGCCGTGCGCCAGCGTTCGGCGGGACTGACCGCCAAGCAGCTGGTCGATTGGGCAAACGAGGCAAAAACCTACGTGCACGGCTACTTTACGCTCGAGAGCTTCGACGCACTGGCTGCCGGCGGTCGCATTCCGCCCGCGGCGGCGCAGCTCACGGCAAAGCTCGACGTCAAGCCCGAGCTGTCCTACGACCTGGCCGGCTCGCTGTCGCTGATCGGCGTCAACCGCGGCCGTAAGAAGGCGCTCAAGTCCATCCTCAAGTCGTTCCGCGAGAACTACGTGCCCGACCGCACCATGCCCATCGCCATCATGACGGCCGATGCCGAGAAGGACGGTGATTGGCTCGAGGCCGCCATCCGTAAGGAGGAAGGCTGCGCTGACGTCACCATCATCCGTAGTTCCGTCGGTCCCACCATCGGCTCGCACGTGGGCCCCGGCATGGTGGCTTGCGCGTTTTGGGGCAAGAACCGCGCCGAGAAAGCCTCGCTTTCCGACCGCATTGCGCGCCGTGTGCGCGGTGAGTAGACAGGCGCTGCGGCTGCAAGTGCCCTCAAGTCACAGCCCAAACGCTGGCACCGAGTATTCAACCTGGTAACAACACCCAACCCAAAAGGAAAGGTTTCATGGCAAACAAGCTCTCCGTCGCATTTATCGGCACCGGAATCATGGGTGCCCCCATCGCCGGCCACATCCTGGACGCCGGCTATCCTGTCACGGTCAACAACCGTACCGAGTCCAAGGCCGCCGCGCTTATCGAGCGCGGCGCTGTCTGGGCCGATACGCCGGCAGATGCCGTGGCGAACGCCGACGTCGTCTTTACCATGGTGGGCTATCCCTCCGAGGTCGAGGAGCTCTACCTGGCGGGCGACGGCCTGCTCGCGTGCACTAAGCCCGGCGCGGTCTTGATCGACCTCACCACGAGCTCGCCCGAGCTCGCCCGTGACATTGCCGAGGCCGCCCAGGTTTCTGGTCGCATGGCGTTTGACTGCCCTGTCACCGGCGGCGAGTCGGGTGCTATCGCCGGCACGCTCACGGCTATCGTGGGCGCTACCGAGAACGACATCGCGCCAGTCCGCGATATCCTTTCCACCTTTGCGGCAAACATCTGCTGCTTCGACGGCGCCGGCAAGGGCCAGGCTGCCAAGCTCGCCAACCAGGTGTCGCTGGGCGCCTGCATGGTCGGCATGGCAGACGCCATGGCATTTGCCGAGCTGAGCGGCCTCGATCTGGAGAAGACCCGTCAGATGATCCTGGGCGGCACCGGTAAGTCCGGCGCCATGGAGAGCCTGGCGCCCAAGGCGCTCGACGGCGACTACAAGCCCGGCTTTATGGTCGAGCACTTCATTAAGGACCTGCGCCTGGCGCTCGCTTACGCCGACGATCGCGAGCTCGCGTTGCCCGGTGCCGACGTGGCCTTTACGCTCTACGACATGCTCGACGCCATTGGTGGTGCCAAGCTGGGCACCCAGGCCATCACGGTACTCTACAAGGAGGAGGCCGACGCCATCGCCGCCGGTCTGGACTGGTCGCAGTATCGCCCCGAGGAGCATGGTGCCCACGAGGACGGCTGCGGTTGCGGCGAGCACGGCGACGACCACGAGTGCGGTTGTGGCCACCACCATGGCGAGGACCACGAGTGCTGCGGCGGCCACGGCCATGACGACGGCCACGAGTGCTGCTGCGGCCACCATCACGAGGAGTAGCGCCCATGAGCTGGACGTTCGTGGTGCTCGCGCTGGTGCTCTTTCTCTTTGCGATTTACATTGGCTTTTTGTGCGGCCAGTGGGCGTGCGAAAAGCGTGTCATCACCAAGCGCGACTACTGGATTGCCAACTTTGCGGGAGCGGCGGCAGTCGTCCTGCTGACCTGGGTGTTCTCGCTGTTCCCGCTGGTGCAGTTTGCGCCGATCGGCTGGCTCGGCGGCTTTATCGCCGGCCTTAAGATGAGCTTTGGCGAGTCCGTCGGTCCGTGGCGCAAACACGACGAGGTCTTTAACGTTAACAAGGCTCACCGCGCCGCCGCCGACGCGGGCGATGCCGAGGAGCGCCGCCGTGCGCGTCGCAATGGCGCGGCCGACCGACAGCTCATCTCGGTCACCGATGACAGCAAGGGTGCTGACAAGCACGCTAAGAAATAGTAAAAAGAGGTAACTATGGCAGAAAACAAAGACGAACAGCTCACCGACGAGGAGCTGGCACAGCTTCAGCTGGCAGAGGAGAACGAGAACGCCGTCGACCGCCTGGTCAAGGAGCTCGGCTGCCCCACGCGCCGCATCCGTCAGTTTGCCGCCCGCGTGCTGCACCTGCTTGCCGAGCGCGATCCGCAGCGCGTCGTGCCCTGCGTACCCGCGCTGATCGAGGCACTTGACCGCCCCGAGGCTCAGACCCGCTGGGAGGCTCTCGATGCCCTTGCGGCGCTCGCCACCACCTGCCCCGAGCAGCTGGGCGATGCCTTTGAGGGCGCCGAGACCGCGCTGTTCGACGAGATTTCCTCCACGCTGCGCTATGCCGCCTTCCGCCTGCTGTGCGTGTGGGGCGCTACGAGCGTCGAGCGTTCGCGCGAGGCTTGGCCGATCCTGGACGAGGCCATCCAGTGCTACCACGGCGACCTCGAGTATCGCGACATGCTCGGTTGCCTGTATGAGTTTGGCCAGGGCGAGATCGACGCCGAGGTTGCCGAGAAGCTCGCGCTGCGCCTTAAGTTCGATGCCGAGAACGGCAAGGGCAGCTATCTCAAGGCCCGTTCGAGCGAGATTTGCGAAATGCTTGTTAAACGTTTTGGCCTGGATCTCTCCAAAAAGAAGAAGCGTGCTAGCGTTAAAAAATCTGACGACGCCGAAGACGAGGAGTAACAGATTATGGCGCACGATGTAGTCCTGATCCCCGGTGACGGTATCGGTCCCGAGATTACGCAGGCCATGCGCCGCGTGGTCGAGGCCACCGGTGTCCAGATCAACTGGAACGTCCAGGAGGCCGGTGCCGGCGTCATGGACGAGTTTGGCACGCCACTGCCCCAGCACGTGCTCGATGCGGTCGCCGAGACCAAGGTTGCCATCAAGGGCCCCATCACCACGCCGGTCGGTACGGGTTTCCGCAGCGTCAACGTGGCCCTGCGCAAACATTTTGACCTGTACGCCTGCGTGCGCCCCTGCCTGTCGCAGCCGGGCGACGGCTCGCGCTTCCGCGACGTCGACCTGGTCATCGTGCGCGAGAACACCGAGGACCTCTACGCCGGCATCGAGTTCGATGAGGGCGCTGCCGAGGTCGAGGAGCTCTCGCAGCTCGTCGAGCGCTCGGGCCAGAAGACCTTCGCCGCGGATTCCGCGATCTCAATCAAGCCCATCTCCATCGCCAAGAGCCGCCGCATTGTGGAGTACGCCTTTGAGTACGCCCGCCGCTGCGGCCGCAAAAAGGTGACGGCCGTGCATAAGGCCAACATCATGAAGGCGACCGACGGCCTGTTCCTGCGCGTGGCGCGCGAGGTGGCCGCCAACTATTCCGATATCGAGTTCAACGATAAGATCGTCGACGCCACCTGCATGGGCCTGGTCCAGAACCCTAACGACTTCGATGTCCTGGTTCTGCCCAACCTGTACGGCGACATCGTCAGCGACCTGTGCGCCGGCCTGGTGGGCGGCTTAGGGATGGCCCCCGGCTCCAACATCGGTGCCGACTGCGCCATCTTCGAGGCGACGCACGGCTCCGCGCCCGATATCGCTGGCCAGGATATCGCTAACCCCACGGCCGAGATTCTGTCCGCGGCTATGATGCTCGATCACCTGGGCGAGAACGACGCGGCCAATCGCATCCGCGCCGCCGTTTCTGCCACGCTCGACGAGGGTGAGCAGGTTACCGGCGACGTTCGTCGTGCCCAGACCGGCTCCGTTGAGGGCGCTGTGGGCACGCAGGCCTTTGCCGATGCCGTTATCGCGCACCTGGCCTAAGGCATGCAGACTGCAAACGCCTAAATAGTACTTAAGTGTTTGCGTATAACCTGAGAATCAATACGCCCGGCGCTTTGTCGGGCGTATTCTATTGCGGACTATGTTTCCTAACAAGGAGTAACTGATATGGGTCTGATTCAAAAGAAGGACGAGAAGGACGAGATCGACGGCATCCAGATCATCGAGCGCGGCGAAGGCCCCGATGGTGATGAGGAGGAGAAGATCGATCTGGTCGCCGGTACGTCTGCCGAACATATTGCCGCCGGTACGACGGCCGAGGAGGAGGACGCTCGCCTGGAGGCAAAGATCGCCGCGGACGCCGCCGACGAGAACCTCATGCCCGAGGAGCAGGACGAGGACGACGATATCCTGGGTTCCGACGAAGACGACCGCGCATCCAAGCACAAGAAGACGATGATTGCCGCCTTCGTGGTTGCAGTCGTGATCGCTGCTGTGGTCGGCTTCTTTATCGGCAACGGTGGTTTTGGCGGCAAGGGCGTCGGCTCGGCGACCCTGTCCGAGGACCAGCTCGATTCGACCGTGGCGAGCTATAGCTACAACGGCAAGAAGAGCGACATCACCGCGCGTGAGGCCATCGAGAGCCAGTACAGCCTTGACACCGTCAAGGACGACGACGGCAACTACACCGCTCCGTCTGCCGACGTTATCCTGTCCTACGTGCGCAACCAGATTCTGCTGGACGCTGCCGAGGACGAGGGCATTACCGTCTCTTCCAAGGAAATGAAGCAGTATGCCGAGGATTCCATCGGCACCTCCGACTACAAGACCATGGCCACGCAGTACGGCGTGTCCAAGGACCAGGCCAAGCAGATCGTCCGCCAGTCCGCGACGCTGCAGAAGCTCTACAAGAAGAAGGTCGGCGACAGCTCCGCAAGTATGCCGACCGCCCCGACCGAGCCTGCTGACGGCAACGAGGAGACCGCGAGCAAGGACTACGCCGATTACATCATCAACCTTGCCGGCGACGAGTGGGATAGCTCAAAGGGCACCTGGAAGGACGCCGATAGCACCTACGCTAAGGCCTTCGCTGACGATGCCTTTACGGCCGATAGCGCTACCTATAAGCAGGCCATGACCGCCTATTACACCGCCTACCAGCAGTATTCCTCGCAGGCTTCGAGCGCTAGCTCCAAGTGGACCGAGTATGCTAACGGCCTCTACGCCAAGGCCAACATCAGCATCTACGGCCTGTTTGCGTAAGGTTTGCCTGCACTACTGCGCGTTAACCGATCACCTGATTAAGCCCGCTAGAACGGACAACGTTCTAGCGGGCTTTTTGTTGCCGAAATCAATAGGATAGGCCTCGCGCCCGCGCAAGCGTTCCATCGCGTTTCCCTAATTCATCTGGGAAAACAACTGCAAACGATTGCAAGTGACCGGTGAACGGTCGAAAACTACCGTTCACCGATAATCTCAAAACTGGTTCTAACTGGTATTAAGTCAAAAAGACCAATTCACATATCTTCACAATGACCTGCAATTTTTCTTCACGCTATTTTTAGCCGCCCTGCGTTGTTTAGACACAGGAAAAGATCCGATTTTTTGCCAAAGCATTTCGAAACGGTTTCAAAACCGCAGGTAGAAGTGTTAACGACCGGTAAACGGTCGATTTATCACCGTGAGCGGTGCAAAAACGTTTTACCGTATGAATCAACGAAAGCGACCTCTTCTGGGGTGATATAGTGACAACAACACGTCACGTGGTTACTACCAGTTTAGAAACCACTGGTCTTCAAAGAACGCTTTCTAAGAAGCTTTAAGGGCGAGCGCCCGCTGGCTTCCGAAAATCATCGGACTCAGATCGTACACACCTTCGGAAGGGAAATTTGAATGGTTGGCTTTATTCTTACCGGTCATGGACAGTTCGCACCCGGCCTTGCAAGCGCTATCGCTATGGTTGCCGGCGACCAGCCTGCTTTTACCGTCGTTCCTTTTGAGGGCGACCAGGCCGCATCCTACGGTGAGGATCTCCGCGCCGCTATTACCGCCATGCGCGAGGAGTGCGATGGCGTGCTCGTCTTTACCGACCTGCTTGGCGGCACCCCGTTCAACCAGTCGATGATGATTGCCCAGGATGTCGACAACGTCGAGGTTCTGACTGGCACCAACCTTCCCATGGTTATTGAGCTTCTGTTCCTCCGCGGCAATGCCACGCTCGCCGAGCTTGGCGAGCAGGCCGTGACCGTTGGCCAGACGGGCATCACCGCCCAGACGGTCGCATCCGTTGCCGGCTCCGAGGAAGAGGATATCTTCGGCGACGAGGACGGCATCTAATGGCCGATTTCGGAGCCAACGTCCTGAGCTCCTCGGTCGCCCTTTTGGGCCTGCTTGTCATCATGGGCTTGATTTACACCATCTGGTCGCAAATCAACATGAAGAAGAAGCAGAAGTACTTCAAGGAGCTGCACACCGAGCTCAAGCCGGGTCAGGAGGTTCTTTTCGCCGGCGGTATCTACGGAACCGTCAAAGGCATCGAAGGCGAGAAGGTCCAGATCAAAGTCCGATCCGGAGCCGTCGTAGATGTTTCGCGTTACGCGATTCAGGAGATCAAGTAACTGTCGTCAGCAAATATCGAAAGGAAGCTGATCAACATGGCAGAACCCAACATTCTTCTTACCCGCATCGATAACCGACTGGTTCATGGTCAGGTTGCCACCCAGTGGAACTCCACTCTGGGCTCCAACCTCATCCTCGTCGCCAACGACGACGTGGCGTCCAACACCATGCGCCAGAACCTCATGAAGATGGCCGCTCCCGCCGGCGTCGCTACGCGTTTCTTCTCCCTGCAGAAGACCATCGACGTCATTGGCAAGGCGAGCCCGCGCCAGAAGATCTTCATCGTGGCCGAAACACCGGAAGACGTGCTTACGCTCGTCAAGGGCGGTGTGCCTATAAAGAAGGTAAACATCGGCAACATGCACATGTCGGAAGGAAAGCGCCAAGTCGCCACCTCCGTCGCAGTTAACGACGAGGATGTCGCTGCGTTTAAAGAGCTGCAGGAATTGGGGGTGGAGTTGGAGATCAGGCGCGTTCCGAGCACGCCTGTTGAGGACACGAGCAAGCTCTTCTCGTAATCCTCGTGATCCACGTTGTCAGGAGTGAAACCCTGACGTTCTGTACGTGAAATCCAAAGTGCGTACATACATTTTGAAAGGAGGAGCAAGATGGAATACTCGATCATCCAGATCGCTCTGGTCTTCGTCGTCACGTTCATCGCGGCAATCGACCAGTTTGACTTCCTCGAGTCTCTCTATCAGCCCATCGTCACCGGCGCCGTCATCGGTCTTATCCTTGGCGACCTCAACACCGGTCTTCTCGTGGGTGGTACCTATCAGCTCATGACGATCGGCAACATGCCGATCGGAGGCGCTCAGCCGCCTAACGCCGTCATCGGCGGCATCATGGCAGCCATTCTCGCTATCGCCACGGGCCTCGAGCCCAACGCGGCAGTCGGCCTCGCCATTCCGTTCGCTCTGCTTGGCCAGCTTGGCGTTACCCTGGTCTTCACGCTTATGTCCCCGCTTATGTCCACGGCCGATAACATGGCTCACAACGCGGACACCAAGGGCATCGAGCGCCTGAACTACTTCGCCATGGCTCTGCTCGGCCTGATCTTCGCTGTCGTCGTCACCCTGTTCTTCATCGCTGGCGCTACCATCGGTCAGACCATCGCTTCTGCCATCCCGACGTGGCTGCAGACCGGTCTGTCCGCTGCAGGCGGCATGATGCGCTTCGTCGGCTTCGCCGTCCTGCTCAAGGTTATGATGAACCGCGATATGTGGGGCTTCTTCCTCATGGGCTTCGGCCTCGCGCTCATCACCGTTGCCAACGATTCGCTGGCAACCCCTGCTCTGCTCATCCTCGCTCTCATCGGCTTCGGCATCGCTTTCTGGGACTTCCAGCAGCAGACCGAGCTGAAGGGTGCAGCTGTTTCTGACGGAGGTGACTTCGAAGATGGCATCTAATGAGTATGTGATCCCGGAGCACTACGAGGATCTCACTCCTGCTCCGCAGCTCGACCAGAAGACCCTCAACAAGATGGCTTGGCGCTCCTGCTTCCTGCAGGCCTCGTTCAACTACGAGCGTATGCAGGCCGCTGGCTGGCTCTACTCCATCATCCCCGGTCTGGAGAAGATCCACACCAACAAGAACGACCTCGCGGCTTCCATGAGCCACAACCTGGAGTTCTTCAACACCCACCCGTTCCTCGTCACCTTTGTTATGGGCATCGTGCTTTCGCTCGAGCAGAACAAGGTTGACATCCCCACGATCCGCGCCGTCCGCGTCGCCGCAATGGGCCCGCTCGGTGGTATCGGTGACGCCCTGTTCTGGCTGACGCTCGTGCCTATCACGGCCGGCATCACCTCCAACATGGCCATCAACGGCAACGCCGCTGCGCCGATCATCTTCCTGGTGATCTTCAACGCCGTCCAGTTCGCTCTGCGCTTCTGGCTCATGAACTGGTCCTACAAGCTTGGCACCAGCGCTATTGACGCTCTGACCGCCAACATGCAGGCCTTCACGCGTGCCGCTTCCATCATGGGCGTCTTCGTCGTCGGTTGCCTGGTCGTCACCATGGGTGGCACCCAGATCAACCTCCAGATCCCCAACGGCACCACCCGTGGCCTTGCCCCTACTACCGTGATCGTCTCCGAGAAGGAGGCCGAGAACTTCACCGGTATGGAGGGCATCGATACCGAGACCGCTGAGGCCGGTACCATCGCCATGACCGATGAGGACGGCAACGCCCTCACCGCCACCGATGCCGACGGCAACGAGGTCAAGTGCGGCGTCGCCGATCTGGGCAACGGCATGGAGTCCGTGACCTACGCTACCGTTACCGAGGATCCGGTCAACTTCTCTGTTGCCGACACCCTCAACACCATCGTCCCGAAGCTCGTCCCGCTTATGCTTACGCTGCTGCTTTACTACATGTTCGCTAAGCACAGCTGGACCCCGACCAAGGGCATTCTGCTGCTCTTCGTCCTTGGCATCCTGGGCGCTGGCCCGCTTGGTCTCTGGCCGAGCATCTGGTAAGGCTCTAGCTTGAGGGGTGTGTCCCTACGCGGCTCACACCCCGACCCCTTAAGCCATGTGTATGTTAAAAGCCGCGTGCTCGAAAGAGCGCGCGGCTTTTGTTTTCTTGATGATTCGGGTGTGGCAGACAGATAATGCTAAACACCCTAGGTAGTTAGCCGAATTCGAGCAAAAGGGAGGATAGGATGGCGATCGGAGCGCGTAAGCAACCGCTGTACGATCAGCTGGTCGATATTCTGACCGAAAAGATCGACCATGAATATCGCGCCGGTGACATGATTCCTTCCGAGCGCGAACTTTCGGAGCGCTATGGTCTCTCGCGCACTACGGTACGCCTGGCTCTGCAGGAACTGGAGCGTTTAGGACTGGTGGTTCGGCAGCACGGTCGCGGTACCTTTGTGACCGACCGTTCGGCAAAGGCAACCAATCTCATGCAGTCCTACAGCTTTACCGAGCAGATGCGCGCGATGGGTCGCGACCCCGAGACCACGATTCTCGAGTTTTGCGAGATGGAGGCCGATAAAAATCTGGCCGAGCATATGGGATTGCGTATCGGTGATCGCATTTTTAAGCTTAAGCGCCTTCGTTCTGCCGACAACATGCCCATGATGGTCGAACGCAGCTATCTACCAGTTCGTCAATTTTTGTCCCTAAAGCGACCGCTGCTGGAGCGTAAGCCGCTTTACGATGTGATTGAGCAAGACTTTCAGCAAAAGATACGCGTGGCCGAAGAGGAGTTCTATGCGAGCATAGCCCGTCCCACCGACGCTCACCTTTTGGGAATTGTCGAGGGCTCGCCTGTGCTCGATTTGGTCAGGACTACGTATAACGAGTCAAACGAGGTTGTGGAGTACACACTCTCGGTTGCTCGTGCCGATCAGTTTAAATACAAGGTTTACCACCAGCGTAGCGACTAGTGTTCGCATCGTTTCCATATGATGATTCTTTGCATTTAACTGGTTACTACCAGATAACCAACCGAAGTGTATAATTGCACGTCAGAGGATTACTTCTAGAGAGAGGTATTAGAAATGTTCGAGAAGAGTGTCGAGGAGCTCACCGAGCTCGGCGCCCAGATCACCACGGCCGAGATTGCTCAGCAGCCCGAGCTTTGGCGTGATACGCTCAACATCTATCGCGAGAACAAGGAGGCCATCGAGGCCTTCCTGGCCGAGGCTCGCGCTATGGGCGAGGGTCGTCTGTCCGTTGTCTTCACCGGTGCCGGTACGTCCGACTACGTTGGCGATACCTGCGCCCCGTACCTGCGTCACGCTGGCAACACTGATCTCTACGACTTTAAGCCCATCGCCACGACCGACATCGTGAGCGCCCCGCGCGACTTCCTGCGCGCCGAGGATCCCACGCTCGTGGTTTCCTTTGCCCGCTCTGGCAACAGCCCCGAGAGCCTTGCCGCCGTTGCCGTTGCCAAGGAGCTCGTCCACAACGTCAAGTTCCTCAACATCACCTGCGCTCCCGAGGGCAAGCTCGCCGTCGAGTCTGCCGATGATCCCAACGCGCTGACGCTGCTCATTCCGCGCGCCAACGACAAGGGCTTCGCCATGACCGGTTCTTACTCCTGCATGACCCTGCTCTCCACCCTTATTTTTGACACTGCTTCTGACGAGCAGAAGGCCGAGTGGGTCGAGACCATCGCCAAGATGGGCGAGGAGGTCATCTCCCGTGAGCCCGAGATCGCCGATTACCTGGCTGGCGACTTTAACCGCGTGACCTACTTGGGTTCTGGCTCCTTCGGTGGCCTTGCCCAGGAGAGCCAGCTCAAGATCCTTGAGCTGGCTCACGGTCTGGTCGCTACTTCCTACGACACCTCTATGGGCTATCGTCACGGACCTAAGTCCTTCGTCGACGATAAGACGCTCGTCTTCGTGTTCGTCAACAACGACGCCTACACCCGTCAGTACGACATCGACATCCTCAACGAGATCGGTGGCGACGAAATCGCTCAGCACACCATCGCCGTTCAGCAGGAAGGTGCTACCGTCTATGAGGGTGAGTCCTTCACCTTTAAGGGCTACGAGGCACTTCCCGAGGGCTACCTTGCTCTGCCGTTCGTGATGTTTGCCCAGGCTATCAGCCTGCTCAACTCCGTGCGCGTGGGCAACACGCCCGATACGCCGAGCCCCACCGGCACGGTCAACCGCGTGGTTAAGGGCGTGACGATTCATCCCTTCACCGCTTAATCGCGTCCCCCTGTAAGGGCGCCCGTCCGCTCATAACGGCGGGCGGGCGCTTTTTGTTTTACGTGAGCTGGGTATAAGCATCACTACAGTCAACTGCTTTAGAAGCAAGGAGTGCATATGAGCACGTACGCAATTAAGGCTGACAAGTTCTTCTTGCCGGCAGGCCCGCAACTGGGCGGCTATCTTATGGTCGAGGATGGCGTCTTTGGCGCCTGGCAGGCCGACGAGCCCTCTTGCGAGATTAAGGACTACACGGGATCGTGGATCGCACCGGGTATGGTCGATACTCACATCCATGGCTTCTACAACCACTCAACTACCGATAACGATCCCGAGGGCATCGATATCAGCTCGACCGAGCTCGCCCGTCGCGGCACCACCAGCTGGCTGCCCACGACGTTCACCGACGGCGTCGAGCAGATCAAGGACGCCTGCGCCGCCATCGCTCAGGCGGACAAGGGTCGCGGCCCCGACTTCTGCGGTGCCCGCATTCAGGGCATCTACCTGGAGGGCCCCTTCTTTACCATGAAGCACGTGGGCGCGCAGAACCCCGCTTACCTGATCGATCCCTCCGAGGAGGTCTTCGATCAGTGGCAGGAGGCTGCGGGTGGTCGCATCGTCAAGAGCGCCATGGCGGCCGAGCGCGACGGTGCCGCTGCTTATGCGGCTGCTCTGAATGCCAAGGGTGTGGTGACCAGCATCGGTCACTCCGACGCCACCTACGATGAGTGCATCGCCGCCATCAACGCCGGTGCCAGCTGCTTTACGCATACCTATAACGGTCAGCGCGGGCTGCATCACCGTGAGCCCGGTGTCGTGGGCGCTGCCATGTCCACGCCCGAGACCTACGCCGAGATCATCTGTGACGGCAAGCACGTTAACCCTGCCGCCATCAAGGCGCTGCTGCAGGCAAAGGGCTGGCAACACACGGTGCTCATCACTGACTGCCTGGGCTGCGGCGGCATGCCCGAGGGCAGCTACACCAGTGGTGGCATGGACGTCATCATGAAGGACAACCTGTGCTGGCTCGCCGACGGCAAGAGCATTGCCGGCTCGGTGCTCACGCTTGCCCAGGGCGTCAAGAACATCGTTGACTGGGGCATCGCCAGCGCCGATATCGCCATTCGCATGGCAACCGAGGTGCCGGCACGCTCCGCGCACATCGAGGATAAGTGCGGCAGCATCATGCCGGGTCGCGACGCCGACTTTGTCGTGTTCGACCATGAGCTTACCCTCGTCGAGACGTATGTTGGCGGCCAGAGCGTCGGCAACGCCTTTACCGAGTAACGATAGAAAAAGACGGCGGGCCCGAATCTGCTCGGACCCGCCGTATGGGTTAAACGCTCAAAAGCACCTTCACAGTTACAGCTTGTTAGCGATCTTCTTTGCCGTGCGCTTGACGCCGGCCACCAGGCCTCCTGCAGGATGCTCCTTCTCGTATGCTAGACGCTTCTCGCGCTTGGCGTACTCTTCGACGATGATATCGCCATATTCGTCTTCGATCTTGTCGAAGAAGTCGACGGCGCCCTTAATTTCCTCAGCAGTCGGGTGTCCCTTTTGGACACCGCCGGCGAGTTTGAACGGCCCCCACGTATCAAAGCCGGGGCAGCCGTAGACACCCATAAAGATGGCCTGCCTCATGCGGCAGATGCCATCGATATCCTTGCCGTACCACTTGTTTTTGCCACCGTAGGTCATAAGGCCAAACACCTTGTCCTGCGGCTGCAGCACGTTCGTGAGCACGCG
>DBEZXW010000084.1:0-3053 GCA_048291725.1 Collinsella sp. | reverse complement strand
CACGCGCTCGCCGCGCCTGGACTTCGGCGCCGTCACGAACCTGTGCGACGCCACCTCGGCGCTCACCGTCGAGGGCGACCTGCCCAGCTCCCTCGCGATCTCCCTGCACGAGGCCCTGCGCTCCAGCATCCTCTGGACCGTATCCCGCTCGTGCCTGGTGAGCCTGCCGTAGGCCCTCGGGACCGCCTTCGCTGCGCCCTTCTTGCTCTTTCCGGACATGGCGTCCTCCGATCTCCCGGGGCCGGCCGATCCGGCCCTCAGGGTATCGGATTCCCATATTCATCCGTACATGTACAGATGAATATGGGAGGTGTTCGGATGAAGTTGATATTCAAGGTCCATATCTATCTGTTCCATCCGGCCGAACGCCCTGTTCCCGAATCATTACCCGTTATCTAAACTGTTGGATTGATTTGGCTCTGTTAGACCATGATTGACATTCTGCCCCAATCATCTTTTTGAAATTGCAAGATAATCGCCCCCTTGCCGGGTTTGAATCCGGCAAGGGGGCGATGTGCTCAAGATCTGTCGGGTCAATCGTGAGGGTCCCATCGCCCAAGTCGATTTGCCGACTATCTTGCCGTCTTCCCGTCGGGCACCGGCGCCTTGACCCTCATCTCGAACGGCAACCCGCCCTTCCGGACGGGCGCCCTGAGGAACGCGTTGACGGCGGTGGACATGGACAGGCCGAGCTCGTCCAGGATGGCCGTGGCCTCCTTTTTGGCCTCCGGGTCGATCCGGATCGTCGTGGCCGGTATATTCGACGGCATGGCTGCACCTTTCCTCGTATATCGCGATGCGACCATTCTACTGTCTCTATGCGGCGGCTTCGGTCCAGTAGTCCATTTAGGGCGGCAGGACGTTGAACATATCATGGATGCGGCTCCTGCACACGCCGTTGGCGAGCTGTCGCGCGACCGTGCGCTCGGCGGTGCCGGAATCGGTCGCCATGAAGGTCCGGCACCACTTGAACCAAGCGAGGTAGGTGCCGAGGTGCTTCGTCGACACGCCCTTAAACGGCTTCATGAAGGTATCGAGGAGCGAATGGACGGTGTTGATCCGGTTGATGGTCCCCTCGGAAGGGTCCTTGGAATCGTAGGCCGTGTGTGCGTCGACCTCGAGCTCCGCGAGGACGTCGACATAGGCGGACGCCTTGTCCGTCGCTACGACGGAAGCGGACGCGATGCGGTCCCTCAGCACGTCCATGGCGCGTTTCCTCGACAGGATGCCTCGTCCCGAGACCTGGAGAAACGTCTCGTTCGAGTCGTTCACGCCAGTCATGACGCAGATCTGCTCGCGCGACAGTCCGCGCCTGTGCACCTGCTTGCCACGATGTCGGGAGTGACGTGGCATCGTAAATGACCCCTTCGTGTGGTTGCCCTTGAACGACTCGGGGAAGTAGGTCTCGTCGAGCTCGCAGCCGCAGCCCCGCCCGGTCTTGAACGAGGGCGAATAGGCCGAGAGACACTCGATGAGCCTGTGGCGCATGGTGTAGGCGGTCTTGAGGCAGACATGGCAGCGCCCCGCGCATTCGCGCAGGGGCAGCATGAGAACGAAGCACTCGGCATTGGCCATCCAGGTCTCCTTCGGGAGCCTGCTCGTCCCCAGGATGTGCCCGCTGCCCATGCCGAAGGTCCTGCCGCAATCCTGGCAGAGGTAACGCTGCTCGCCGTTCTTTGATTTGCCCTTCTTCACGACCGCGGCGGACCCGCAGCGCGGGGAGCGCTCGGCCTCGTAGGCGGAGCCGGCGGCGTTCGGTCCTGCTGAGGCTCGCGATGTCCCTCTTGAAGGTGATTACCAGGTCCTCGGCGTTCATGCTGCCCCGCGGTCTACGAGGCTAACGATATGGCGCCGTGATGACATATGTATGTCAATCTTGGTCTAACAGAGCCTAACGAAAGTGCATGTCAGGAGTTTCCCTTAGGCATTTTGCGGCTATAGGGACAAGGTCGAACATCGTGTGAACGACATCGCCCGTGTTTGCAACGGTAGCCGTGAACTTGCCGTTTCCAAAATCCATCAGATGGTAGAGGTTGATGGTTAAGTCCTTTTGCGTGGCAATTCTCAGAATCCAGTAAGCGCAATTGTCGCTGCAGGTTGTGGCGTTGTATACGTTCTGAGGCATGAAGTACATGAGCAACAGCGTCTTAGTGCCTCCCGACAGCCTTTCAGGAGGGATAATGCCTAGGATCTTGGTGTCTATTGCGCAGGGTCCAACGACATTGCCTTTATCGATTGATTTAATAATCCTTTGAGCAAAGGCGTCTTGAAACCACTGGGGCGAATAGACGTTATCGAAGTAAACCGACGTATTGTAGATAACGTTTTCCATATCACCATAGTGAATTGTTAACACGTTGGTCCCTTCGGGTTGCTGGTTTGGTGTTCGGTGAGACTGATTGTATCGCACGCATAAGACGGGCGTAATTTGCCAGAAACACATGCGATTGATAACCATTGACAGTCAAGACCTGTATCCAGTGCCCGTATTTGCATGTCCGTACTTGAACCTAAGTTGCTTTGAAGGCCTATGTTTTAGACAATAGTTCCAGGCTAGGCTCTGCGTGGCGGCACGTAAAAGCCGTACTGTGCTTGGGTGGGTAAAAGTCCAAGACGATTAGATATCCGAGAGGATATCGAGCCCGTGCCGGGGAGATAAGGTGAGCCCGCGCCGGGGACTATAGTTCCGGCAACAAATGGGTTTCCGCGAGGATGCCGCGGCTGACGGTCAGTATATTACCGCCCTACACGCTCCTTCCGCGCGTCGCCTGCTCAAACGATTTGCGCCGAATTTTATTCCGCGGGCGGTGAGCCTGTTTATAGACAACGTCACGACCTATAGACGGGTGTCTTGGGGGTATTGCAGCTTGGCTCCCGTCCCCCAATCTAGTAGACTTGGAAACCGTTGCTAGATTAGGGGGATTTTCCATGAGACGCTCCACGAAACGAATTTCCGGTGCCGCCGCCGCGCTGGCGGTCGCGGCCGCCCTGGCCCTGTGCGGGCCCGCGGCCTACGCCGCCCCCGCCGCCCCGGGCGACGCGCAGGCCCCGGC
>DBEZXW010000083.1:0-116963 GCA_048291725.1 Collinsella sp. | reverse complement strand
GGTCAGGGCTCAGCGGCCCCGGCACGGGCTAAGTTTCCTGCTCTACAGTCCTGCTCACGACGGAGGCCACATTAAGTGGCCTCCTGTTCGTGCGGAACTCGCGATAAACTTAGCCCGTGCCGGGGCCGCTGAGCCCTGACCTGCCAATATGAGACAGGTTTATCTTGGTCGGTTTTATCTGAAGAAATACTGCTGCGTCTATCTACGGATCTGAAATCTGACTACTGAATAGACTGTCTAACTCAATAGCGAGCGGAACTAACCAGCCCTTTTGCTTGCGCCCGGGAGGGACGTATATGAAGTTTATCGCGAGTTCCGCACGCAAAGGAAAGCACTTAATGTGCTTTCCGTCTTGCGCAGGACTGTAGAGCAGGAAACTTCATATGCGGCCCACCCGGGCGCAAGCAAAAGGGCGACCCCTGTACGGAGTCGCCCTTGTTGAGCTGCTTATGTTTAGCTGTTACTCGGCGTCGTGGTGACGGCGGGGCTTGCGGCCTCCGTTGTCACCGGGACGGCGCGGACGGTCGCTGCGCTCGGAGCGCTCGCGACGCGGACGCTCACGGCGCTGGAAGTGCTCGCCGTCGCCCTCGGAGGCACCCTCGGCGCGAGCCGGGGCCTCGGGCTTATCCAGACGATCGAGCGAGATCTTGCCGCGATCGTCGACCTCGATGACGACGACCTTGACCTCGTCGCCCACGTTGAGGACGTCCTCGACCTTCTCCACGCGGCCCTTGGCGACGCGGGAGATGTGCAGCAGGCCGTCCTTACCGGGCAGCAGGTTGACGAAGGCGCCGAAGGGCTGGATGGAGACCACGCGACCGGTGTACTCCTCGCCCGGCTCGGGAACCTTGATGATGAGCTTGATGCGCTCGACAGCCTGGTCGACGGACTCACCGGTGCCGCCGACAAAGACGGTGCCGTCCTCCTGGATGTCGACCGAAGCGCCGGTCTCATCCTGGATACCACGGATGACCTTACCGCCGGAACCGATGACGTCGCGGATCTTGTCAGTCGGAACCTGGATGGAGACGATGCGCGGGGCGGTGCTGCGCGTGGTGTGGCGCGGCTCGGGGATCACATCGAGCATCTTCTGCAGAATGAAGGCACGACCCTCCTTGGCCTGCTGCAGAGCGCGAGCCAGAATGTCGAAGGTAAGGCCGGTGGCCTTATTGTCCATCTGCAGGGCGGTGATGCCCTCGGTGGTGCCGGTGACCTTAAAGTCCATATCGCCCAGGAAGTCCTCGAGACCCTGGATGTCGGACAGGACCACGGTCTTGCCCTCCTCCTGGATCAGGCCCATGGCGATACCGGAGACCGGGCGCTTAATGGGCACGCCGCCGTCCATAAGGGCGAGCGTAGAACCGCAGGTCGAAGCCATCGAAGAGGAGCCGTTGGACTCCATGACCTCGGAGACGACGCGGATGGCGTAGGGGAACTCGTTCTCGTCGGGGAGCACCGGAAGCAGAGCGCGCTCGGCCAGATTGCCGTGGCCGATCTCGCGGCGCTTGGGGCTGCCCATGCGGCCGGTCTCGCCGGTGCAGAACGGCGGGAAGTTGTAGTGGTGCATGTAGCGCTTGCCCTCGGTGGGCTCGATGGTATCCAGACGCTGGCCCTCGTTGAGCATGCCGAGTGACAAGACGGAGAGCACCTGGGTCTGACCGCGCTGGAACAGGCCGGAGCCGTGAACGAGCGGCAGGTAGTTGTCCTTCACCATGATGGGGCGGATCTCATCGGCGGCACGGCCGTCGACACGCTCACCGGTCTCGACGACCATGGTGCGCATGGCCTTCTTCTCGAGCTTCTTGAGCGCCACGGGGATCTCGCGCTCCCAAGCGGCCTGCTCCTCCTCGGTGAACTCGGCGCGGATGGACTCCTTCAGAGCCTCGACCTTACCGATACGGGAGAGCTTGTCGGCGTCGCGAAGGGCGGCAGCCATCTCGTCGTAGTGGGCGAAGATGCGCTCCTGGACCTCCTCGACGGGCTGGTCGAGCGGATACTCCTTCTTGACGATGGGGCCGTTGACCTGCTCCCACTCGGCGACGAACTCATCCTGAGCCTGGCAGAAAGCAGCAAGGGCCTCCTGGCCAAACTTCATGGCGGCAAGCATGTCGTCCTCGGAGATCTCCTCGGCGCCGGCCTCGACCATCGAGATGAAGCCAGCAGAGCCGCCCAGCTCCAGGTCCAGATCGGAGTTCTCGCGCTCCTCGTAGGTGGGGTTGACGATAAACTCGCCGGTCTCCACGTTACGGCCGATGCGCACGCAGGCAAGCGGGCCCTCGAAGGGCACGCCGCCGAGCGTCATGGCCAGAGAGGCACCCATGACGTTGATGACGTCGAAGGGGTTGACCTGGTCGGCGACGAGCGAGGTGGCGACGATGTGCACCTCGTTGCGGAAGCCGTCCGGGAAGCTCGGGCGAATCGGACGGTCGATCATGCGCGCGGTGAGCGTGGCCTTCTCGCTGGGACGGCCCTCACGCTTGAGGTAGCCACCCGGGATGCGGCCGGCTGCGTACATCTTCTCGTTGAAGTCGACGGTCAGCGGGAAGAAGTCGTAGTTCTTGCGCTCCTTGGAGACGACCACGGTGTCGAGCATCGTGGTGTCGCCCTGCTTAACCAGGCACGCGCCGGTAGCCTGCTTGGCAAGCTCGCCGGACTCAAAGGTGTAGGTCTTGCCGTACAGCTCAAAGGTCTTGGATACGAGTGTCATTGTTCTCCTTTACCCCACAGGCCCCTTGCCTGCGGGCTTCTCATGTGACGCGGGCCCCCTGCCCCCGCCACGCTTCAGAGCGTGATTGTTCACGCCCTTACACAAAAAGAGCGTCCCGCATGCAGGACGCTCTTAGCATGTACAAGTTCGCTACTGAATATTGTCGCGAATGCCCAGAGCCTTGATGAGCTCACGGTACTCGACGATGTCGTTCTTCTTGATGTAGGAGAGAAGACGACGACGACGGCCGACGAGCATGAGCAGGCCACGACGGGTGTGGAAGTCCTTCTGGTGGGACTTCATGTGCTCGGTCAGCTCCTTGATGCGCTCGGACAGGATGGCGACCTGAACCTTGGGGTTGCCGGTGTCGACCGGGGTGTTACCGAACTGGGCAGTCAGCTCCGCCTTGCGCTCTTTGGAAACAGTCATTGTTTCACCTTTCGTTTTGCGTCGCCATCGGGCGACTCGATTCGCCTCGGACTGGGAAGCCGCCGGTGGAGCGAGCAACCAAGGTCGAGGTACCAACAGGTCGGTATGTTACCACAAGCAGCCCGTGCCTGCGCATCATCACCGACCCAACATGAATTCCATCGCACGGAGGCGCTGATCGGTGTGCGTCGCAGCCCACACATGCGAAAGCCCGAGCAAGAACGCCGCCGTATGCGGGTCGATTCGCTCGACCATGAGAGCATCGAACGTCATAGACATGAGGGCGCGTAGCCACGCGACCTCACCGGTCGACACCAGCTCGGCACCCGGAACGCTCGACGCGCACGAGCCGCACATGAGCCCGCCGGCCCGTGGTGAAAAATACGACAGCATGGGGTCTCCGCACAGCACGCATGCCGAAAAATCGGGTCGGTAGCCAACGTGCGACAGCAGTTTAAAGACAAAGGCCGCCACGAGCAGGTCCATATGTGCCGAGTCGAGCCCGCTGCCGACAAGCGTGAGCGCCCGCTGCGTGATGGCAAAGGTAAACGGGTCCTCGGCGTCCTCGAATGAGCATACGCGCGCGACCTCGGCGATCGCGCTTGCAGCGCAGGTCGTCTCGTAATCGGGCGCAGCGCCGAGCGGAGCCTCCATAAGCTCGGCCTGGGAAACCACGTCGAGTGACCGTCCATGCGCGAGCAGCATATCGACGGTACAGAACAGCTCGCAGCGCGCAGCCAGGCGTCCACCGGGTTTGCGGGCGCCCTTTGCCACGGCACGAACCTGCCGACCCCGCTCGTCAAGCATCGTCAGGATCAGGTCCGTCTCTTTGAGCTTCGTCTTATCGAGGACGAGCACCTTCGTACGATATGTCCGGGAGCCTGCCATGCGCGCCGCGCGCCCTTAGTCCTCGGCGTTATAGCCAAAGCGGCGAATCTGGGCCTCGTCGTCACGCCAGCCGGCCTTGACCTTCACGTCCAGCTCCAAAAAGACCTGCGTACCAAAGATGCGTTCAAGGTCGCGACGGGCGTCGATGCCGATATGTTTGATCATCTCGCCGCCCTTTCCAATGATGATGCCCTTTTGGCCCTCACGCTCGACGTAAATGGTGGCGTGCACGCGCAGCACCTTCTTGGTCTGCTCGAGCGCATCGCAGATCACGCCCACGGAGTGCGGGATCTCATCACGGGTGCGGCGCAAGACCTTCTCGCGCACAAACTCGGCAACGAGCGTCTCATCGGAAGCGTCGGTACCCATGTCCTCGGGGAACCAACGCGGACCCTCGGGCAAAAAGTGCGCAACGGTCTCGATAAAGGCATCGACGTTGAAGTTCTTGACCGACGACGTCACGATCTCGTCGTCATACTCCATGAGCTCGTGGGCGGCCTTGAGCTGTTCCATAACCTGGGCGGGATCGGCCTCATCAGCCTTGGTGAGCACCAGGACCTTCTTGCAACGGGCGCATCTGACGCGCTCGGCAACCCAAGCGTCTCCCCTGCCGATCGGCTTGGTGGCATCAATCAAAAACGCGACGACATCGACATCGTTCAGCTCGAACAACGCGCTCTTGTTGAGCTCGGATCCCAGACCGTCCTTGGGCTTATGAATACCCGGGGTATCGACAAAGACTAGCTGGTAGCCGGGACGGTTGACGACGGCGCGCATGCGGCGACGGGTCGTCTGAGCCACCGGCGAGGTGATGGCGACCTTTTTGCCATAGCAGGCATTAAGCAGCGTGGACTTGCCGGCGTTGGGGCGTCCGACCAGGGCCACAAAGCCGCTGCGGAAACCGGGCTCCACGTCACCAAAGCCCGCGAGGCTGTCGCCCTCGTCGCACAGGGCGTCGAGCTCCTCGTCGCTCATGCCCTCAAACGGGTCGAACTCCTCGACATCCTCGAGCTCCTCGGTATCCACCGCGTCCAGGGACTCGTCGTCCAAAATCTCATCGGTAGGCTGCATATTGTCGGACATGGGAATCCCTTTCTAAATAAAGCCGAGCGCGTGGGCAAATACCAGCACGCCCACAATCGCGGCGGTGATGGAAAGAATGTAAACAGAGGCAGCGGCGATATCCTTCGCGCGCTTGGCCAGTGGATGCAGCTCCTGGGTCGCGAGGTCGACAATCGCCTCCATGGCGGTATTGCACAGCTCGCCGTGAATCACGAGGCCACAACAGATGATAATCGTGGCCCACTCGGCAATGTCGAGGCCCACGATACAGCCGGCAATGACGGTGCACACGCCCGCCACGAGCATGACCTTAATGTTGCGCTCGGTCTTGACGGCGGTAACGAAGCCCTCCATGGCATAGGAGAACGACTTTAAGAAGGACGGATGGTCCTTGTTAGATCCGGGAATCATAGACGGCTCCTAGTCGTGGGCGTGGTTGGTGATGGGGCCGACATGGACTAGCTTGGGGTCCTCGCCGCGCTCGAGCGCCAGATCGCGCAGGATGGCGTCCTCGCGGGCCTCCATGACCTCGGCCTCGTCGTCATCAATATGGTCATAGCCCAGCAGGTGCAGCATGCCGTGAACGAGCATCAGACGGCACTCGTCAGCGGGGCTATTGCCAAAACCGGGGGCCTGACGGGCAATGACCTCCGGGGCCAAGATGATATCGCCGAGCTCGAGCGTCTCATCGGCGGGAATGTCATCGTCAAAGGCCGAGTCGCATTCAAACGAGAGCACATCGGTGGTGCGGTCGATGCCGCGCCACTCGTGGTTGAGCTCGTGCATCTGGTCCTCGTCGACATACGAAAGGGAAATCTCGACTTCACGCTCAACGCTCTCGCCGGCAAGCACAACCTCGCAGATGTGCTCCACCTCCTGCGCGTCGAGCAGCGTATCGAGCTCGGCATCGTTGCTGATCAATACACTCAACGGGACTCCTTCCGGTCACGTGCGCGTTTCTCGCGCACATCATCATAAGTATCGTATGCCTCGACGATACGTCCCACCAAGGCATGGCGCACCACGTCGGCACGCTCGAGGTGCGAAAATGCGACATCGTCGACACGGCCCAAAATCTGCTCAACGTCAGCAAGACCGCCGCGACGACCAACCAGGTCGCGCTGACTCAGGTCGCCGGTAATCACAAACTTGGAGTTGAAGCCCAGGCGCGTCAGGAACATCTTCATCTGCTCGGGCGTGGTATTTTGCGCCTCGTCGAGTACCACGAAAGCATCGCTCAGCGTGCGGCCGCGCATGTAGGCAAGCGGGGCGATCTCGATCACGCCGCGCTCCATAAGCTCATCGGTTCGCTCGCGATCCATCATGTCAAAAAGGGCGTCGTAGAGCGGACGCATGTAGGGATCGATCTTTTCCTCAAGGGTACCGGGCAAAAAGCCCAGATTCTCCCCCGCCTCGACAACCGGACGCGTCAAGATCAGACGACCCACCTCGTGACGCTTGAGCGCGGCAACGGCGAGCGCCATAGCCAGATAGGTCTTACCGGTACCGGCAGGACCCAAGCCAAACGTGATGGTATGCGTGCGGATGGCATCCACATAGCGCTTTTGCCCGAGCGTCTTGGGGCGAATGACGCGGCCGCGATACGAAAGCAGCACGTCATCGCGAAGCGACGTAGCCTCGTGCTCACCGTCGCGCAAGACAGCCAGGCAGCGAGAGACATCGTCGGCAGACAGCGTGCGCCCGGCGGCCGCCTCGCGAAAAGCGTGCTCGAAAAAGCGCGCCACGAGTTCGACCTCGTCCGGGTCGCCGCTCACGGAGATGCTATCGCCACGGGCAACCACATGAGCGCGAACCAAGCTCTCGAGCGCACGAAGGACGCCGTCGCCGGCGCCCAAAACGCGCGAGGAGTCAATCCCCTCGGGAACGGTAAGTCTAATCTTCGAGGCTTCCATGAACCTCCCTGCGTGCATGGACCAAGCCGGAATCATCGACTCCGATGATAGCAACATCGAGCAGGCACGGGGCTGTAAGTCCACAGGTATCGTCAAGACGGGCATGATGGAACGAGCCGAGCGTCAGGTTGTCGCCATACTCGAGCACGGCACGCTCGACCGTGCCCAAGCGACGGCGAGCGTCGGCAATAGCGAGCTCCTGTGCAGCGGCCCGCATACGGCGGCCGCGCTCGGCCATAACCTCGGGCGGAACCTGGTCGGGCATGTCGGCAGCAAGGGTACCGGGACGCTTGCTGTAGCGGAACACGTGCATACGCGAGAAACCCACACGGCGGCACAGCGCCAGCGACTCCTCGAACTCCTCGTCCGTCTCACCAGGAAAACCGACGATGACATCGCACGAAAGGGACGCCTGGGGCAAGTTGGCGCGAATCATACGCACCGTGTCCTCAAAGGCCTCGGCGCTATAGGGACGGCCCATGCGATGCAGGGTCGCCGTGCAGCCGGACTGCACGGGCAGGTGCAAAAACGGGGCGATACGCTGCGGATAGCGCGCCATAACCTTAAGCAGGCGCTCAGAGATATCCATGGGCTCGACCGAGGAAATGCGCACATGCGGAATAGACGTGCGCTCCATGATGGCCTCGAGCAGCTCATCGATTTCGACATGCTCGTCGGTCGCGCTCTTGCCATCGTAGGCACCCAGGTTCACACCGGTCAGCACCACCTCGGGCACGCCGGCCTCCTGGGCCTCGCGAACTTGCTCGAGCACGGACTCGACGGGCACAGAGCGCTCGGGGCCGCGTGCCTTCCACACAATGCAATAGGTGCAGCGATGGTTGCAGCCGTCCTGAATCTTCACGCCCAGGCGAGAGCGACCGAGCGCATCGACCACCTCGCCATCGCTGCAGGCGGGAACGCTATCGGACTCAACGCCCAGCACCTCGCAGACACGTTCGGCGACATCGATCTTGGACGGCTCGGCGATCACGCGATCCGAAAGCTCCAACAACTCCTCAGGATGCAAATTGACCACGCAACCGGTCACGAGCACAAAGGGCTCGTTTGGATAGGCCAGCGCATGGCGAACTGCCTTACGGGTCTTGGCCTCGGCCTCGCCCGTAACGGCACAGGTGTTAATGACGATCAGATCGGCATCCTGGGGCTCCACAATAGCAAAGCCCAGGCGCATAAGATCGGCAGTGATACGGTCAGACTCAACCCGGTTGACACGGCAGCCGAGGTTGACGACGGAAATATGGGGTGCGAGCACGCGGGCTCCTTAATCGAGGATATCGTCGAGGGCACTCTTGATACGGTCGGTCACCGACTTCTTACCAGAAGCGACGTCATCGCCCATCTCATCGGCAAAAGCACGGAGCAGTTCGCGTTGCTTATTGGAAAGATTGGTGGGAACGACCACGCGCAGTTGCACGATCAGGCGGCCACGCGAACCGCCACCGCCAATGCGCGGCATGCCGTAATTATTGACGCTCACGGTGTCGCCGTACTGGGCGCCGGCGGGAACCGTCACCTTAACGACCTCGTCGGGCATAATGCCCTCGACCTCGATCTCGCAGCCGAGCGCAGCCTGCGCAATCGAGATATCGCTCACCAGGTACAGGTCGTCACCGTTGCGCTTAAAGCGCTCATGGTCGGCAACGCGCACGTTGACAATCAGGTCGCCCGAAGGCTCGCCGCGAAGGCCGGCCTCGCCAAAGCCGCTCACACGCAGCTGGCGACCGGTCGAAACGCCGGCGGGAATATCGATGTCGATCTTTTCGTGCGAAGGCGTGCGGCCCTGGCCGTCACAGGTCTCGCAGGGATGATCGATGACCGTGCCCTCGCCGTGGCAGTCGGGGCAAGGCGAAGAGGACTGGACCTGGCCCAAAAAAGAGCGCTGGACCGTGGTGACATAGCCCGTGCCGTGGCAGCGGCTGCACTGTTTTTCGGTCGCACCGTCAGCCTTGCCCGTACCGTTGCAATCCTCGCAGGGAGCAAGGCGGTCATAGCTGATCGTCTTTTTGCAGCCGAGCGCCGCCTCCTCGAGCGTCACCGAAAGCGAGATGGCCATGTCACGTCCGCGACGACGCTCACGACGGCTGCGGGCGCCACCGCCGGCACCGCCGCCAAAGAACGACGAGAACAAGTCGTCCATGCCCATGCCACCAAAGATATCGTTGATATCGACGTAGCCCGAACCACCAGGGCCGTCGGCAGTGCCGTAACGGTCGTAGTTAGCACGCTTCTGCTCATCGGAAAGAACGGAATAGGCCTCGTTGAGCTCCTTGAACTTGGCCTCGGCCTCGGGGTCGTCCGAAACATCCGGATGTACGGTACGGGCCTTCTTTAGAAACGCACGCTTAATCGTCCGCGCGTCGGCATCCCTGTCGACGCCAAGCACCTCGTAGTAATCCCTATTTTCCGACACGACCGAATCCTTCCGACTTTCATTATTGTCACAGTGCGTCCTATACCCAAGCAGGGCCGGCCGCAAACAGAGGGTTTGATGTTATTGCATTTGGTACGGCGAAAGCATGGCCCGTTGCGAGCAGCTCGCGAACCAAACCGACACGAGCGCGAACATGAAGCCGTTGGCAAAACCGTTGGCAAACTGCATCGCACCGCGCTTCCACCACAGCAAGCTGCGATGAAGCACGCCGTCCGAAAGCACCATGAACAGGCCCATGGTAAACGGAATAAAGCACATCACGGCAAAGGCAGAGAACACGCCCGAGATGACCGAGAGTACCAAAAACGGCGCCACGATGCCCATCAGGTAAAAACCGGTACGAGCTTTGCCTTCCAAGCGCTCGGCCTCAACATGGGCGCGGCCCACCAGGTCGCCGCCCGCGGCACCGTTGGTGCCAGCATGACCCATGCCGCTAATGCGGACCTCGTCGCCATCGTGCGTGCCGGCAGGAAACTCAATCGTCTGCTCGGAGGTTACGCGAGTACGACCGCTGCCACCGCAATCAGGGCAGGGGTCTGCCACGACCTTACCGGAACCGCCGCACTCGGGGCAGACCGACTGGAACGTGCCCGCACCAAACAGGAAGGACAGGTCGACGTCGATGTGGCCGCGGCCACCGCAGCTCGGGCAGGTATGGGCATGCTCGGAGGAGACAGAACCCGAGCCGCCGCAATGTCCGCACGTATCGAAGCGCGTGTAGCGGACGGTCTTGCGGGCACCGCCCTTGGCCTCCTTGGCGTCGAGTTTAATATCGACGACCACATTGGCGCCGTTCTCGGGATTGTAGGCAGCCTGCCCACGACGCTGCTGGCCCCAGGCACCGCCAAAAGGAAAGCCGCCCTCAAAAGGATTGCCATAACCCGTGCTACCGGCGTAGCCGCCACCATAGGGCGAAGCTGTAGGAGCACCGGCAAAGGGATTGCCAGAACGCATAGCATCGTAGCGCGCACGTTTTTGCTCATCCGAAAGCACGGCGTAGGCCTCGGAAACCTCTTTAAACTTTTCCTCGGCATCCGGCTCTTTGTTGACGTCCGGATGGAGCTTGCGGGCCTTTTGCTGGAAGGCCTTTTGAATATCACGCGAGGTGGCGTCTTTGGAGACACCCAGAATCTCGTAGTAATCTTTTTCGTTCATCGTCGCCATGCGAGGCAACCTCCTGCTCACAGCAGCGTATATATTCCGGTAATTCTACCCGAGCGGCCTAAGCTAGATCCCAAAACAGCTCGAACAGAACATTTCCATCGAGCCAGCCCAGGTGGGTCGGCGCTAAACGGGCGTGGGCACGACCTGCGATAACGTCTTTCGAGGCGACGCACCCCGCATGCCCCTCGACATAATCGGGCACCCAAGTGGCAAGACCCAACTCGAGCGCACGGTCACAGGCCGCCACCAGCTCGTCTGCAGCGATCACGCTTGCCGAGCGAACCAACAGATCGGGCCCAATGCCACGCGTCATGCGGCAGGCGAGCATCAAATCCTCGGCCGCAGCCTCGCGCTGCGACAGATACTCGGCATCAAACGTCGTCGCGGCGTCGTCGCGTTGCACCAAGCGCACGCGATACGCATCGCCGCGAGCAGGCACGTCGGGAAACAGCCCGGCCAAGCGATCGAAATCCTCGGCGTCGAGCATACCGGCGGCAGAGCGGCCCAAGCCCAGATAGCCCCGTCCTGTCCAATAGGCAATGTTGTGGGCACACTCATGTCCGTCGAGCGCGTAGCTTGCCACCTCATACGGGTGATAGCCGGCGGCACCCAGGAGCTCGCGTGCCACGTCCATGCATGCGGCCTGAAAATCCTCATCAGGCTCGAGCGACTCGTCACGGCACGCCATGCGATAAAGGGGCGTCCCCCCCTCGAGCGTGAGCGGGTAGACCGACACATGATGCGGAGCCGCCGCCAGCACGCCATCGAGCGTGCGCTGCCAGCTTACGGCGGTCTGCCCGGGAAGGCCACACATCAGGTCACACGACACATCGAGCCCAGCGTCCTTAACCGTCGTGATGGCAGCGAGCGCCCGATCGGCATCGTGAATGCGGCCGATGGCGGTAAGTTCGGCGTTATCGAGCGTTTGCACGCCCAGAGAGATGCGTGTGACACCAACCTTGGCAAGCGCAGCGGCAAGCTCGGCGGTCAGCGATTCGGGATTGGCCTCGCAGGTAAACTCAACGGGGGCACACGACGCACGAATACGCCGCGCCAGCTCCACCAAGCGCTCCCCCGCCAGCGACGGCGTACCGCCGCCAACATAGACGGTGCGGATCTGGTCAAAGGCCCCAGCTTTGCCAAAAGCATCGAGGCGCGCGAACAACTGCTCAAAATAGGCATCGAGCGCAGCGCTCAGGTCGCACGGAGCAAAACTGCGCGAGTCAAAGTCGCAGTACCGGCACTTTTGGGCGCAAAACGGCACGTGCACGTACAGCGCGGTAACGGCCACTATTAGGCCTCCAGCGGATGAGCAGGCACCGACTTGCCAGCGGCAAGGGCGGCCTCGCAGGCCACCACATCGCGCTCGATCTCATCGACCAGCGCCATAAACTCCTCGTAAGTGGAACAGCGCACCACATGGGCACGCCAAGCGGCGGCATGGGGCATGCCTTTTAAGTACCAGCTTGCGTACGTGCGGGCACGCGACATGAGCGGTAAGAGTTCATGCGTCAGCGTAAGGTGCTCACGCAGGGCGTCCAGGCGCTCGACGGAGCTGCGTGCCGGCACCGGTATGCCATCGAGTGCAAGGGCGCGAGCATCGCCGAACACCCAGGGATTACCGTAGATGCCGCGCGCGATAAACACCGCGCTGGCACCCGAGCCTTGCAGATGCTCAGCAGCGTCCTCGGCCGAGAACACATCGCCCGAACCGATAACGGGAATCTCGACAGCGTCGGCAACCTCATCGACGACAGACCAATCGGCCTGGCCCGTATAGAGCTGCGTGGCGCAGCGGCCATGCACCGCCACCGCGGCGGCACCGGCGCCTTCGAGCATCTGGGCAAACGTCGCGGCATTACGGTCCTCGGCATAAAAACCCTTGCGGATCTTTACGGTCACGGGCACATGCGCCGCGCCCACCGCCGCCTCGACGATCTTCTCGGCCAAATCGGGCGTGCGCATAAGGGCAGAGCCCTCGCCCTTGGTGACAACCTTTCGGGCAGGACAGGCCATGTTGATATCGATGAGCGACAGGCGATCGCCCACACGATCCTCGACGGCGGCGACGGCGCTCGCAAACTGCTCGGGCTTGGAGCCAAAGAGCTGCACGCAAATCTGCTGCTCCTCGTCGGCCGGCAGCACCAGGCGCCACGTTTTGTTACTGGCATAGGCAAGGCCAGCCACGCTCACCATCTCGCTGTAGGCAAGGTTGGCACCGCGGCGGCGGCACATTATGCGATAGGCGGGGTCGGTCACGCCCGCCATAGGAGCCATAAGGAACGGCTGCTCGGCATAAGCACCCAGCAGCCGCTTGCTGTATTCAGAAAGCGCCATAGACCTACTCGTCCACCTTGAGGATCGCCATAAAGGCCTCCTGCGGGACCTCGACTGAGCCGATGGCCTTCATGCGCTTCTTGCCCTCTTTCTGCTTCTCGAGCAGCTTGCGCTTACGCGAGATATCGCCGCCGTAGCACTTTGCAAGAACGTCCTTGCGACGCGCTTTGACGGTGGAACGGGCAATGATCTTGTTGCCGATAGCACCCTGGATGGGCACCTCGAACAGCTGACGAGGAATAATCTCCTTGAGCTTGTCGCATAGGCCGCGGGCAAGACCGTAGGCCTTGTCCTTGTGGACGATAAACGACAGCGCGTCCACCTCGTCGCCCGAAAGCAAGATATCGAGCTTCACAAGCTCGGAGGGACGGTACTCGTTGAACTCGTAGTCGAGCGAGGCATAGCCCTTGGTACGGCTCTTGAGCTGGTCAAAGAAGTCCAAGATGAGCTCGGCGAGCGGCATATCAAAGCGCATCTCGACCGACTTGCTCGTGAGATGAATCATGTCGGTAGTAATGCCGCGGTGCTCGATAGCGAGCTGCATGACGGCACCCGTGTACTCGGGCGGGCAGATAATCTTGGCCTTGAGGTAGGGCTCCTCGATGCGCTCGATGCGCGTAGCCTCGGGCAGATCCTGCGGGCTGCGGACATCAATCATCTCGCCGTCAGTCTTGTAGACGTGATAGTCCACCGAGGGGCTCGTAGCAATGAGGTCAAGATTGAACTCACGCTCCAGGCGCTCCTTGACGACCTCCATATGCAGCAGGCCCAAGAAGCCCACGCGGAAGCCAAAGCCGAGCGCCACCGAGGTCTCGGGCTCCCACACCAACGACGGGTCGTTGACGTGCAGCTTATCGAGCGCGTCACGCAGGTTCTCGTAGTCCTTGTTATCGATCGGGAACAGGCCCGTATAAACCATGGGCTTGGCCTCGCGGTAGCCGGGAAGCGGCTCGGGGCAGGGATTCGACGCCCACGTGAGGGTATCGCCCACACGAACGGCCTCGGGGTCCTTCAGGCCCGTGACCACGTATCCGACCTCGCCGACCGTGAGCGCGTCGACCGGGGTCTCGGCGGGACGCTTGACGCCCACGCCATCGACCAAAAAGTCGCCCTTTGCCTGCATCATGCGCAAGGTATCGCCCTTTTTGATGGAGCCGTCAAAGATGCGCACCGTGGCGACGACGCCACGATACTCGTCGAAGTATGAATCCAGAATGAGTGCCTTGAGCGGCGCGTTCGCATCGCCCTTGGGCGGAGAGATCAAAAAGACAATGGACTCCAGCAGATCGTGGATGCCCTCGCCGGTCTTGCCCGAGACACACACGGCATCATCGGCAGGGATCGCCAGGTCATCCTCGATCTCGGTCTTAACCTCGTCGGGATGAGCCGAGGGCAGGTCGATCTTGTTGATGGCCGGCACAATGTCCAGATTGGCGTTCATGGCGAGCGTCGCGTTGGAGACGGTCTGCGCCTCGACGCCCTGCGTGGCGTCGACAACGAGCACCGCGCCCTCACAGGCTGCCAGCGAGCGCGAGACCTCATAGGTAAAGTCCACGTGGCCCGGCGTATCGATCAGATTGAACTGATACGTCTCGCCATCGTCGGCGTCATAGGACACGCGAACGGCATTGGACTTGATCGTGATGCCGCGCTCGCGCTCGATATCCATGGTGTCGAGCAGCTGCGACTCCATGTCGCGTTCGTCGACGGTATGGGTGAGCTCGAGGATGCGATCGCTGATCGTGGACTTGCCATGGTCGATGTGCGCAACGATTGAGAAGTTGCGGATGTGGGAAATGTCAATTGAAGTATTCATGCGGACTATCTTACCCGAGCGGTACAAAAAATGGAGCCTGTTCCATAAAACAGGCTCCATTTATGCGCGTAATCTGTGTGGTGTGAAATTTACAACTTAGGCGTTGATGCTGTTCACGAGCTTGGCAAGACCGGACTTGCGGTTGGAAGCCTGGTTCTTGTGGATAACATGCTTGGCGGCAGCCATGTCGAGACGCTTGGTGACGGTCTTGAGGGCAGCCTGGGCCTTCTCGGCGTCGCCCTCGGCGACGGCGGACTGGACGTGCTTGGTCAGCGTCTTGAGCTCGGACTTGACAGCCTTGTTACGCATGCGAGCTGCCTCATTGGTGCGGATACGCTTCTTCTGAGACTTGATGTTTGCCACTTCTGGAGTTCCTTTCGAGTTCCTTGCAAAAAATGTATGACACCTCTGAGACACGGTGAGGTCATGCAAGCGCCTACTATAGCACGCTCCCCCTCAAAGGGATAGAACGAATTTGTCAAATAGGCAGGTATCATCACGATTTTCTCAAGATGTTCGTAATCCAGAGCAAAAGCGCAGTCCGAGAATCGGCCGAACCCTTGAGCGCGAGCTCTACATCGACCGCCCCCTCGAGCGCTGCGACGAGCTCTGCCATCGAAAAGCGACGTGCCCAGGTCAGGTGATTCTTGACCTGCCAGGACTGGAGCTTGAGCGTTGCGGCCAGCTCACGACCCTGTCCGCGCGCATCGAGCGCCTTGGCGACGATAAGCCCGCGGATGCGGCCGCACAGCAACGTGTAAGTCCACACGTAGCTCTTGGCGGGCAATAGATTGAAAAGCTCAAGCGAGCGTCGCATGTCACGGGCCGAGACCGCATTGAGAAAGTCCCAGGGCTGGACCTCGGCCGTACGTACAATCCAGCGCTCCACATCGGCAAGCTCAATTTGGGGCGCCTCGACCATCTGGGCAAGCTTAACCAAGTCGTTATCGAGCATGCGAGTGTTTTCACCCGAACGCGAGACGAGCTCCTCGGCGGCCGCCGTCGAGATCGACTTGCCGTGCTGCGTCGCCATCTGCTGCACGCGACGCGGCAGCTCCCAGCGCTTGGTGCCGGAGCAATCGATCACGGCCTTCTTGTCGATTTTGGCGATCGCCTTATACAGGCGCGTGTTCTTGGCAAGCGAGTCGGCGATGATGAGGCAAACCGTCGTGGGGCTGGGACTCGCCAGATAGTCGACAAGCGGCTCGGAGATCGCTTTGGCGAGTTTTGAGCAGCCGTCAAGGATTACCAGGCGAAACTCGCTGCCCATGGGAAAGGTGTTGAGCGATCCGATAATCGACTCGATATCGGGGTCTTTGGTCATATCGCGCTCGTCGAGGTTGAACTCGACCATGCCCGTCTTTTCCAGACGCGCTTTCATACGCGAGACGGCGTGATCGCGCTTGACGCCGTCGGTACCGACGATCAGATATGCCGGCAGCAGACCGATTTCGGACATTGCGCTCCCCTCCCGCAGGCCTTCGTATTCGTTCCGTGCCATTCTAGCCCAGGGGCCCACCACACGCCAACGACGTCGTCACGGTCGCTGGCATCGCATCGCAAAGCCATTCGCAGTTGGCGTGACGGTAATGTCGCCGTGTTCGATAGTGCACGCGAACACACTGCCCGCTTCCTTAACGGCATCGATGCAGGCATCGGACGGATGGCCGTATCGATTCCCCTCGCCCGCGCTCGCGAGGGAAAGCTCAGGCTTCAGGACGTCCAGCAACTCACCATCGACTGAAACCTTAGAGCCGTGATGCCCAAGTTTAAGCACATCGATATCCCCCACCTCCTGCACGAATTCCCGTTCTTGGTCGAGCTCGGCATCACCGGTGAGGAGCATGCGCAGGCCCTTGTCTTCCTGAACATAAGAGAGCAACAGGACAAGCGAGTCCTCATTTCCCTCGCCATCTACGGACTCGAACGGCCACATCACGCGGGCACAAAATGAGCCGATGTCGACCGTATCCCCACGGCGCACCTGCCGATACTCAACGCCAGGTCGATTCAATACCTCGGCAGGAGCATCCTCCAACGCATCCGCCGCCACGGCAATCGTTCCGACCGAAAACTGTTCGAGCACGGCAGGTAGACCACCCCAGTGATCCTCATCCCAATGCGTCACAAAGACGGCATCGATATGGTGCACGTTATTGCGAACCAACGCCGCTACCACGCGCTCATCGAGCCCGCAGTCGACGAGTGCTACCGCGCCGCCCTGGCGGATAAGAATCGCATCCGCCTGGCCCACATCGAGCACCGTCACCGAAGGCGGAGCGAATCGATCCCAGTAGACGTACGGAATCGCAGCCAAGAGCACCAGGCATGCAAGCCCCACCGCCATAGGACGTGCACGGGGACGCGGCCACCAGACCAGCAGAACCGCCAGCAAACACGGCACTAGGTAAATCCACACGCTATCGGGCGACACACTCACGGATGCACCCGGCACGGCGGCAAACAGCTGCTCGAAGAACAGCGCGCAGCGGGCGGCAATCATGGGCACAATGAGCGCCCAAGTCCGCAAAGGTGCCACGAGCGAAAAGGGAACCATCACGATCGACACAGCAAGCAGTACGCTCACCACCGGACCGATGACCGTATTTGCCAGCGGAGCAATGAGCGAGAACGTACCGAAGGCAGGAATGGTAATGGGAAGTGTCGCCAGTTGCGAGCACAACGTGACGGAAAGCATGCCGGCAACGCCCGATGGCACACCCAGCTCACCCAAAGCGTAGGTCGCATAGGGGCAAAAGTACAGAATGGCTAAAACGCTGGCGCATGAAAGCTGAAAGCCCATCTCGAACAGCACCGTCGGCCGCAGTAGCACAAAGATGGACATGGTTACGAAGAGTGCCGATGCACCGTGCCGGCGACGCCCCGCGCCGTTTACGACAAGCGTCGCGAACACCATGCAGCACGCGCGCACGGCCGAGGGAGACGCGCCCGTAAAGGCAGCGTAGCCCACAAGCGTTACCGCCAATATCGCCCGCTGAAGACCACGTGAGCACCGAGTCTTTTGCAATACACCCTCGATTACAAACCCCACGATAGCCAAATGGCTGCCCGAGACGGCGATAAGATGCGCCGTTCCCGTTACCGAAAACCAGTCGCCCGCCGGCTGGGCGCGTAGCTCGGCCGAACGACCGCAGACGACACCGGCTATGAGCGCACGCGCCGGGTCGGTCGCAGGCGCGATGGACGCTAGCAGCCCATTTCGCAGCCGAAGCAGCGGCCCCGGAGAGCCCTCATCGACCAACACAACTCGAACGGCTTGAACCTTGCGCACCTCGCCTCGGAGCACGCGCGATCGTCCATATGGATCGTTCTCAAAACGTGAAACGCGACCGATAACACGCACGTGCGCCCCGACCTTGAGCTCGCGGTCAAACGATAGGCGAACCGTTGCCAAGTTCTTACCGTCCGCGCGTGCCTCGCAGGTATAGGAATACACGTCGTCGTTTATGGATGGATCACCCTGCACGACAAACTCGAAGCCGCTTGCCGCTCGACCGTCGAGCGCCTTCGAGGCGCCTAGCGTGCCCACAGCCCACCACGCCGAGACGACCGCTCCCGCCACGAGACCGACGGACGCGGCATACAGCCACCGCTTCCAAGGGGCAAGCCGCGCACAAGATTGAGCCAGCACAACGAATACCGCCGCCGCAACGGGAATGGCCCATAGCAGCCCGACCGCCGGCGCCTGCTCCCTCAGCAGCGCATCAGCGGCCACGTTGAGCACCAAGGCGCAGCTCATGCACATGCCGGCACACAGGGCCATCGTCCACGGCATCAGGGGCCGCGGAGGCATCACATGTTCGCGCTCGGTCGCACTCATACGCAGATGCAATCTTTGATTTTGGCAAGCTTCTTCTCGCCGATTCCCGACACACGCATCAGATCGTCAACCGAGGCAAAAGCACCGTTCTTTGTCCGCTCATCGATAATCGACTGGGCCATGGAGGGACCGATGCCCGAGAGCGTCTGTAGCTCTGCCGCGCTTGCCGTATTGATATTTACTAGGCCTGTTGCGCCACTCACGCCCGATGATGCGGAAGCCCCACCATCAACACCGGCTTCCGCAATGGACGCCTGCTGCTCCCCTACCGTTGGAACGTGGATTTTTTGTCCATCAGTGACCTTAGATGCCCGATTGAGCCCCGTAACGTCTGCCTCGGGCGCCAGCCCGCCGGCGGCATCAATCGCCTGAGCCACCCGCGCGCCGTCCTTGAGACGATATACGCCGGGCGACACAACGGCGCCATCGACATCGACATAGACCTCTGCCGCGGCAGAAGCCTTAGTCGAAGAACCTTCGGATGTCTTTCCGCTCGAGGCATCACCGGATCCTGGCTCCACCAACGAGCCCGAACCGTCAGTGCGCTCAAACGACACGCCACCGGCACCGCCGCCAAGGTTCGCCATCGCCAGTCCACTCGCCATCGCAATGACGACCAGTATCGCCATCACCACTGCCTTATGACCGAACAGCTTGTCCGCCAAGCGGTCCATCCGTTTGACTCGTTCGTGTTGTTCGCGCTGCGCCATAGCAAAACCTCCCAACACCATCGTGTCAGGAAAGGAGCCCCGCAACAGCCACGCCCCAAAACCGGTTTTAGCGGTCAAACCAAAAGCCGACCAAAACCTTGCACAAATCTGTCAATTTATTCAGGCACACGTCAGCAAATGAACACTTAGCCGCAAAATGCCCAGATAGCAAAAGACCGACGATGCAGGCGCATCGTCGGTCTATGCAGGCAATTACTCGTGATCTTGGTAGATCTCACGCGGAGCAAGCTCCGAATGTTTGCGTTTTAAGGTCTTAGGGGCCTTATACGTGTTGCTGGAGAAGTCGATATACTCGGTCTGCTTAAGCAAGCGCTCGATCATCTCCTCGTGGTCGAACAGCTCCCAGGCCTCGTGCACGGCATCGAGTTTGGCGTGCGTCTCGGGACGACGCGGCATAAAAAGCGTGCAGCAGTCGGGCGCTGCCTCAGTGGAAATATCGAACGTACCGATCTCCTGAGCGCGCGCAATGATCTCCTGCTTGTCAGACCCGATGAGCGGACGGAACACAGGAATCTTCACGGCCTCGTTGACGGCCATGATGTTCTCGAGCGTCTGGGAGGCAACCTGACCGAGCGACTCGCCGGTCACGATGGCCTTGGCGCCCTCGATATGCGCGATGCGCTCGGCAACCGAATACATGATGCGGCGATACATGATCACGCGTAGGTTACTGGGGCAGGCGACGGAAATCTCACGCTGGCAATCGCCAAACGGTACCACGTACAGGCGGCCGATCTGGACACCCGGCTCAAGCGCACGGATGATGTCCTGCACCAAATACTCGCTCGTATCGGGCGTCTGCGGACGACCGGAGAAATGTACCGGCACGCACACCGCGCCGCGACGCGCGAGCATCCAGGTCGCCACCGGAGAATCGATACCCGACGACAGAAGCGTCACGACCTTGCCGGCAGAACCCACCGGAAGGCCGCCCACGCCGCGCTCAGAGCGCGCATACACGTAGACGCTACCCTGGACCACCAGTACATGCACCATCGCATCGGGGTCGTGCATTTGAACCTTTTTATCGGGGAAGGCCTCGCACAGCACCTCGCCCACCTGACGATTGATATCAATCGAGGTGAGCTCATAGTCAGTATTGGAGCGCTTGGCGTGCACCTTAAACGAATCGAAGGGGCCAAACTCGCGCAGCGCCTTGACGGCGGCGGCGCAGTACTCCTGCGGGTCGCGGTTGGTGTGGTACGCCAGGGACACACGGGCAACGCCGGGGACGGTGCGGATGACACGCGCCGCCTCGTCGGCCTGATGCTCGTTAAAGGTCACGAGGATATAACCGGAAATTCGAGACACGGCGTTCACGGAAAAGGCGGCCAAAGCCGCCTTAATGTTATCCATGAGGATATGCTCAAAATGTGCGCGGTTCTTGCCCTTCAGTCCAACCTCGTGATAGTGGACCAGGCAGACGCGAGCTGCCATTTAGGCTTCAGCAACCTTATGACCGAGCGCCTTCTCGTAACGGGCCTCGTCGTAGGAGATATCGCCGTCGACGATCTCGTCCATAGCCATCGAGATGGTATCGGCGCCGGAGAGCGCGATGGTGATGTCGTCGACATCCTGAACGGCAAGCACGCGGTTATGCTGGCCGCGCAGCATGCTATTGATGTCGCAGGCACGCTTGGAGGCAAGCGAAGCGAGCAGGAAGCGGTTGTGATCGGTCTTCTCCAGAAGATCGTCAATGCAAGGCTTTACAACGGACACGGACCTCAGATCCTTTCATGCATATCGAGAACGCGAACGAGCTCATCGGTCGCGCGGTCGAGATCGTCATTCACCACGACGTCGTCGTAGCGGTCGGCAAGGGCGAGCTCATGGGCGGCGTTTGCCATACGCAGCTCAATCGTCTCGGGCGTCTCGGTACCGCGACCGATTAGACGCTCGCGGAGCACCTCGAGCGAGGGTGGCTTGATAAAGATCAGCACGGCCTCGGGGAAACGCTCCTTGACCTGCAGGGCACCCTGAACATCGATCTCCAAGATGAGAGACGAACCAGAGGCGAGCTTGGACTGGACCTCGCTCACCAACGTGCCGTAGCAGTTACCGTGGACCTCGGCCCACTCAACAAACTCACCGTTTGCCACGCGGCGGTCGAACTCCTCGCGCGTCAGGAAAAAGTAATTGACGCCATCGACCTCGCCTTTGCGTGGGGCTCGTGTGGTAGCCGAAACCGTCAGGCCCAGGTTAGAGCGACGCTCGCGCACACGAGTGACGAGCGTGCCCTTGCCCGCGCCTGACGGTCCAGAAATCACAAAGAGCTTTGAATCCTGAGCGCTCACTTATTTGGTCAGCTGCTCGAGGAGCTGCTCGCGCTGACGGACGCCAAGGCCCTGGACGCGACGGGTAGCGGAGATGCCGAGCTCCTCCATGATCTTGGCGGCCTTGGCCTTGCCATAACCGGGGAGAGACTCGATGAGGGTGGAAACCTTCATGCGGGAAGCAATGGGGTCATCGGAGTTGAGCACGGACTCGAGGGACTTCTCGCCCTTCTTGATCTGCTCACGGAGCTCTGCGCGAGCGTGACGCGCGGCGGCAGCCTTCTCAAGAGCCTGCTTGCGCTGCTCATCGGTAAGCTGAGGGAGTGCCATTCGTACCTCCAAATAGTTGGGTTATATCTGATTCATTATTTGGCATTTTAGCACGTAAAACGTACAAAATGGCCAATCGCGGCTCCATAGGTTAGACGATACAGGCAAAAAGTGCAATATATCGCGCTAAAAGATGAGCCCCCGACCTGCGATTCCACACAAAGGATGGGAAAGTTTTCGCAGGCACAGGGGCTAATTTGTGCTATTGAGACCCAAAAGTGGTGACTTGAGGGAATCTTTTATGCGACGTTTTCGACCAGCTCGGCAACGATGGCGTCAAACGCGGCAACCGGATCGTCGGCGCCGGTAATGGGGCGGCCCACCACGATATGGCTCGCGCCGCGCTCAATAGCCTGGGAAGGCGTGGCCACGCGGGACTGATCGCCCAGCGCAGCGCCAACCGGACGCACGCCCGGGGTCACGATCAGCGCATCGGGGCCCAGCAGCTCACGCATGTCATGAGCCTCCATCGGCGAGCACACGATTCCGTCGATACCGTTGGCCAGGGCGAGTTTTGCCAGACGGGCGGCCTCTTCGGCAACGGGCGACTCGACGCCGATCTCGCTCAGCGCATCCTGATTCATGCTCGTAAGCACGGTGATGGCGACGAGCTTGGCTCGATCCTCGCGCGCTTCCTCGGCACCCTCACGGCAGGCGGCGAGCATAGCACCCGAACCCAAGCCGTGAACCGAAAGCAGGTCGGCACCGGCAAGCGAGGCCGAGCGAGCGGCACCGCGCACCTGATGCGGAATGTCATGGAACTTAAGGTCGAGGAAGACCTTGAAGCCCAGGTCCTTAAAGGTCTTGACGATCTCGGGACCCTCAGCGTAATAGAGCGTCATGCCCACTTTAAGCCAGGAGGCATGGCCCGAAAGCTCATGGGCGAGCTCGAGTGCACGCTCACGGTCGCAGTCGAGGGCGACGATAACGCGGTCGCGGGCATCGGTCTCTAGCATTCGAAAGCACCTACCAGCTCGTTGATGTCCTTCACGCCCTGGGACTCGGCCCAGGCCTCGAGCTCGCGCGCAATCTTGAGCGAAGCGCACGGATCGACGAAGTTGGCCATACCGACCGATACGCAGGTAGCGCCAGCCAGGATAAACTCGGCCGCGTCCTCACCGGTCATGACGCCACCGACGCCGTTGATGGGGATATCGACGGCCTGGGCAACTTCCCAGACCATGCGAACGGCGATGTGGTGGCACAGCGGGCCCGAAAGACCGCCCTTGGGCTTGGCCACACGCGACTTGCGGGTATGGACATCGATGGCCATACCCTGAATGGAGTTGATGACCGAAAGGCCGTCGGCGCCGGCGGCCTCGAGGGCCTTGGCGATCTCGGCGACGTTAACCGGGGCCATCTTCACAAACAGCGGCTTGTCGGTCACCTTGCGGCAGGCGGCCATGACGCCAGAGGCGCCCTCGGGCGTGGAGCCCATGGCGGCACCGCCGGCGGCAATGTTGGGGCAGCTCACGTTGATCTCATAGCCGGCAGCCCAGGGGCACAGCTCGACATACATCTCGAGCGCACGGACAAACTCGTCCACGGAATGACCGGCAACCTGGCAAATGACCTGGCAACCGTCCTTGGAGAGCTGCTCGAGCCACGGACCGGACTCGCGGGCGAAAGCGGCCACACCGGGGTTCTGCAGGCCCACGGAATTGATCATGCCGCCGGGGATCTCGGCCATGCGGGGTGCGGGATTGCCGGGCCAGGGCTCGGCAGCGCAACCCTTGGTGGTGATGGCACCCAGCTGGGAGACATCGAAGAAGTTCTGGAACTGCCAACCGTAGCCAAAGGTACCGGCTGCGGTGTTGATGGGGTTCTGCATCTTGACGCCGCCGAAATCGACGGCCATGTTCACGGTACCCACTAGAAGACCACCACCTTGGAAGCATCGAACACGGGGCCGCACATGCAGGCGCCCTTCATACCGTCGACCGTCTCGACATTGCAGGTGTTGCAGGCACCAAAGCCGCAGCTCATCATGCGCTCGAGCGACACCTCGCAGTACGCGCCGGCCTCGGCGGCAGCGGCGGCAACCTTCTTCATCATGACGGCGGGACCACAGCTGGCGACGTAGTCGTAACCGCCCTCGCCGAGCAGCTCGGCGGCAGGATCGGTGCAGAAGCCGTGCGTGCCCAACGAGCCGTCATCGGTGCACACGTTGACCGTGGCTCCCAGCGCGCGAAACTCATCAACGCCCACGGCCTTGGAAGCGGTGCCAAAGCCCAGGCATACGTCAACGTCCACGCCCTGCTCGGCAAGCATGCCAGCCAGGCAGAGCACGGGCGGAACGCCAATGCCGCCGGCGACGAGCAGTGCTTTCCTGGTGCCCTCGGGCACGAACCAGCCGCGGCCGCCAGGGCCCAGCAGGTTGGAGGTGGAGCCAGGGGCCATCTGCGACAGACGACGGGTATCATCGCCCACGACGGCGTACCACAGCTCGACGGTGCCGGCCTCGGCGTCGGCGCGATAGAAGCTCAGGGGCACGCGAAGCAGCGAGGAAGCATCGCCCGGCACGGCGATATTCACGAACTGACCGGGCTTGAGCGCACTTGCAAGCTTGGGGGCCGAGATAACGAGCGAGAAGATGCCGTCGGCGATCTCCTGGTTCGAGACGACCTCGAAGTCGTGCATGCGTGCAGTGGAAGGTGTGGGCATAGACGCTCCAATCCCCCATGCGATTGCATGGACCAAACGAACAGAAAGCGCGGCACCGCAAGGGCGCCGCGCACAAAAGCGATAAGGCTATGCTAGCAGATGCAGCCGTCGGCAAGCGTCTGCTTACCGCCGACGAACACATCGGTGGCACGACCGGTGAGCGTACGGCCGGCAAAACCGGAGTTCTCGGCGCGCGACTCGTAGCCGTCCTCGCCGACCGTCCAGCTGGCGGACGCGTCGAAGACGGTCAGGTCGGCAACGGAGCCCGCCTTGACCTGAACCTGGTCCAGACCCAGGATCTCGCGCGGCTTGATGGCCATGAGCTCGACCATGCGGCCCATGCTCATCTTGCCCGTGTTGACCAGCTCGGTGAGCACAAGCGAAAGCGAGGTCTCGAGGCCAATCATGCCGAAGGGCGCAAGCTCGAACTCGCGAGCCTTCTCCCACGGGGTGTGGGGAGCGTGGTCGGTGACGATGACGTCTACGGTGCCGTCGATGACGCCCTGACGGATTGCCTCGGCATCCTCATCGGTACGCAGCGGCGGGTTGACCTTGAGCGAGGTGTTGTAGGTCTCGTCCAGGTCGTTCTCGGTCAGGAACATGTGGTGCGGGGTGGCCTCGCAGGTGACCTGCACGCCAGCTGCCTTACCGGCACGCACGAGCTCCAGGCCATGCGCGGTGGAGATGTGCTGGATGTGCAGCTTGGCACCGGTCAGCTTGGCGATCTCGATATCGCGGGCAATCTGCAGCTCCTCGCCTGCCGCCGGCCAGCCCTCGAGGGCCAGACGGGTAGAGACCTTGCCCTCGTTGATCTGGCCGTGACCGACCAGGTCCTCGTCCTGGCAATGGCTCATAAAGACCTTGCCGAACATCTTGCCGTAGTCCATGCAGCGACGGAGCATGCCTGCACCCTGCACGCCGCGACCGTCGTCGGTGAAGGCGACGGCGCCGTGGGCGACCATATCGCCCATCTCGGACATGGCCTCGCCCTTGAGACCGCGGGTCATGGCGCCAGAAGGATAGACGCGGCAGTGGCCGACCTCGGCAGCGCGGGACTTGACGAACTCAACGACGGTACCGTTATCGGTAACGGGATCGGTGTTGGGCATGGCGCACACGCCGGTGAAGCCGCCCTTGGCAGCTGCGCGGGTGCCGCTCTCGATGTCCTCTTTGACCTCGTAGCCGGGCTCGCGCAGGTGGACGTGCATGTCCACCAGGCCAGGGACGAGGTACTTACCGGAAAGGTCGCGGACCTCGGCACCCTCAGCGGCGAGGTTCTCGCCGACCTCGGCGATCTTGTCGCCGTCAATCAGGACGTCAACGACACCGTCAAGCTCGACGGACGGGTCGACGACGTGGGCATTCTTAAGAAGCAAGGCCATTATCGGCACCTCCAAGCAGCAGATACAGGATAGCCATACGCACGCAGATACCGGCGTAGACCTGCTCCAGGATGACGGAGCGTTGCGGGTGGTCGGCCATATAGGAGTCGAACTCGACGCCGCGGTTGATGGGGCCCGGGTGGCAAATGATCGCGTCGGGCTTCATGAGCTTCTCACGGTCCTTGGTCAGGCCGAAGAGCTTGTGGTACTCGCGAATCGTGGGGAACGGGGCACCCTCGAGGCGCTCCTGCTGTACGCGCAGCATGTAGACGACGTCCAGCTCGGGCAGGACGGAATCGAGGTCGCTCGTCACGTGGTCGCAGCCCAGAACCTCGGGCGCCGGCGGCAGCAGCGTGCCGGGGGCGACGGCATAGGTCTCGCAGCCCATGATCTTAAGGGCGGGGATCAGCGAGCCGCAAACGCGGGAGTGGGAGATGTCGCCGACGACGGCGACCTTCAGACCGTGGAAGTCACCCTTGTGCTCCCAGATGGTGTACAGGTCGAGCAGAGCCTGCGTGGGGTGGTTATGCTTACCGTCACCGGCGCAGATAACACTCGCGGGCGAATTCTGCGTGACGATGTAGGGAGCACCAGCATGCTTGTCGCGCACGACAATGCAGTCAATCTTGTAGGCGTTGAGGGTCTCGACGGTATCGACGAGGCTCTCGCCCTTGACCGTGGAGGTCGAGGAGCCGCCGAAATTGAGGCTGTCGGCCGAAAGACGCTTCTCGGCGAGCTCGAAGGAGCTGCGGGTACGCGTCGAGGGCTCGTTGAACATGTTGACGATGGTCTTGCCCTTGAGCGTGGGGACCTTCTTGATGGCACGCTCGTTGACCTCGGAGAACGCCTTGGCGGTCTCGAGGATGAGCTTGATGTCCTCTTCGGAGTACTCGGTAATGTCGATCAGGTGCTTATGATTAAACGCCACGGTACTACTCACCTCCCAGCGGCGCGGAGCCCACGTGGGAACCCGGCGCGACGTCGTTGATCTCGACAGCGGTACGGCCGTCGACTTCCTTCATATATAGGTGCACGTTCTCCTCATGCGACGAGGGAACGTTCTTGCCGACAAAGTCCGGCGAGATGGGGAGCTCGCGGTGGCCGCGGTCAACGAGGACTGCCAGCTCAATGCGGCTCGGACGGCCCAGGTCCATGACGGCGTCGAGAGCGGCGCGGATGGTACGGCCCGTATACAGGATGTCGTCCACCAGCACGACGCGCTTGCCGTCGACGCTGAAGGGAATGTTGGTAGCGTGGATCGCGGGAGCGAAATTGGTCGCATAGTCATCGCGGTAGAAGCTGATGTCCAGGCTGCCGAGCGGAACGTCGACGCCCTCGATCTCCTTGATCTCCTCGGCGAGCTTCTTTGCCAGAAGGTCGCCGCGCGTGACGATGCCGACCAGAGCGAGGTCTTCACAGCCCTCGTTGCGCTCGAGAATCTCGTGCGCGATGCGGGTCATTGCTCGATTGACGGCGGTCTCGTCCATGATGACCGCCTTGGGGGAAGTCGTGCCCATCGATCTCCTTCCTCACATGTCTTGACTGCTGACACAGTCAAAAAAATAGATGCCCGACCGCTTAAAGCGGACCAGACACCCACAGGAAAGTCTGCTCTTTGGCAGCTATGTAATTCCATGTGGGTATCTCGTACCCCTTTAATGGTCAAGGGATAGTGTAGCCAACCTCGAGCTTAATTGCGAGCATAAATACAGAGCAATCCGTAAACGGAGCCCAATGCTCCATAAACCTATATATATATTTGTGGGACGAGCTTGAAAACGCACGCACGAGCTGGCATAATCCCCTCTGCTGCACGCAAATCGGATCTACGTCCAGGGCCGTGGCGTGAGCACTATCGCCAAAAGAGGAATATCTCTGTGTAGATTGCGCACAGGGAGCGACTTCTGTGCTATAGTTCAGGCTTGTTTGTTAACGCGACATGTTCGTTTGTCGCCCAAGGAGGGTCAGTTATGTCCAAAGTTTGCGAAGTTTGCGGTAAGCACCCCGTTGCCGGTCGCTCCATCAGCCACTCTCACCGCGTCACCAACCGTAAGTTCCGCCCCAACATCCAGCGCGTCTACGTCGTCGTCGATGGTCACCGTCGCAAGATGAACGTTTGCTCCACCTGCCTCAAGTCTGGCAAGGTTGCGCGCTCCTAAATAAGGTCTTACCAACAAGTACCTCGGACTCTCCGGGTCAAAGACCTCGCGTTCACATAGAACTTACCAAAGGCGCCCACCTACGTAGGGCGCCTTTTTGCACTCATTGGGGACAGACTTACATGAGTGCTTTCACGCATTGGGGACAGACATGAAGCACGCATGCGACGCACTGACTGGCTCCGGCCCCTGCCTCACGCAGCATCCTTCCAGCCTGCAGTTGCCTTGGTCACGCTTGTAGCGCCGATGCCGGTGATACGGGCAATTTGCTTGACCGTGAGATGCGCCCGCCTAAGCCTCAGCAGACACGCATCGCGTTCGGGGCGTGGCAGGGCTTTGAGCAGTGCAGGATCTATGCTCGGCAGAACTTCGCGCGCAACGGAAAGGGCCTCCTCATCGGGGATCCGCCGGCGTGGAAGAACCTCCATTGACCAGATGCGCCCGGCAACTTCCTCGAGATGCTCGCAATAGCAACGGGAGCCACCGACAATATCGAGCATAGGGGCCGCATCACAGATGTCAAAGGGATCATAGCCCAGCTGATACGCGTTATAGCTTGACCAGCGGTACGCATCGAGCGAGTCAAGCGCACCCTTCACGGGATTGAGATGAATATAGTCGAGCAGCTGCACCGCCTGCGTGTCCGACTCAACCGCGACCCGCGAATAGCGATTGTCAAACAGATGTCCCGTTCTCCCCGTTTTTCCATTGAAATACTTAGCATATGCCGTCAGCGCGCACTGCATTGCCTTTGAAAGGTTGTCAAATGGGTCATCAACCATCAAATGGAAGTGATTGTCCATAAGGCACCAAGCCAACACCGCCACTTCATGGCGCGCAAACCTGTCCGAGATATCCGATAAGAAACGATAACGGTCGGAGTCATCTTCAAAAATAATCTGTTTGGAGTTGCCGCGGTCAAAGACGTGGTAATAGCCGGTGATCGAAACGGGGCGGGCGCATCGGGGCATAATCTCTCCTTTCAAAACTGTTCAGGCAACACCTAAAAGGAGAGAAGCAACGCGAAATGCTGAGCCTATTTATATCCAATAAGCGGCAATAACAGGCCCAGAACGGCAAAATGGCAAAACGATGTCTGTCCCAAATGAGTGAAAGCACTCATGTAAGTCTGTCCCCAATAAGCGGGGAGATGCAGCGGGCAGATAGTTCTAGTTAAAACGCTTCATTTTATTGAAGCGTTTTAGTGTGCCTTTTAGAGGAATCTTACCGTTCGCCGAATAATTTCTTGCTATCATGCAAGGCGTAGGGTAAATCTCCGATCGCAAGGAGACACAAATGGTGAAAAAGTCACCGGAAAACACTACTCCCGCAATTGTGGACAACGTAGAGGCGCTTGAGGCTAAGCTCGCTCAGATGCGAGAGGCCCAGGCGCTTTTTGCTACGTACACGCAGGAGCAGGTCGACAAGATCTTCTATGAGGCCGCCATGGCCGCCAACAAGGCTCGTATCCCGTTGGCGAAGATGGCCATCGAGGAGACCGGCCGCGGCGTTCTTGAGGACAAGGTCATCAAGAACCACTACGCCGCAGAGTACATCTACAACGCTTACAAGAACACCAAGACCTGTGGTGTCCTGGAGCGCGACGAGGCTTACGGCATCACCAAGATCGCCGAGCCCATCGGCATCGTGGGTGCCGTCATCCCGACGACCAACCCCACCTCCACCGCGATCTTCAAGACGCTGATCTGCCTGAAGACCCGCAACGCCATCATCATCTCCCCGCACCCGGCTGCCGCCAAGTGCACCATCGCCGCCGCCAAGCTCGTGCTTGACGCCGCCGTCAAGGCCGGCGCCCCCGAGGGCATCATCGGCTGGGTCGATGTCCCCTCCATCGAGCTGACCAACATGGTCATGCGCGACGTTGACATCATCCTCGCCACCGGTGGCCCGGGTATGGTCAAGGCCGCCTACTCCTCGGGCAAGCCCGCCCTGGGCGTTGGCGCCGGTAACACCCCGGTCGTCATCGACGACACCGCCGACGTGCTGCTCGCCGTCAACTCCATCATCCACTCCAAGACCTTCGACAACGGCATGATCTGCGCTTCCGAGCAGTCCGTGACCGTCATCGACACCATCTATGACCAGGTTAAGGCCGAGTTCCAGAAGCGCGGCTGCTACTTCGTCAAGCAGGGTGCCGAGATGGAGGCCCTGCGTGCCGCCATGTTCAAGAACGGCGCTCTCGACCACCGCATCCCCGGCATGGCTGCCGCCAAGATCGCCGAGCTCGCCGGCATCGAGGTTCCCGCCAAGACCAAGATCCTGATCGCCGAGGTCACCTCCACCGACCCCGCCAAGGAGGAGTTCTCCCACGAGAAGCTCTCCCCGGTCCTGGCCATGTACCACGCCAAGGACTTCCAGGAGGCCGTCGACAAGGCCGAGCACCTGGTGCTCGCCGGTGGCCCGGGCCACACCGCCTCTCTGTACGTGCACCCCGCCCAGGCCGAGAAGATCAGCCTGTTCGAGCACGTCATGAAGGCCTGCCGTATCGTCATCAACACCCCGTCCTCGCACGGCGGCATCGGTGACCTGTACAACTTTGGCATGAAGCCGTCTCTGACCCTGGGCTGCGGCTCCTGGGGCGGCAACTCCGTCTCCGAGAACGTTGGGGTGAAGCACTTGATCAACGTTAAGACTGTGGCCGAGCGCCGTGAGAACATGCTGTGGTTCCGCGCTCCCGAGAAGGTCTACTTCAAGAAGGGTTCCACGCCCGTCGCCCTCGACGAGCTGGGCAACGTCATGGGCAAGAAGCGTGCCTTCATCGTCACCGACCAGTTCCTCTTCAAGAATGGCAACACCCGCGCTATCGAGGCCAAGCTCGACGAGATGGGCATCGCCCACGACTGCTTCTACGACGTCGAGCCCGATCCGTCGCTGCAGTGCGCACGTCGCGGGGCCAAGCAGATGGCTCTCTTTGAGCCTGACGTCATCATCGCCGTCGGCGGTGGCTCCGCTATGGACGCCGGCAAGATCATGTGGATGATGTACGAGCACCCCGAGTGCAAGTTTGAGGACATGGCCATGGACTTCATGGACATCCGCAAGCGTATCTTCACCTTCCCCGAGATGGGCAAGAAGGCCTACTTCGTCGCCGTCCCGACCTCTTCGGGTACCGGCTCCGAGTGCACGCCGTTCGCCATCATCACCGACAAGGAGACCGGCATCAAGTGGCCGCTCGCCGACTACGCGCTGCTCCCCAACATGGCTATCGTCGACGCCGACAACTGCATGACCGCCCCGCGCGGCCTGACCGCTGCCTCCGGCATCGACGTCATGACCCACGCCATCGAGTCCTACGTCTCCATCATGGCTTCCGACTACACCAAGGGCCTCTCCGAGCGCGCTGCTAAGCTCGTCTTCGAGAACCTGCCCTCCAGCTTCACGAACGGCGCCAAGGACCCGCATGCCCGCGAGGAGATGCACAACGCCTCCTGCATGGCCGGTATGGCCTTCGCCAACGCCTTCCTGGGCCTCAACCACTCCATGGCCCACAAGCTCGGCGCCTTCCATCACCTGCCCCACGGCCTCGCCAACGCCGTCATCCTGACCCGCGTTATGCGCTACAACGCCGCCGAGGCTCCCGTCAAGATGGGTACCTTCTCCCAGTATCCTTACCCCAACGCGCTGCACAACTACGCCGAGATGGCCAAGTACTGCGGCATCGAGGGCAAGGACGACAAGGAGGTCTTCGAGAACTTCATCACGAAGCTCGAGGAGCTCAAGGACTTCATCGGCGTCAAGAAGACCATCGCCGACTACGGTGTCGACGAGCAGTACTTCCTCGACACCCTCGACGAGATGACCGAGCAGGCATTCAACGACCAGTGCACCGGCGCTAACCCGCGCTACCCGCTCATGAGCGAGATCAAGGAGCTCTACCTGGACGCCTACTACGGCCGCGAGCCTCAGGATTACGCCGTCTGCTAGTTCTAGCACGGTTTTTAACGGCGGGGGTGCACGGGTGTTTCACACACCCCCGCCGTCGCTTCTATCGCATCGTTGAAAGGATGCAACCATGCTGCTACCCGATTCCAAGACCGAGCTCGTCCGCCGCGGCAACAAGGTCGTTTACGACCTGGGCGACAAGATCGTCAAGGTCTTTAACGAGACCAAGCCCGTCTCCGACGTGTTCAATGAGGCTTTGAATCTTGCCCGCATCAATGAGTGCGGCATCCGCAGCCCCAAAGCTCTCGAGGTTTCCCAGCTCGAGAACGCCAACGGCTGGGCGCTCGTGACCGAGAAGGTTCCGGGCACCACCCTTGCCGAGAAGATGACTGCCGAGCCCCAGCGCTTCGGTGAGTACCTCGAGATGTTCGTCGACCTCCAGATCGAGATCCACGGCTACACCTCCCCGCTGCTCAACCGTCAGCGCGACAAGTTCGCCCGCATGATCGACAGCCTTGATCAGCTCAATGCCACCACGCGCTACAACCTTCAGGAGCGTCTGGACGGTATGACCAAGGAGTTCAAGGTCTGCCACGGCGACTTCAACCCCTCCAACGTCATCGTCGGCGACGACGGCCAGCTGTACGTCTGCGACTGGGCACACGCTACCCAGGGCTCCCCTGCTGCCGACGTTGCCACCACCTACCTGCTCTTTGCCCTCAGCAGCAAGGACCAGGCCGAGGCCTACCTGGAGCTCTACTGCGACCGCGCCGACATGCCCATGCAGGTCGTGCGTCAGTGGACGAGCATCGTCGCCGCTTCCGAGCTCGCTCGTAAGCGCAACGTGAACGATGAGTTCCTGAAGAACTGGATCGACGTCGTCGATTATCAGTAATATCTGAGCGATTTATTTCGCATCGGAGGCACAAAGGAAACCCCGCAGCTCGCATGGGCTGTGGGGTTTTCCTTTACCCGTCGAGCTAATTCACGCAACAAAAAGGACTGCCCCGCATCTCATCCTAAGAGAGATACGGAGCAGTCCTGCAATTACATCTAATAGCAGAAGCGTAGATTAACGGCGTGCTGCCTTCACAAGCTCGGCGACCTTGGCGACGACCTCGTCGATCGCCACATCCTCGCGCTCGCCCGTGGCACGGTCCTTGAGCTCGACGGTGCCGTTCTTAAGGCCGCGCTTACCCAGAACAACCTGATACGGGAAGCCCATAAGGTCGTTGTCGGCAAACTTAAAGCCGGGACGCTCGTCACGATCGTCGACGACGACCTCGATACCCTCGGCACACAGGCCATCAACGATCTGCTCGCAGACGGTAGCGCACTCCTCCTTCTTGGGATCGAGCGGAATCACCGCAACCTCGTACGGGGCAACGGAGACTGGCCAGACGATGCCGTGCTCGTCGTTGTGCTGCTCCACGACGGCAGCGAGCGAGCGAGACACACCCACGCCGTAGCAACCCATGATAAGCGGCTTCTCCTTGCCGTCCTCGTCCATAAAGGTGGCACCCATGGCCTCGGAGTACTTGGTGCCCAGCTGGAAGACCTGCGAAACCTCGATGCCGCGAGCAGCAGAGAGCGGCTTGCCGCAGTGCGGGCAGGGATCGCCAGCGACGACGGTGACCAGGTCGGCCCACTCGTCGACGGTAAAGTCGCGCTCGGGGCAGGCACCGGTAAAGTGATAATCGACCTCGTTGGCACCGCAGGCCCACTGCTTAGACTCGCGCAGGCTCTCGTCGCACACCAGACGGATTCCCTCGGGCAGGTTCACCGGTCCGATAAAGCCCTTGTGCAGACCGTAGGTCTGAAGCTCCTCGTCGGTCATCATGCGATAGCCCTTGCCAAAGACATGCTCGGCCTTGCAGTCGTTAAGCTCATGGTCGCCCGGGACAATGGCCACGACTGGCTTGCCCTCGGAGTCGATCAACGCCAGCGACTTGCGCGTACCGTTCTCGGGGAAGCCGAAGAACTTGGCGACGGCCTCAATGGTGCCCATGCCCGGAGTCTCAACCTTGGTGAGCGTACCGTCGCCAGGGCCCTCGGTCACAACGACCCTGGTGCTTGCAGCCTCGTCATCGGCAGCAAAGCCGCAATCGTCGCAGTAGACGAGCGAGGCCTCGCCGGCGTCGGCCAGAGCCATGTACTCGACGGAGGTGTCGCCGCCGATCTCGCCAGAGTCGGCGACAACGGGCAGAGCCTTGATGTAGCAGCGCTCGCAGATGTTGGCGTAGGCCTGCTTCATCTTGTCGTACTCCTCCTGCAGGCTCTCCTGCGTGGCAGAGAAGCTGTAGGCGTCCTTCATGATGAACTCGCGGCCGCGCATCAGGCCAAAGCGGGGACGGAACTCATCGCGGAACTTATCCTGAATGTGGTACAGGTTGACGGGCAGCTGCTTATAGGAGCGCAGCTCGTTGCGCACCAGGGCCGTGACGGTCTCCTCATGCGTGGGGCCCAGCACAAACTCGCGACCATGACGGTCGTCAAAGCGCACGAGCTCCTTGCCATAGGCATCGATGCGGCCGGACTCACGCCACAGCTCGGCATCGACCATAATGGGCATCATGAGCTCCTGAGCGCCGGCGGCGTCCATCTCGTCGCGCACGATGTTCTCGATCTTACGAATCGAGCGCCAAGCGAGCGGCAGATAGGAATACAGACCGGCGGCCTCCTTGCGGATCATACCGGCACGAAGCAGCAGACGATGGCTAGCAAGCTCGGCGTCGGCCGGATCCTCTTTGAGCGTCGGCGCATAGAGCTTAGACATATACATTGCTCGAGTCATTTATTTCTCCTCAATAAGCTTGTCGACCTCGGCCATAAGCGCGTCGACAATTTGATCCTCAGCTACTTTACCAATGATCTGGCCATGCGAAAAGAGCAGGGCCTGACCACGTCCGCAAGCAACGCCCAGATCGGCATCAGAAGCCTCACCGGGGCCATTAACGGCACATCCCATGACGGCAATCGAAAGCGGCGCGGCATAGTTCTTAAGCCGCTCGGTTACTTCCTCGGCAATGGGAATCAAGTTAACCTGGCAGCGGGCGCACGTGGGGCACGAGACAATCTCGGGACCACGGCGACGCAGGCCCAGCGACTGCAAAATTCCCCAGGCAACCGGCGGCTCCTCAACCGGATCGGCCGTGAGCGAGACGCGCATGGTGTCACCGATACCCTCAGACAGCAGGACACCAAGGCCCACCGAGCTCTTGATTGTGCCCTGCAGCTTGGTACCCGCCTCGGTTACGCCCAAGTGAAGCGGAACGTGGGGAATCTCACGCGACAGGGCTCGATAGGTATCGAGCGTCGTTTGCACGCTATGGGCCTTGGCCGAAAGCACAATGTTCGTAAAGCCGCGGTCTTCAAAATGCTTGACGAAACGCTCGCTCGACATCACGAGCTTTTCGGGCTGCGTAAGGTCGTCGCGCTCGGCGATATCCTGCTCGAGCGAACCGGCATTGACGCCGATACGAATCGCGCACCCAGCGGCGCCCGCGGCATCGATCACGGCATCGACCTTAGCCCAATCGCCGATATTGCCGGGATTGATGCGAAGCTTGGCGGCACCAGCCTCGACGGCGCCGATGGCGAGCTTATGGTTAAAGTGAATATCGGCGACGATCGGCACCGGAGACTCGGCACAGATGGTGCGGAAACCCTCAAGCGCGGCCTCGGTGGGCACGCTCACACGCACGATATCGCAGCCAGCCTGCGCCAACGCGCACACTTGCGCAAGCGTTGCCTGGGCGTCAGCGGTATCGGTGCAGGTCATGGATTGGACCACCACCGGCGCGCCGCCACCGATCTGCACACCGCCCACATGCACGGGGCGCGTCAACTCGCGAGGCAAAGGATGGGATAAAGACAATCCAAACACTCCCCTACAGGATAAATCGAAGGACGTCGGAACGAAGCATATAGACAAACAGCAGCGCAAAGAGCGCGATGCCCACATAGCTCACAATCGTCTGGACCTTGAGCGGAAGCTCGCGGCCAGCAATCTTTTGAATGATCTCGATGACCAGCTTGCCGCCATCGAGTGGTGGGATGGGCAGCAGGTTCATAAAGCCAAGCGAGAACGAAATGAGGGCGGCAAACGAAAGGAACGTGGCAGGGCCGGCAGCAGCAGCCTGTGAGGACATAACGCTAATGCCCACGATCGAAGAAGACTGATCGAGAATCTCCATCGTATGCTGCGGCTGGAGCAGGCGCATCACGCCCTCCGCTGTCTGCACGACATAGGAGAACGAAAGGCGAGCCGACGTGATGGGGTCTAAACGGACCACCTGCGTAGAGGCATACACACCTAGGCGCTCGTCCTCTTTGAGCGCAACCGAGGTCGAATGCTGCTTGCCGTCGCGCTCATACTCAATGGCGATATCGTCCTTACCGGCGGCCTTGCCGATGGCATCGTAAACGTCCATCCAGGTAGAGCACGATACTCCGTCAACCGAAAGGATCGCGTCGCCGCCCTCAATACCCGCGTTGGCGGCAATAGACCCCTCGTCAACCTGACCGATCACGTTGGTATCCATCGGCACGGTGACACCCGCAATAGAGTAGATGCTCATAAGCAGCAAAAAGCCCGTCAGGATATTGACGAGAATGCCCGCGAGCAGCATAAAGGCGCGCTTGAGAAAACCCTGGCCAAGATAGGTGTGCGAACGCTCTTGTGCAAGGAACTCGGCCTCGCCGCACGGCAGCTCCCACACATCGCCCTCGGAAGTTGAATGTGCGCGATCGAAACGGCGGCCGTCAAAGGTGGTGTAACCCGCCGCATCTCGCGGCAGCGTCTGATACTTGGTGGGATAGTAGCTCGGCGAAGGCTTCTCCCCTTCCTCATGCCAAGGCGCGATAGAGCCCCAACCCAAGAGCAAGGCGCATGCCTCGAGCACAACCTCCTCGGATAGCTCGAGCTCGGCGGCAAGGTCGGCCACGGTCACGCGACCATGACGATAGATAGCCGCGAGCACGCGATCGGCGCAGGAGACGTCGGTCGGATCCATACCGCAGATGGCAGCGTAGCCACCCAGCAGCAGCGGGGTCACGCCAAACTTGGTTCCAATGCGACGCGACGTGTAATGGATGTCAAAGCGGCACGGCAGGCCCAAAAAGAACTCGGTCACACGGACGCCGCAGGCACGCGCCGCCAAAAAGTGGCCGCCCTCGTGCAAAAACACGAGGACGGAAAGCATCAGCAGGCCCCAAAAGACCGATGAGAGAACGCTCAGAACAGTATCCATAAAACGAAAAAGCAATCCTTATGGGTTAGGAACGGGTTGCGGCGAGCACCTGCGCAGCCTTTTCACGCGCCCACGCATCGATGTCGCGAAGCTGCTCAAACGAATCGACCGCCTGCATATCATGGGCATCCATGCAGGATTCCACAATGCGATCGATATCGGTAAAGCTGCAGCCATCGTGCAGGAAGGCATCGACGGCGACCTCGTTGGCGGCATTGAGCACGCACGGCATGGTGCCACCCGTCTTGCCGGCACGTTCGGCCAGTGCCAGACAGCGGAAGGTATCCATGTCGGCAGCATCAAACGTGAGCCGCCCCAGCTCGCGGAAATCGATACGAGGCGCCGGGGTATCCCAACGCTCGGGATACGAGAACGCGAACTGGATGGGAATACGCATGTCGGAAGCACCGAGATGCGCCATCACGGAGCCGTCGGCAAACTCGACCATAGAGTGAATCTTGGACTGACGCTGCACGACCACGTTAATGAAATCGAGGTCGCAGTTAAACAGATGCATGGCCTCAATGCGCTCCAGGCCCTTGTTCATGAGGGTGGCGGAGTCGATGGTGATCTTGGCACCCATGGCCCACGTGGGATGTGCGAGGGCATCGGCACGCGTCACGCGGTCGAGCTCGTCGCGGGTGCGGCCAAAGAACGGACCGCCCGAGCAGGTGAGCCAAATACAATGAGCCTCGCGTGGGTTCTCCCCCAGATAGCACTGGTAGATGGCGGAGTGCTCAGAGTCGACTGGAATAAGCTGGCCCGGTTGCGCCAACGGCATAAGCAAGTCGCCGCCGACGACGAGGGACTCCTTGTTGGCAAGGGCAAGGCGCTTATTCGAGGTCAAGGCTGCATGGCTCGCCTCGAGACCGGCGGCGCCCACAATAGCAACGAGCACGCAGTCGACATCGTCGCGACGCGCGAGCTCGCAAACCGCCTGCGCGCCAACGCCGAGCTTCGTTCCATCGGGCAACTCTTGCAGCACGGCGTCATCGCCATGAGCGACATCGGCCACGGCAACCGCCGGAACCGAGAACTCGCGGGCAGCGGCAACGAGTTCGGAGGTACTGGAGTTAACGGACAGCGCCGTCACCTGCAGGCGATCGGCATGCTGGCGGCACACATCGAGCGCCTGGGTGCCGATAGAGCCCGTACAACCCAGGATGGCAACACGGAGACGTCCATCGGGGCCATACGTCGTCTGGAAGGACATTACAGCACGCCTCCGATCATCAAAAGCAGCTGCGCGGTAATGCAGCCAAAGATAAGCGAATCGCTACGATCGAGCATGCCGCCGTGGCCCGGGATAAGGTTGCCGGAATCCTTGACGCCCACACCGCGCTTGATGCGCGACTCGATGAGGTCGCCGATAACGCCCAGAACGGACACGACCACGCCGCACAGCAGCGCATAGGGCAGGCTGAGCTTGTAGAAGTGCGTCGCCCACAGGATGAGCCAAATCAAAACCGAGCCCAGGATGCCGCCGACAAACCCCTCCCAGCTCTTTTTGGGAGAGATCTTGGGAACCATCTTGTGCTGGCCGATACGGCTACCCACGATGTAGGCAAACGAATCGGAGACCCAAAGGGACGCGCAAACGCCCACCGAAAGCAGGGCGCCGGCAAAACCGGGCACGGCATCGCGCAGCAGCACGATAGCCGACAGCATAAAGCCAGTGTAGATGGGACCCATGAGCGTCACGGCCACATCAGAGATGCGGGTACGCGGCGACCAGACATACCAAATGCCCACAGCGAGCATCAGGGCAAAAAGCAGGGCATTCAGCAACATCGAATCGCCCAACGCCGACAGCGGAAAGAGTACGGCGGCAGCGATACCCATGCGCTCGTTAGCCATCTTGCCATCGAGCCTCGTCATACGGAAAAACTCATAGCAGCACAGACCGCTCATGACAGAAACAAAGATGGCAGTGGGCACGATACCCAAAACCAGGCACAGGATAAAGACAACGGCATAGACGATACCGGCGGCGGCACGGGTGATAAAGCCCGCAAGCCACGAACCGGTGCCATTCTTCGCTGCGGGCGCTCCCGCAGCGACAGCCTTGCGCTCAGATGTCTTGGGAGCAGTTGCCTTGGGACGATCGGACACGATTAAGCCTCCTCGGTCTTGCTCAGACCACCAAACCTACGGTCACGGCCCTGATAGGCCAAAATGGCGTCGACAAGGCCCCAACGATCAAAGTCGGGCCAATAGGTATCGGTGACGTAGAATTCGGAATAAGCCACCTGCCACAGCAGATAGTTCGAAAGGCGCAGCTCACCAGAAGTGCGAATCACAAGCTCAGGATCGGGAAGGCCAGCGGTATAGAGGTGGGAAGCCACCATGTCGTCATCAATTGCGCCAGGATCGATCTTACCGGCGGCAGCGTCGAGTGCGATCTGACGGACAGCGCGGGTAATCTCGGCACGCGCGCCGTAGTTGACGGCAAGCGCCAGCGTCATGCCGGTGTGATTGGCGCACTCGGCAAGACCGCGTTCAAAAACGTCGCGGGTCTTCTTGGGCAGCGCGGAAATGTCACCCAAAAAGACAACACGCACGTTTTCGCGCTTCAGAAGCGGCAGCTCGTCGATAAACGTCTTGGCAAACAGATGCATCAAGACGTTGACCTCATGCTGCGGGCGGTTCCAGTTTTCGGTAGAAAACGCATAGGCAGAAAGCACGTCGACGCCCAGACGCACGCAGGCGGTAATAATCTCGCGAAGGGAGACGATACCCGCCTTGTGGCCCTCAGTGCGCGCAAGACCGCGAGACGTGGCCCAACGACCGTTGCCGTCCATGATGCACGAGATATGGTGCGGAATGTTATTGAGGTCAAGGTCGGAAAAACCGACGCCCGCAGGGGCGTCGGCAAAGTACTCGACCAGTTTATGCTCGTCGTATTGCACCTTAGATCTCCATGACCTCGGCTTCTTTTTCCTTCAGAAGCTCCTCGACCTTGGCGACATACTCATCAGTGTGCTTCTGGACCTTGGCCTGCTCGCGACGGACATCGTCCTCGGTGAGCTCCTCATCGCGCTCGAGCTTGTTGTTGAAGTCGCGACGGATGTTACGGATAGACACCTTGGCCTGCTCGGCGTACTCGCGGCACTCCTTGACGAGCTCGCGACGGCGCTCCTCAGTGGGAGCCGGGAACGGAAGACGAACGACGGTGCCATCGGAGTTGGGGGTAATGCCCAGATCGGAAGCGCCGATGGCCTTGACGATAGCATTGATGAGTGCCTTGTCCCACGGCTCGATGAGCAGCATGTGGGCCTCGGGGGTCTTGACGGCGGCAACCTGCGTGACCGGCGTGGGAACACCGTAATAATCGACGGTGATGTCGGACAGAATGTTGGCATTGGCGCGGCCGGTACGGACCTTGGAGAAGTTATGCTTGAGGGACTCGAGCGACTTGTCCATATGGGCGGTGATGTTCTCTGCCATGCTTAATCCTCCTGATAGACAAGCGTGCCGACGGGCTCACCCGCGAGCGCGCGCTTGACGGTGTCCTCGCCATCGATGTTGAGGACCAAAATCGGCATACGGTTATCCTGGCACAGTGCCGTAGCCGTGGAATCCATAACCTGCAGGCCGCGGACGAGCACCTCGTGATAGGTAATCTTGTCAAAACGGACGGCATCGGCGCACTTGACGGGATCCTTGTCGTAGATGCCGTCAACCTTGGTGGCTTTAATCAGAATCTCGGCGCCGATCTCGCACGCACGAAGAGCCGCGGCGGTGTCGGTCGTAAAGTACGGATTGCCCGAACCGGCAGCGAAGATGACGACGTTGCCCTTAGACAGATGGTTGATAGCGCGGCGACGAATATAGGGCTCGCAGATCTCGTTCATCTGGATAGCGCTCATCACGCGGCAGGGAACATCGTTGTGCTCGAAGGCATCCTGCAGGGCGAGCGCGTTCATAACGGTCGCGAGCATGCCCATATAATCGGCCTGAGCACGCTCCATGCCACCGGCAGCGCCTGCCATGCCGCGGAAAATATTGCCGCCGCCGACAACGACGCCGACCTCATGGCCAACGGCGAGCAGCTCCTTGACCTGCTTGGCAAGATGGTCGGTAACCTTAGGGTCGATGCCATATTGGCCGTCGCCCATCAGTGCTTCGCCGGAAAGCTTAAGAAGCACACGTTTATATCGGATGTCGGACAAAGCGATCCTCCTTTAATTAGACTCTCAATATGATATCAAAGGCTCTGATGAGAGCCATGAAAAAGCAGGCTGTGAGTAAAACCCACAGCCTGCTCATTACCAGCTACAAGAGCTTATTTACTCGCCACGGACCAGACGGTCAAAGGCAACGACGGTAATGGTGTCGCCGAGCTCCTTGGAGACCTGCTCAGCGTACTTCTTGATGGTGAGGGAGCTGTCCTTGATGAACTCCTGCTCGGTGAGCACGGACTGCTTGTAGAACTTCTCCAGACGGCCGACAGCCATCTTCTCCTGGATAGCCTCGGGCTTGCCGGACTCGGCAGCCTGAGCCATGTAGATCTGCTTCTCGTGCTCGACGGTCTCGGCCGGAACCTGATTGCGGGTAGCGCAGATCGGGGCGACGGCGGCAACCTGAAGGGCAACGTCATGAGCGAAGGTCTTGAAGGACTCAGCCTGAGCGGTCTCGGCCTTCTCGAAGGCGAACTCGACGAGGACGCCGATCTTACCACCCATGTGGATGTAAGAAGCGAGCGCGCCGTTCTCGGCCTTGCGCGCAGCGAAGCGCGAGATCTTCATGTTCTCGCCCATGATGTGAATCATCTCGGTGAGCTCGGAGGAAACGGTCTCCTCGCCCATCGGCTTCTCGAGCAGAGCGTCGACGTCAGCAGGCTCGGTGGTAGCGACAACCTCAGCGACCTTGGAAGCAAAGCCGGTGAACTTGGCGTTAGAGCCAACGAAGTCGGTCTCGCAGGAGAGCTCGAGCAGAGCGCCGGTCTTGCCATCCTCGGAGACGAACGCGGCGACAGCGCCCTCGTTGGTCTCACGGCCAGCCTTCTTGGCAGCCTTGGCAAGGCCGTTCTTACGCAGAACGTCGACAGCGGCGTCCATGTCGCCGTCAGCCTCGACGAGAGCCTTCTTGCACTCCATCATCGGGGAGTCGGTCATCTCGCGGAGCTGCTTGACCATAGCGGCGGTAATCTGGGCCATTGTGGTTCCTTTCAAAGAGATGAAAAAGAATTAACTAAGACTGATTTACTCGGCCTTGGGCTCAGCGGCCATCTCGGCCTCGGAGACCTGCTCCTTGCCGGAGCCAGCGAGGCAGGCGTCAGCCATGAGCTCGCACATAAGGGTGACAGCGGAGATAGCGTCATCGTTGCAGGGGATGCCGTACTCGACCTCGTCGGGATCGGAGTTGGTGTCGATCAGGGCGACGACGGGGATGTTCAGGCGCTGGGCCTCCTTGATGGCGTTCTCCTCGCGCTTGGTGTCGATGACGAAGAGAGCCTGGGGCAGACCCTTCATGTCGCGGGCGCCACCGAGGTTGGTCTGGAGCTTGGTGAGCTCCTTGCCGAGAACAGCCTGCTCCTTCTTGGGCAGAACAGCCATGCGGCCGTCCTCGACCATGGCCTCGAGCTCCTCCATGCGGTTGATGCGGGAGCGGATGGTGACGAAGTTGGTCAGCATACCGCCGAGCCAACGCTGGTTGATGTAAGGCATGTTGGCGCGCTCAGCAGCGTTCTTGACGGCCTCCTGAGCCTGCTTCTTGGTGCCGACGAACAGCACGTTGCCACCCTTGGCGACGTTCTTGACGAAGGTGTAGGCCTGGTCGGCGTCGAGGATGGTCTGCTTGAGGTCGAGGATGTAGATGCCGTTGCGCTCACCGAAGATGAACGGCTTCATCTTGGGGTTCCAGCGACGGGTCTGGTGACCGAAGTGGCAGCCGGCCTCGAGCAGGGTGCGGATATTAATCTTGGTAGCCATGTTAAACCTCCTGTGGTTTGCCTCCGCGCGGGGTCATCCTCCAAAACCAACCCGGACATGTGCTACCAAAGCCCGGGCACCACGGTATGAAGTAGCCGCGCGTGCGTGATAAAAACATGTTGCCGTGAAGCAACCCGATGAATGATAGCAGGAATGCATCTTCCTGCCAACCCGCAATCAAAACCACACACCTGAGTGCGGCGCGGGACGTCCCAGCCACTATTCGCCGCGGGGATGGGCTTGAGCCACAGCCCGCTTAAGCCGATCGGGTGAGAGATGCGTGTAGATCTGCGTCGTGGACAGGCTCGCATGACCTAGCAGCTCTTGAACCGAGCGCAGGTCCGCACCGCCCTCGAGCAAGTCGGTCGCAAAGGTATGGCGCATCGCATGCGGGGCGATGTCAGCCGGAATGCCGGCAAGCGTCGCCAGCGTATGGAACCGCCGCCGGAGCATCGCGGCGCTCATGCGATTGCCGCGCGCCGATATAAGCAGCGGATGCGGCCCGGTAGCGAGGTCGCGGCGCTTTGCCCGAGCGAGCAACTCCGGCCTCCCCTCTTCAATATAGAGACGCGTCACATCGAGCGCACGACGATACAGAGGAACGATGCGCTCCTTGCTTCCCTTGCCCCACAGGCGCAGCGTGCGCTCGGACCATGAGATGGATTCCACATTGAGCGCCGCAAGCTCTGAGATGCGGGCACCCGAGGCATAGAGCAACTCGAGCATCGCCGCATCGCGCAGTCCCGCGGGTGTTGAGGTATCAGGCGTCTTGAGCAGCGCCTCGACCTGCTGGGTCGTAAGGACGCCCGGCAGGTCACGCGGCAGCTTGGGCGACGCGATCGCCGAGACCGCATCGCCCTCGACAATCCCCTCGGCAGCCATCCAGCGATAGAGCGAGCGAATGGCAGACAGATGCGCCGCAAGGGTTCGGGGAGCCACCTGCTCACGCGAAAGCTCAGCAAGATAGCGACGAATGGTGCGCACGTCGGCAGCGAAAGCATCAAAATCCTCGCGCTCGCACCAGGCAGCAAAGCGCTCCAGCCTCGAGCCATAGGCCGTCACCGTGTTGGGAGAAAGTCCCTCGACGCGTGCGATATAGGCGATAAACGAGTCGACGGTGTCGTACAGGTCAAAGGCTATGACCGGTCGCCTCCAAACAAGTCGGAACGCGTGGCCAAGTAGGCATCGAGGGCCTCGAGCGCACGGTCCGCATAGGCCTGGTAGCGGTCGCGCTTGCTGCGGCGCTTACCATCCTCGAGTGGCGGCACCAGGCCAAAGTTGACATGCATGGGCTGATAGCCCACGGTGGCAGGATCGGTCGCATAGCCCACGAGCGCACCCAGGGCGCCCACACGCGGCAACTCGACGCCCGCGGCACCGATAGCCTCGGCATAGGTGTTGAGCGCCGCGAGCAGACCTGTCGCCACGGCTTCCATGTACCCCTCGGTGCCGGTGATCTGACCGGCCAGGCGCACACCGGTACCGGGCACGGCAAAGGTGCCATCGAGCACATGCGGGGCGTCGACAAAGGTATTGCGGTGCATGACACCGTAGCGGAAGAACTCAGCGTTCTCCAGGCCCGGCACCATATGGAAGACGCGCTTCTGCTCGCCAAAGGTCAAGTTGGTCTGGAAGCCCACCAGGTTATAGGCGGTCTTCTCCTTGTTCTCGGCACGCAGCTGAATCGCCGCCCAGGGGCGACGTCCGGTACGCGGGTCGGTGAGGCCGACGGGCTTCATGGCGCCAAAGCGAATGGCGTCCTTGCCGGTGCGCGCAACTTCCTCGGCAGGCTGGCAGGCCTGGAACAGATCGCCGCCCTCAAAGTCTTTGAGCACCACGCGGTCGGCCGTGGTAAGCGCCTCGATAAAGGCCTCGTACTCCTCCTTATTGAGCGGAGCGTTGAGATAGTCGCCGCTCCCCTGCTCCTCGTAGCGCGACTGAGAGAACAGCACGTCCATATCGAGCGTGGAGGCATCGACGATCGGCGCCGCGGCATCGAAAAACGCAAGGGCGTCGCCGCCGACGAGCTTCATGACCTCTTCGCTCAGCGCCGGTGAACACAGCGGGCCCGCGGCAATGACCACGTGGCCCTCGGGAATCTGCGTGACCTCGCCGTGCACGACCTCGATATTGGGACGAGCGGCAACCTCGGCCTCGACAAGCTCGGAAAACTTGACGCGGTCGACCGCCAAGGCGCCACCGGCGGGAACAGCCGCGCGATGGGCGCAATCGAGCAGGACTGAACCCATGCGCTCAAGCTCGGCCTTCAGCAAACCAGCCGCGGAATCCGGACGGGTCGACTTAAACGAATTGGAGCAGACGAGCTCTGCCAGGTGATCGGTATGGTGGGCCGGGGAGCTCACCTGGGGGCGCATCTCGCACAGCTTTACGGCAAACCCGCGATCTGCCAGCTGGATCGCGCACTCCGAACCCGCCAGACCGCCACCGATAACCGTCACCTGATCGAACTGCATCTGCAAACACCTTTCTAATTGACACGTTTTCCATTGTGACCGAAGGGTGTCTGGGCGTGAAGGGCAAACTTGGAGGGCGCATACCTTCCATCCATCATGCGCTCGATAAGACCCTCGAGTTCAAGCGAACCCAAGAGTTTGAGTACGCCGACAGCATCGAGCGAGACGAGCGCCGCGATGTCGTCGACCTTGAGCGGAGAGGCGATGAGCGCATGCATCACGGTCTGCTGCGTTGGATCCAGGTCGGCAATGCCGGGAGCATCGGGGCGCGAGTAGCGCAGGGTTCCGTAGATGCGTGAGATAGCCATCTCGATAGATTCCTCGTCGACGATGCAGCAGGCACCGTTCGCAATGAGGTAATTCGTGCCACGCGACTCGGGCGATAGGATCGACCCCGGCACGGCAAGAAGTTCGCGCCCCAAATCCATAGCAGCCTCGGCTGTGGAAAACGTCCCAGAAGGCATACCCGCCTCGGATACAAAGAGGGCTTGCGACAGGGCCGCGATCACCCGGTTACGCCGCGGAAAGGCAAACTTACGCGGCCCCATACCCCAAGGCGAGATGGACACGACTGCGCCGCCCGTATCGATCGTGCGCGCGATGAGCCCCGCACTCGAACGCGGGTAGACCACGTCGGCGCCCGTACCCAACACCACGACGTGCCTGCCACCGGCGTTGACCGCGGCCCAACCCGAGGCCTGGTCGCAGCCGACCGCACCGCCCGAGACCACCGTCACCCCCGCCTCGACCGCGATTTTCGCGGCCAGCTCTGCCACGGCAAGACCATACGGCGAGGCCTTTCGCGCACCGATGATGGAGAGCGCGGGCGTCGAAAGCGCCTCGGGGTTGCCGCGCACATAAAGCGTCTGGGGTATATCAGAAAGCTCCAAAACGGTCTCGGGATACAACGCATCACCTGGATGCAGCTCGAATGTCCCCTCGGCCATCATTGGCCCCTCCTTCCCTGGTACATCGCCGCCTCGAGCACGTGGTCCTGCGTCACTTGCTCGCTCTCGGCGACATCTGCGATCGTACGCGCGATACGCACCAGGCGTACGATGCCGCGGCCCGTGAGATGCGTGCGTTTGGATAGGCCGAGTACGCATTTCTCGGCAGCATCATCGAGCTCGAAGGTCGAAACGACGCCGTCAATGGACCGCGTCTCGTCATCCTCGGCCTCGGCATCCGCATCGTCCATGCGGGATTCGCGCCAAGCGCGAAAGGCGCGACCGCGCACAACGTAGTCACGTAGCTCGGCCGACGACATGCCCTCCGCACCCTCGATAATCACTTGAGGGTCGGGACGGGTCACATCGATCATCATGTCGATACGGTCGGCCAAAGGACCGCGCAGTTTAGACCGATAGCGCTCGACCATCGCCGCCGAGCAGCGACACGGCACCTCGCGATCGCCCAAAAAGCCGCAGGGGCAGGGATTGCTCGCAGCCAGCAGCTGAAAGCGCGACGGGAAGGTAAAAGCCCCGTCGACGCGTACGATCCTCACGTAGCCGCGCTCGATGGGCTGACGCAGCGTCTGCAGCACGCCAGTGGGAAACTCGGCAAGCTCGTCCAAAAAGAGCACGCCGCCATGAGCAAGGCTGATCTCACCCGGGTGCACCGGACGCCCGCCGCCGATAAGGCCTGCGGTCGAAATACCGTGGTGGGGACTGCGGAAGGGGCGGTGCCCCGCCAACAAGCCATCAATGTTCTCACCCAAAACCGAATGGATGCACAGTGCCTCCTGCTGATCCTCAACGGAAAGCTCGGGCAGGATGCCGGTCATACGGCGTGCGAGCATCGTCTTGCCCGATCCCGGAGACCCGATCATGAGCAAGCCGAGTTCTCCTGCCGCCGCAAGCGCCATGCCGCGTTTAGCGACTTCCTGCCCCAGCACGTCTGCATAGTCGAGCTCGGGCTCAAAGGTCGCCTCGACACCCTCGGAATCCAAGTAGTGCCGTGCGGCATCGCCCATGCCGTGAGCAAGCTGAGACAGATGGTCGATAAAGCCGCAATCCACGCCCGCGAGTGGCACATGCTGGTCGGACCTGCCGGCGATAAAAGACAGCCCCATGTCGCGAGCCAATAGCTGAAACGCCACCTCGCCTTTGACAGGAAGCACCGTGCCGTCCAAGCCGAGCTCGCCGGCGATAAGACAAAGATCGAGGTTGTCGCGGGGAATCTGACCATCGGCCGCTAGAACCGCGATGGCGATGGGCAGATCAAAGCCGCTACCGGTCTTGCGAATATCGCCGGGCGCCAGATTGACCGTAATGCCCGAGCGCGGGATCTCAAAGCCGGCCGAGCGCATCGCGCAGCGAATACGACCGCGCGACTCCATCACCTCCATACTCGGTATGCCGAGCATCTGGATGCCCGGAACGCCGCCGGCAAGCGAGACCTCGACCGTGACGGGAATCGCCTCGACGCCGCGGATGCAGGCCGCGTGAACGGCAAACGTCTCGAACGCCATCACGACACCTGCCAATCGAACGCGTTGTACTGATGCTCGATCTCGGCGATATGCCCGCCGCGAATGGTGACACCCACGGCATCGAAGCGGATCGCCTTGAGCGGATAGTGCTCCATGAGATAGCAACTTGCGATACGGCGATACCGACGCTGCTTTTGGGCATCCACGGCCTCCTCGGGAAAGACCCGCGTGGTGCAATCCAGGGCGACGCGCCTGGTCTTGACCTCGGCCATCACCACGACATCGTCAAGCTCATCGAGCAGCACCAGATCGGCCTCGCCCTCGGTGCAACGATAACCCTGCTCCAGCAAGGTGTATCCGCGCTCGTTAAAGTAGTCGATGGTGATCAGCTCGCCCAGCATGCCCAGCTCACGGGGACTGAGTCCCTTGATAAACTCGGGCGTCATCGCCCCGCAGTCGAGCTCGCCGTTTTCCCAACGCTCCTTGAGCTGCTGCGTCTTGCTCTTTTTGCTTGCGGCACTCATGGGGTCTCCTTTCCCGCACACTGCATTGCCCCGATGATGAGGGCACCTTTCATGCGGGTAAGTACAGGAAGCAAACCAAAAGCTGACCAAATGCCGTCAAAAAAAGGGCCGTACGCAGCAATGCTGTTGCATACGGCCCGCTACCAGCAGGTTTATAAAACCCTAGAGGTCCCTGTCTCCACAATTGACCTAGAAAAGGCGCTCAGTCTGCAGAAAGTTTCCGCAAAAGCTCACACGATGCAGTGGACAAAGTCCATGTTTTCGAATGGCCTCGATGTGCTCGGGGCTCGCATAGCCCTTCGATTCGGCCAGATGGTACTCGGGGTACTCGGCGTCGTACTCGACCATCATCTCGTCACGCGTGACCTTTGCCATGATGGATGCCGCGGCGATACAGGCGATCTTGGCATCGCCCTTCACCACGTCGCGCTCATTGGGAACGGCGCCCAAGGGGTTGCCATCCATGAGGACGCAGTCGGGTTCAAGTCCCGTATCGGCCACGGCGCCCGCGACGGCAACGCGGATGGCGCGGGCCATACCCATCTCATCGATATCCTTAGGCGCGATATGGCAAAAACCAATCGCCGTCGCCACCTCGGCAATCTTCACAGAGAGCAGCTCGCGGCGCGCCGGCGTGAGCTTTTTGGAATCGTTGATGCCCCAGACGCGCGGCTCCATGGGAAGGCACACGGCACACACGGTTAAGGGACCCGCTACCGAGCCACGGCCCACCTCGTCGACACCAACGACCACCCCATCGCCGCCAAGCTCATGCATAAGCTCGTACATGTCATTGACGCGCTCGCGCTCGGCAAGCTCCTTGGCATGGCGCTTAAGAGCACGCTCGCAAGCCTTGATCACCTGCTGGCGCGGGTCCTCGCGATAATGCTCCACGAGGGCAGGAATCTCCTCAAACGTAGCGCTCGCCAACTCACCGGCAACCTGCGATGCCGAAACCGAGCTCGTCATGTTGGCCATACCAGGCCCTCCTTGCATGCAAATCAGATAAAAAGAAGGGCCACCCGAAGGTGACCCTTACGTCCAAACGAGTGGACAGACGCTGCGATCTTCTTAGCGCTTCTCGGGGATGCGAGCAGCCTTGCCCACCTTGTCGCGGAGGTAGTACAGCTTGGCGCGACGGACGCGACCATGACGAACGACCTCGAGCTTGGCGATCTTCGGGCTGTGAAGCGGGAAGGTACGCTCAACACCGACACCGAAGGACATCTTGCGGACGGTGAAGGTCTCGCGGGCACCGGCGCCGGCCATGCGGATGACGTCGCCCTGGAAGACCTGGATGCGCTCGCGGTCGCCTTCCTTAATGCGGTAGTGAACCTTGACGTTGTCGGCGACGCGAACCTGAGGAATGTCCTCGCGGATCTGCTGACGCTCGATTGCGCGGATGTAATCCATGTGCAATTCCTTACTCTTCTAGAGGTGCCGTACCACCTTGGCCGGCACGTAGTTGAACAAACGTATTCGAGTATACACGCACGGGTTTCTGCTGCAAGAACAATTTTTTACGCAGACAAAAAGACAAAACCCGCACATGATAACCGCCCGCCTCACGAATGAGACGGGCGGCATGAAGGGGGCTACGCTAGGCGTCTAAACCCAAAACGTTAGGCGGAACGCTTGGCCTCGAGCTTGGCCTGGGCGGCCGCAAGACGTGCGAGGGGTACGCGATAGGGCGAGCAGGACACGTAATCCACGTCGGCAACGTTAAACAGGCCCTTGATGGACTTGGGGTCGCCGCCGTGCTCGCCGCACACGCCAAAGTGCATGTCGGGGTTGGTGGCGCGGCCCTTCTCGACAGCCATGCGCACCAGTTCGAGTACTGCCGCGTCGATGGTCTCGAAGGGATTGTCCTTCAAGATCTTCTTGTGCATGTACAGCGGGATGAACTTGGCCTCGGCATCGTCGCGGGAGAAGCCGAAGGTCGTCTGGGTGAGGTCGTTGGTGCCAAAGCAGAAGAAGTCTGCGTGATGGGCGATCTCGTCAGCGACCATGCAGGCGCGCGGCAGCTCGAGCATCGTGCCCACGGGAATATTGAGCTCGACGCCCTCCTCGGCGGAAACCTCAGCGATTACGCGCTCGATAACCTCGCGGGTCTGGACATGCTCGGCCGTAATGGAAACGAGCGGAACCATGATCTCGGGGCGCGGGTCGACGCCTTCCTTGATGAGGCGGACAGCAGCCGTGGCGACGGCGCGAACCTGCATGAGCGGCAGATCGCTAAAGACGACGGACAGGCGCACACCGCGCAGGCCGAGCATCGGGTTGGACTCGACCATGCCGTCGATACGACGCAGGCGGGCGCGCAGGACGGCAAGCTCTTCCTCGCTGGCGCCAGCGGCTTCCTTCTTGGTGATGGCGACCTCAAGCTCGCGAGGATTATCCAGGAACTCATGAAGCGGCGGATCGAGCAGGCGAACGACCACATCGCGACCGGACATGGTCTTAAACATCGCCAGGAAGTCCTCGGTCTGAACCTTGAGCAGGTCGGCCAGGGCCTGCTGCTTCACGGCCTCATCGTCAGAAAGGATAAAGCTCTGGATGATGTTCTTGCGATCGCCCAGGAACATGTGCTCGGTGCGGCACAGGCCAATGGCCTCGGCGCCAAACTCGAGCGCGAGCGCGGCATCCTCGGGGTTGTCGGCATTAACGCGCACATGGTTGGCATGGCCACCGGTCTCGTCCAGGCGAATCTCGTCGGCCCAGGATAGGATGGTGTCCAGATCGCCGGTGAGCTCGGCGGAGACCAGGTCAACGGCGCCGTCGACGACGATACCCTGGGTGCCGTCGATGGAGATGACATCGCCCTCGCGCAGCACGCGGTCACTGCCCTCGATACGCACGACCTTCTCAGCAGCGTCGATATGGAAGCGCTCAACGCCGCAGACGCAGGGCGTACCCATGCCGCGAGCGATAACGGCGGCATGACTCGTCTTTCCACCGTGGCTGGTCAGAATGCCCTCGGCGGCAACCATACCCTTCAGGTCGTCGGGGTTGGTCTCCCAACGAACCAGAATGACCTTGTGGCCCTCGTTGGTGCGCGCGACGGCGTCATCACTCGAGAACACAACCTCACCCACGGCGGCACCGGGGCTGGCGTTCAGACCGCTGGCCAGCGCCTCGTACCTCTTGGAAGCGTCAAACTGCGGGTGCAGGAGCTGGTCGAGTTGCGCGGGATCGATACGGCTCACGGCCTCTTCGCGGGTGATCAGGCCTTCCTCGACCATTTCGATGGCGATGCGCAGGGCGGCGGTGGCGGTGCGCTTGCCCACGCGTGTCTGGAGCATCCAGAGCTTGCCCTGCTCGATGGTGAACTCGATATCGCACATATCGCGGTAATGATCCTCGAGCGTCAGGAACACGCGCTCGAGCTCCTCACCTGCGGACTCGAGGCCCGGGGTGGTCTTGAGGTCAGCGATAGGCTCGGTGTTGCGGATGCCAGCGACAACGTCCTCGCCCTGGGCGTTAACCAAAAAGTCACCGTAGAACTCCTTGGTGCCATCGGCCGGGTTGCGCGTGAAGGCAACGCCCGTCGCAGAGGTCTCGCCCTTGTTACCAAAGGCCATGGCCTGAACGTTGACGGCGGTACCGAGCTCGTCGGAAATACCATGCTGCTTGCGGTAGATGCACGCACGCTCGTTCATCCAGCTGCCAAAGACGGCCTGGATGGCAAGACGCAGCTGAAGCTCAGGATCGTGCGGGAAGACGGGCTTGCCGTCGGCGACCTCGAGCTCGGGATACAGGGCGGCCTCGACGTTCTCGGAGAAGATGCCCTTGAAGGTCTCGACGAGCTCCTGCAGATCCTCGGCCGAAAGCTCGGAGTCGACGCGGACTCCAGCGACCAGGCGGGCCTGGGTCAGGGCATTCTCGAATAGGTCGGCGTCAACGCCCATGACAACGTTGGAGAACATCTGGATAAAGCGACGGTAGCTATCCCAGGCAAAGCGCGGGTTCTGCGTCTGCGCGATGAGACCCTGAACGGAGTCGTCGTTGAGGCCCAAGTTGAGAACCGTGTCCATCATGCCGGGCATGGAAAACGGAGCACCCGAGCGAACCGACACGAGCAGCGGATCATTGTCGTCACCGAGCTTCTTGCCACAGCGGGCCTCGAGGTCGGCCTCGGCGGCAACGATCTCATCGAGTGCGCCTTCGGGCCAGACGTTGCCGGCACCGGAGTACTCGACGCAAGTCTGGCAGGTAATGGTAAAGCCACCGGGAACCGGCAGGCCGATGCGGCTCATCTCGGCAAGGTTTGCGCCCTTGCCGCCAAGCACGAAGTTCATGGACTTGTCGCCCTCAGTGACACAGGTGCCCTGGGCGTCGGTTCCAAAACGGAAAACCCTCTTGCAATCGCTCACGATACTTCCCCTTCCATGCACTTTCGCGCACGACCGTGGTGACGAATCGACCCGCCGGATGCGAGCCGTGAGGGTACTATACGGCGGGCATTGAGCGGGCTTGCGCAGAGGGCGCGGGGGTTGGTAAACGTGGTAAATATGGCGGTAAACGGTAGGTAAAGGTGGTTACCTTATGAAGATACCAATGCAGGAAGCTTACAGGTCAAATGCCAGTTTCTTGCTAAATCGCTTTACCAATATCGTGCATTATTTTTAGCTAGTCTTATATAGACGGGCATTTTAGCTACCCCAATGAGCTAGCTTTGCTGGGCTCGGCGGGCGGCGCGGCGGGCGCGGACTTCTTGGATTTCCTCCAAGTGGCTAATGATCTCGGAGGCGCTCTCCTCGATCGCCTTGCCATCGGTACGCACCACAAAGCAGCCTAGGCGCTTCATGAGGGCACGGGCTTCCTCGAGCTCGCTGCGCACACTCTCGGGCTCGGCATAGGAGCCGGCAACGGCACGGGCGTAATCATCGCCCAAGCGGCTATCGCGAATCTCAGAAATAACGTCGACGGTCGAAATCAGGCCGAACAGGCGCATCGGGTCAACCTCGTAAATCGACTTCGGCGGCTCCATGCCATGGGCCAACGGAACATTGGCAACCTTGTAACCCTGATAGGCCAAATACATCGACAGCGGCGTCTTGGACGTGCGGGATACGCCCAGCAGCACGATATCGGCTCCCGAAAGGTCGTCGCAGCCGCGTCCATCATCGTGCTCAACGAAATACTCCATGGCCTCGATACGATGGAAATAGCGGTCATCAGTCTTGTGAATCACGCCCGCGACGCCCTTTGGCGACACACCGATGAGCGACGACAGCACGGCGAGCGTCGGGCCGATCAGGTCGACCGAACGGATATGCAGCATACCCAGGTAATCGAGCACGCGGGCGCGAAGCGCCGGATCGACAATGGTGTGGAACACGGCGATATCGCGATGGTCCGCATCGACACGCGGCCCCACAAATGACTTGACCTGCTCCACGGAGGTCACCTTGGGCAGGCGCAAAACGCGAAAAGCCCCTTCATCAAATTGCCCGGACGCCGCAAGCACCACCTCACAAGCGGTATCACCGAGCGAGTCGGAGATAACGATGACGGTGGGACGAGCGGTGACCGGGCAATCCATGCGGGGCTCCTTTTGCGCTTATGCGCAGGCTGGCTTACTTTTTGCGGGCAAGCTCACCGATGTTGGCGATGCCGGAGAAAACGGCCTCGAAGCGGTTGAGCAGCTTAAGGCGATTATCGCGGAGCTGCTCGTCCTTGTCCATGACCATAACCTCGTCGAAGAAGCGGTCAATGGGAGCACGCAGGGCGGCGAGGGCGGCAAATGCGGCCGGGTAGTCCTCGGCAGCAAGGGCGGCATCTACAGCGGTCTGAGCAGCCTCGGAGGCGTCGGCAAGCGCGAGCTCGGCCTCGCCCATCAGGCTGCGGTCGTACTTCGCACCCAGCTCGGGCTTGGAGATGTGCGCGGCGCGGGCATAGGCGGTCGCCAGGTTGTCGAACGTCTCAGCGTCGTTCTTGCGGGCCTCGTCGAGGGCGGCGCAGCGGGCGAAGAAGACGGACGGGGCGATGATGTGCACCGCGGAGACGGCGGCAACGGTATCGGCCGGGATCTTTTCGTCGCGGGCCATGCTCACCAGGCGGCCATGGAAGAAGTCACGAACCTGCTGGGCGACCTCGGCGGCGTCGAACTCAATGCCCTGCTCGCCATAGAGCTCGAGGGCGAAGTCGATAAGCGACGTGGGGTCGATCGGCAGACGGTCGCGCAGGATATTGATGATGCCGATAGCGGCACGACGCAGCGCGTAGGGGTCCGAAGAGCCGGTCGGGGGCTCGCCGATGGCAAAAATACCGGCGATGGTATCGAGCTTGTCGGCACAGGCCACGATGCAGCCAGCGGTGCCCTCGGGCAGCTCATCGCCGGCGAAGCGGGGACGATAATGATCGCGAATGGCGTGGGCGACCTCGTCGTTCTCCCCCATCGCGGAGGCGTAATAACCGCCCATCACGCCCTGCTGGCTCGTGAACTCAACGACGGCGTTCGATACCAGGTCGGCCTTGCACAGGTGAGCGGCGCGAGCGGCATCGGCGGCAAGGTGGGCACCCAGATGGGCCTCGCGGGCGATGGCGAGCGCGAGCTGCTCAATACGCTCGGACTTGGCGAGCACGCTACCGAGCTTCTCCTGGAAGGCGACCTTGGCCAGACGCTCGCGGAACTCGTCGAGGGAGATCTTCAGGTCCTCCTCGTAGAAGAACTTGGCGTCGTCCAGACGGGCGCGCACGACGCGCTCGTTGCCGTCAATCACGCGCTCGGCATTCTCGGGCTTGCTGTTGGAAACGACCACGAACTCACGCGTGAGCTTGCCCTCGCCGTCATAGATCGGGAAGTAGCGCTGGTTGGTGAGCATGGACTCGCAGATAATCTCGTGCGGGACCTTGAGAAACTCCTCATCGAAGGTACCGACGAGCACCGTCGGCCACTCGCAGAGGTTAATGACCTCCTCAAAGACCTTCTTGGGCGTATCGACATGGCAGCCGGGACGGGCAGCCTCGACCTCGGCGATACCGGCGAGGATGGCCTCACGACGACGCTCGGCAGAAAGCACACCGGCGTCCTCGAGCACCTGCTCGTAAACAGCGGGGCTGGCAACCACATGGTCGCCAGGGCCAAGTACGCGATGACCGCGCGTGATGTTGCCACTCGTCACGTCAGCAAACGACACGGGCACAACATCCTCGCCCAAAAGGCAGCAGATCCAGCGGACAGGACGCACGAACGTCGCGTGCTCGTGGCCCCAGCGCTGGGAGCGGTAGTTGGGCCACTGCAGGCCGGCGATGGTCTTCTCGCACAGGGCCGTCAGGATCGGGGTAGCCGGTGCGGAGGGAATGTTCTTCTCGGCGAACACATACTCGCGACCGTCGGTGTCCTCGCGACGGACCAGATCCTCGGCAGCCACACCGCACTTGCGGGCAAAGCCCTGGGCGGCCTTGGTGGCGTTACCGTCAGCGTCGAAGGCAATGTTGGCCGCGGGGCCACGCTTGACCTCGTGAACCTCATCGGTCGCGGTGGCGACGTCGGCAACGAGTGCAGCCAGGCGACGCGGACTCGAGATCACGCGGACCTCGCCGTGGGCCAGACCGGCCTCGTCGAGACCCTTGGCGATCAGGGTGCCAAGCTGCTTGACGGCATTGTTCAGCGGTGCAGAGGGCATTTCCTCCGTACCGATCTCAAACAGGAAATCCTTAGCGTCTGCCATGGCTTACGCCACCTCGCCTTCCTGGTCGGCATTCTCGTTGACTCCGGCGACCTCGGCCATGTAGGCCTCGCAGCACGCCTTGGCGACGGCGCGGACGCGCAGGATGTAGTTGGCACGCTCGACCGCGGACAGCGCGCCACGGGCATCGAGCAGGTTGAAGGCGTGGCTGCACTTCATGACGCAGTCGTACGCCGGCAGCGGCAGCTTGCGCTCCAGACAGGAGTGGCACTCGGCCTCGTAGTCGTCAAACTTCTGACGCATCATCTCGACGTTGGCAACCTCAAAGTTGTAGGCGCTGAACTCGCGCTCGTTCTCGAGGAACACGTCACCATAGGTCATGGGCGTGCCGTCGGGCAGGTAGCTCCACACCAGGTCGTAGACCGAGTTGACGCCCTGGGCGTACATGGCGATACGCTCCAGGCCATAGGTGATCTCGACGGGCACGGGGTCGACCTCGATGCCGCCCACCTGCTGGAAGTACGTAAACTGCGTGACCTCCATGCCGTTGAGCCAGACCTCCCAGCCAAGACCCCAGGCGCCGAGCGTCGGGCTCTCCCAGTCGTCCTCGACAAAGCGGACGTCATGGTCGTTGGGGTCCAGGCCGATAGCGGCAAGAGACCCCAGGTAGAGCTCCTGGGCGTTGACCGGCGAGGGCTTGATGAGCACCTGGAACTGATAGTAGTGCTGCATGCGGTTGGGGTTTTCGCCGTAGCGGCCGTCGGCAGGACGGCGGCAGGGCTGCGCATAGCAGGTGCGCCACTCGGCGGGACCGAGCGAGCGCAGCGTGGTCGCGGTGTGGAAGGTACCGGCACCGACCTCGGAGTCATAGGGCTGCATAATGACGCAGCCCTGCTCGCCCCAGTACTGCTGGAGGCGCAGGATGATGTCTTGGAAGGAAAGCGATGAAGCGTTCATGCCTCTAATATCCCCTCGTCGAAACGATTACACGGTTAGGTACTGTACTATAGCGGTTTTTAGTCGATAGCGCCGATGCGGTTGAGCGGCCAGTAGCGCACAAGCGCCACAGCGATCAAATCAGAGCGATCGACGGGACCAAAGTAGCGTGAGTCGGCAGAGTTTTCACGGTTGTCGCCCATCACCCACACGCACCCGTCGGGAACCGTGTAGGGATAGCTTACCTGAGCGCCGGGCGCTTGGACCGAAAGCGGCCAGCTCATGCCCGTCGTATAGTCCTCGTCGAGCGCTTGACCGTCAACGACCACCTTGCCATCCTGCAGGTCGACCGTCTGGCCGGCCGTGGCAATAACACGCTTGACAAGAACATCATGCTCGGAGGTGCCATCGGGGTTGTGAAACACCACGATATCGCCCTGCTTGACGGGCTGACCGAGCTCGAGGCTCACCTTTTGTGCCAGGATCTGGTCGCCAATCTCGATCGTGTCCTCCATAGAGCCGGTGGGCACCACAAAGGGCTCGACCACAAAGGTGCGGATCAGGAAGGTGGCCACGAGCGCGATCGCGATGACCGCGATCCACTCAAAAGCGCCCCTCAACGCGGAATGCTGCGATGGAACCATTCTCACTCCTCGCTCTGCGAATACGAAGCGTCAAGGATCTCTTGCGCGTAAGCGCGCTCCTCGGGCGTCAGCCGCGCCGTCTCGATCAGATCGGGACGCCAGCGGCAGGTGCGCTCGATGGCGTTCTTGCGACGCCAGGCATCGACCTTGGCGTGATCGCCGCTCACGAGCACCGGCGGCACGCCCTCGCCGTTGAACTCGGCGGGACGGGTGTACTGCGCGTACTCGAGCAGGCCTCCGTCCTCGGCGGTCGAGAACGACTCGTCCACATTGCTCATCTCGTCGCCCAGGGCGCCGGGAATCAGGCGTACGACGGCATCGGCAACGACCATGGCAGGCAGCTCGCCGCCCGTAAGCACGTAGTCGCCGATCGACAGACGCTCATCGGCATACGCATACGCACGCTCGTCGACGCCCTCGTAGCGACTGCACACAAACAACAGGCGCTCACTTTTGAGCAGGCGCTCGGCCACATGCTGCGTAAAGGGCTCGCCACAGGGGGTAAAGAACACCACAGTGGGCTTGGGACCCTCTGCGCTAATGGCCTCGATGGCCTCTGCGATAGGCTCGACCTTCATGAGCATGCCCTGCCCGCCGCCGTACGGCTCGTCATCGACGGTACGATGGCGGTCGTGCGTCCAGTCGCGCAGGTTATACGCCTTAAAATCAAAAAGGCCGGCCTTGCGGGCGCGGCCCAAAATCGACGTGGACATGACGGGCTCAAACATCTCGGGAAAGACCGAAAGGGTCTCGATCAGCATGTTGTCCTCCCTACTTGTCCATATCGATCAGGCCGTCCATCACGTGGACGGAAATTGTTCCTGTGTCGGGAAGATCGAGCACAACCTGCTCGATCACGGGAATCAGTACCTCGCCGTACCGATCACCCTCGACAACCCAAACATCGTTAGCGGGCGTCGACATGATCTCGACAATCGTGCCGAGCGAACCGAAGCGCTCGTCGACCACCTCGCGACCCATCAGGTCGGTATAGGCAGCGTCGAGCGAATCGAGCTCAAAATCGTCACGATTTGCCAGCACGTAGCATCCCGTGATACCCTCGGCGGCCGTCAAGTCGTCAATGCCCTCAAACGAGACCAGATCGCCATCGCCCGTATCGGTGACGGACACGACCGTGCAAAAGCGGTCGCGCTTGAGCGCCGGCGGCGTCAGGGCGACGCGCATACCCGGCTCTAATACAGAAGGAAGCCCCCGCAGCGGCTGCGCGAGGACCTCCCCCTTCCTTCCGTGCGGCTTGACCACACGGGCGATGTTTTTGTACTGGGACCTCAAGGTCCTAGCCCAGAACCTCTACCTCGACAGCAGTGTCGAGGCGAGCGGCCAGTGCACGGGCGAGCGTGCGAATGGCCTTGATGGTACGGCCACGACGGCCGATGACCTTAGCGACGTCATCCTCGGCGACCGAAACCTCAATCGTAGAGGCGTCGTCACCATCGATGACCTCAAGGCTCACGGAATCCGGGTCGTCGACGATCTGAACAACGAGATATTCGACGAGATCGGCGATGCGATCTGAGAGCATTGCCTCACCCTCGAGCTGTGCAGCGTCAACCTCAGGCACGATTTACTCCTCGGCGCCCTCAGCGGCCTCAGCGGCAGCCTTAGCGGCCTCGGCCTCTTTGGCGAGCTGCTTCTTGGACTTCTTGACGACGGTCTCGGTCTTCTCGCCCTCGTTGGCGGCCTTGACCAGAGCGGCGACGGCGTCGGTAAGCTGAGCGCCCTTGGACTGCCAGTCGGCGATCTTCTCGAGGTCGAGGTTGATGGTCTTGGGGGCGGTCATCGGGTTGTAGCGGCCAACCTCCTCGATGATACGACCGTCACGCGGGGCGCGGGAATCGGCGACGACGACACGGTAGTACGGACGCTTCTTAGCGCCGTGACGAGCAAGGCGAATCTTGACTGCCAAAGGAAACTCCTCCAACCAAGCAGCTTTAGGCTGCAACTACAAACAAACAGTTGAACATAATACGCCATCGACGCGGGCAGGTGAAGTCCGTGAGACCAACTTCTTCGGTGTAGTCGAGGGCAAATCCATATCTTAGACAAGAATTCGGGATTTGCAAGCACATACACGCACCCCACATGAGCTGCGCGGTATACTCATGACATGGAAAGACGCGAACATACATACGGTTATGAGGATGCCATGGGCGTCACGCCGCCTCCCTGGACGGGTCCGGCGGTGGGCCTGATGGACCTTGATGCGTTTTTTGCGAGCGTGGAAATGCTCGATCATCCCGAATGGCGCGGAAAACCGCTCATCGTGGGCGGAGACGCCGATTCGCGTGGCGTCGTGTCCACGTGTTCATATGAGGCACGTCGCTTTGGCGTGCACTCTGCCATGGCCTCGGCCGAGGCGCGGCGCTTGTGCCCGCAAGCCATTTGGACACACGGGCACTTTGACCGATACCGCGAGGTGAGCGCGCAGGTCATGGCGATTCTCGCCGACGAGACCCCGCGTGTTGAGCGCGTATCCATCGACGAAGCCTTTATCGATATCACACCGGGTCGCTTTGCGCCCGAAGACCCGCTGCTGGTTGCGCGGCGTGTAAGCGACCGCGTGGCAGGGCTGGGAGTGACCTGTTCCATTGGCGTGGGCTGCAACAAGACGGTCGCAAAGATCGCAAGCGAGCGGGATAAGCCGTTTGGGCTGACCATCGTGCGCCCCGGAACCGAGCAGCGCTTTTTGGCCGCGCTGCCGGTATCTGCCATGAGCGGCATCGGGCGCTCGGCCGAGGAGCGACTGCGCCGCATGCGCATCTACACCCTCGGCGAGCTATCACGTGCACCGAAATCCACCTTGGCCTCTATTTTTGGCGTCAACGGCGAACGCATGCGCCAGCGTGCGCTGGGACTCGAAATCTCCGAAGTCACGAGCCTCGATGAAGAGCGCGAGGTCAAGTCGGTCAGCAATGAACGCACCTTTGCTAAAGATTTAACTGAGCGTGGGGATATTGAGGCGGCGATTGCGCTGTTGGGAGAGTCAGTGGGACGCCGCCTGCGCCGTCAGGGGCTGACGGGTGCCACGGTAACGCTCAAGCTTAAGTATTCGTATGGCAGCGGGCATACGGCACAGCGCCGGCTGCCTCATCCGACCGACGATGAGAACATCTTCGTGGCGGTTGCACTCGAACTGCTCGACAACATCTGGCAGGATGGCATGCATGTTCGCTTAGCGGGCATCGGCATGAGCGACTTCGACCACCAAGGCGGCATCCAGACTGACCTGTTCTGCGAGATCGATGACCGCGGAGCCCAATCCAGCGACCGCCGCGACCTCTCCGTCGCCATCGACGCCGTCCGAGACAAATTCGGCGACACCGCCCTTTCCTTCGGCCGCCAATCCCGCTTCAACGATTAACCGCCTTTGGGCAAAAAGAAAGCCGGGCAGGTGCGGAAAACCGCAACTGCCCGGCGATATGCGTGAGGGTAGCTAACCCCGTCTCAAATGAGCTACTAGAGGAGGTTGAGGGGGAGCTGGGGGGCGTCTCCCCAGAGCTTTTCGAGACGGTAGAAGTCGCGCGCCTCGGGAGTGAAGACGTGGACGACAACCGAACCATAGTCCATGAGCATCCAGGTCTTCTGCTCGCGACCCTCGATGGAGAACGGGTGCTCGCCGCAAGCCTCGGCGACCTTCTCCTCGATCTCGTCGACGATAGAATCGACCTGGCGGTTGTTGGTACCGGTGGCAAGCACAAAGTAGTCGCATACGTCGGAAAGCTCGGTCAGGTCGAGCACCTGAACGTCCTCGCCCTTCTTGTCGTAGGCGGCCTGCGCGGCGGCGCGGGCGACATCCTCGGCGGCGACACCGCTCGCAGACAGCGAGGCGGCAGTGCGGTCGGACGTGGCGACGAAGCTCTTGTGCTCCACACCTTCAAGAATCTGCTCGTCGGTCATGGTCTCGTCGGCCATGGAATACCTCTTTCTAGACAGCCCGAGCTAGCGCAGCTGGGCGTAATGGTTGTAAATCGAAATAGCCGTGGGATAAAGATAGCGCCCGGACTGAATCACATAGACCAAACCCTGCGCAAAACAGGAGAAGAACAACTCGTCGAGCGTCGACTCCCCCACCATCTTGCGCAGCGCATGTGCATAGTCGCCGTGGCGGTTGGGCTCGATGGCATCGGCCACAAAGACCACCATATCGAGCGGCGTCATGTCGCAGGCACCCACGGTGTGACGGTCGACAGCCTGGAAAACGGCCGGCGACAGCTCGGGAAAAAGCTGCGGAAGCTCATAGGCGGCAACAGGGCCATGCAAAAGCGGCGTCGCGGCGGAAGGAGAGCCGGCAATCTTAATGCCGTAATGCAGAGCGCGCGTGACCAGCTCGTCGTCGGAGAGCACTTTGTCCCAGTCGTGGATCAGGCCGGCGGCAGCGGCATCAAAGCGGTCAACGCCGTAGACCTCGGCCAGATGAAGTGCGGTCTCGGCAACACCCAGCGAATGCACATAGCGCTTGCGCTTATCCTTCATGCGAACATCGAGCAGCTCTTGAATGCGCTTGAGCAGCGCGCGCTCATCGCCCTCAAACTGATCCTCTACCGACAACGTAGACCCCCATCACTCAAAATCTTCTTGGCCCAAATCGGCATATAGCCTGCGTTTGCGAATGTAGCCGAGCACGGACTCGCTCGTAAGATAGCGCACGCTCATACCGCGAGCAACTCGCTTACGAATGTTCGTCGAGCTGATCGCCAGCGCCGGAATCTGAATATAGCGCACGTCGAACGGCAGCCCCGACTCTTTGATTCGGGCACGCGCCGTATCGATATCAAAGCCCGGTCGTGTCGCCGCAATAAAGGTAGCAAGCTCAGCGATTCGTTCGGCATCATGCCAGGTAACAATATCGATAATCGCGTCGGCACCCGTAATAAAGTAGAGCTTTACCTGCGGCGGGTAAAAGTCGCGAAGGGCATGAAGCGTATCGGCCGTATAGGTTACACCCGGACGGTCAATCTCGAACCGACTCGCCAAAAAGGCCGGGTTCGCAGCGGTGGCGAGGACCGTCATGGCATAACGGTCCTCGGCAGGCGTCACCGGCTTGTCAAGCTTAAAGGCAGGCGTGCCCGCCGGCATAAAGAGCACGGCATCCAAGTCGAGGGACTCACGCGCCTGCTCAGCGGTCACCAGGTGCCCGTAATGGATGGGATCAAAGGTGCCACCCATAATGCCGAGCCTAAACTCCTGCCCGTCCTCTAGAGGAAGCTCGGGCAGACCGATTCCACCGCGCAGCGACATGGCTTACTCGCCCTCCGAGGTCTCGGCATCGTCCTCGGCATCCGCCGCATCGACAACCTCGACGCCCTCATCCGCAGCATCGGCCACGTCAATGGCTTCAACGGCAACGTCCTTGCCAGCATCCTCGAGCTCTTCGTACTCCGAGAAGTCCTCAGCGCCCTCAAAGTCAAAGGCGCGCTGGCAAATGCGGACCTCGTCGCCCGCACGGCAACCGGCCTTCTCGAGCGCGTCGTCAACACCCATACGCGCAAACTTATGCTGCAGGTAAATGACGGCTTCCTCGTTTTCCCAGTCGGTCTGGATGACCATGCGCTCGATGACACGACCGACCACGCGGAAGGCACCGGGCTCTTCCTGGACAATGCGGAAACGCTTCTCACGCTGCAGGCGGCGACGCTCCCACTCCTCGTCGCGCAGATCGACCGGCTCATCGGAGACCGCCAGCTCGGCGCGAAGCTTAGCCACCTGCTCGCCCACGGCAAGCATCAGCGTGTTGAGGCCGGCGCCCGTAACAGCAGACACGGCAAAGAACATATGGCCATCGTCGAGCGCCGCACGCTTAAGGTCGGCAATCTTGTCGGCCGTGCCCGGCGCATCGCACTTGTTGGCAACGACGATCTGCGGACGCTCCGAAAGCTCGGCGCCATACTGCTCGAGCTCGCGGTTGATGATGCGATAGTCCTCAACCGGATCGCGATCCTCAAAACCGCCCGTCATGTCGACGACATGCATGATCAGGGCCGTACGCTCAATGTGGCGCAGGAACTGGTGACCCAAGCCCTTGCCCTCGCTCGCGCCCTCGATGAGACCGGGGACGTCGGCAACGACGTAAGAATATTCGCCGGCACGCACCATGCCGAGGTTCGGTACGAGCGTGGTAAACGGGTAGTCGGCAATCTTGGGACGGGCGGCACTCATGCGCGCGATGAGCGATGACTTACCCACCGAGGGGAAGCCCACGAGCGCGGCATCGGCCATAAGCTTCATCTCGAGCTCGATCCAGTGTTCCTCGGCCGGCTCGCCCAGCTGAGCGAACGCGGGCGCGCGGCGCACCGACGTCACAAAGTGCGTGTTGCCCAGGCCGCCGGCACCGCCGGGCGCCACGACAACGCGCTCGCCATCGTGAACGAGGTCGGCAATATCGAACATCGGAGTCTGCGTCTCGGGGTCGAGCTCGCGCACCACGGTACCCATAGGGACCTTGAGAATCAGGTCCTCGCCGCTCTTACCGTTACGACGGGCACCCTGCCCGTGTGTGCCGCGCTCGGCGCGGAAGTGATGCTTAAAGCGGTAATCGATCAGCGAAGACAGCTGAGCATCGGCCTGGATGACGACATTGCCGCCACGACCGCCGTCGCCGCCATCGGGGCCGCCCTTGGGAACAAATGCCTCACGCCTAAACGACATGCATCCGGCTCCGCCGTCGCCGCCGCACACGTTAATGCGGCTGATATCGGTGAACTGTGACAACAGAATCGCCTCCTACAAAAAAGAGGGAGACCCTTGAATCCTAAAACTCAAGTGCCTCCCACATATGTGCTCTATGAAGGGTGAATTACGCGTTCGCGAGCGGGCGTACGCTGACCCTGTGCTTGATACCCTTGTGGAACTCAACGGTACCGTCGACCAGCGCGAACAGCGTGTCGTCCTTACCACGGCCAACGTTCTCACCCGGGTGGATGTGCGTGCCGTGCTGACGGACGAGAATCGTGCCCGTGGTTACCGTCTGGCCGGCATAGCGCTTCGTGCCAAGGCGCTGACCGCGGGAGTCACGGCCATTACGGGAGGAACCGAGTCCTTTTTTGTGTGCCATTGTGTATACCTACTCTTTCGTTACGAGTGTAATCTACTCGGCGACGGGAGCCTCGGCAACAGCCTCAGCCTCTGCCTTGACAGCCTTCTTGGCGCGGGAGGTAGCCTGAACCTTCACGATCTTCAGCTTGGTGAGCTGCTGACGGTGACCCTTCAGACGACGATAGCGCTTGCGCTTGTGGAACTTGAAGACCAGCTGCTTCTCGCCCTTGAACTGCTCAACGATCTGAGCGGTAACCTTGGCCTTGGCCAGCTTGTCGGGATCGGTGACGATCTTCTTACCATCGTTGAGGAAGATAACCGGCAGGGTGACCTTGTCGCCCTCATTGCCCTCGATCTTCTCGACGGTGATGACATCGTCGGTGGCGACCTTGTACTGCTTGCCGCCCGTGTTAACGATTGCGTACATGTTTACTTGCCCTTCATGCATCAGTTAGTGCAACAGCCGAATATAGTAGCAGGCGAAAATACCCCCGTCAACGAGTATGTGGAGCAAATCCACAAGTTCGCACAGGTATGGGGCTGACGAGTCGGCCCTCGTCGTCCTCGCATGCTTGATTCTGACGCTCGACATCGTAGGAGCAGATGGTCACGAGGTCTTGCATACCGGTGGAAACAATAGGTGCATCCACGCCCGGGGTCAAGCCCTGCAACAAAACATCAGCAGCGGAAAGCAAAATTTCCGGACGCATGGAGCCCTCGTTGTCGGCATGGGTGTCGAGCATGAGCACCAAATGGTCCGGGCGCTCCCCCGCCGTGAGCTCATAGCCCACGAGCGTGTGATCCAAATCCAAGCGCTTGCTCTTTTTTCCGCGCGCGTAGTCGATGCCATGGTCCGCGCGCAGCGTGTCGATCGCACGACGCACCTCGTCGGCGCTTACGGGCGCCTCGGGATCCAAGTGCAGGTCGATGCGATACGACAGGCGCGTGAGCTGCGCCGTCAACGCCGGCGAGCGCACGTCGATGTACGCCGCCTCGATGGGCGCCAGATCGGCCGGAGATGCCGCAGACAGGCGCCCAAACGCCTCGTCGAGCGCCACGAACTCGGTCATAAACAGGTCATACCACTCGCAGGTCGACGACGTACCCACCGGTAGCGCCGAAGAGAAGCCCACGCGCATGTGCGGAGAGAAGCCCTGCGTGACGGCATAGGGAAGTCCCGCACGGCGCACGATGCGCTCAATGGTATGGATCACTTCGAGATGGCCCAGGTACTTAAGGCGATCGCGCTTGCCATAGCGAACACGAAGCCTAAAGAGCGAGGGGTTGTCGGTCAGGCGCTCACTCATGCGCGATCACCCATCAATACATTCTTGGCGTGGAGCGTGGGGCAGATCCCGCAGCCGGTGCACGACGTGCGGGTGCAGTCGGGAGTCGTGACGCCCTCGAGCGAGCGACGGTACTCGCGCTCGAGGAAGCCGCGCGTGCAGCCGGGGCTCACGTGCTCCCACGGCAGGCGCCAGTCCAACTCGTAGGGCAGGTGCACGAGCTCATTGAGGTCGATGCCGTTTTTGGCAGCAGCTTCCTTCCAGTTATCGAGAGAGAAATGCTCTACCCAGGCGTCAAAGCGAGAGCCCGAGCGCCAAGCGTCGATGATGACGGGCGTCATGTCACGACCGGCGCGGGACAGCGCAGCCTCGATGAGCGAGGTCTCGGCATCGTGGTAATGAACGCGGACGGCACGGTTGCGAACGCTCGTGATAAGCAGCTTCTGGCGACGCTTGACGTCGTCGTAGTCGAGCTGCGGGCACCACTGGAACGGCGTGGCAGCCTTGGGGATAAAGACCGAAACCGAGATCGACACCGAGATCGAGCCGCGACGAGCCTTGGGCACCACGGAACGACCGAGCTCCAGCACGTGATCGGCCAGATTGGCGATGGCCACGATGTCCTCGTCGCGCTCGCCGGGAAGGCCCATCATAAAGTAGAGCTTCATGCGGTTCCAACCGGCCTCGAAGGCCGCCTTGGCCGCACGGTCCAGGTCCTCCTCGGTCACGTTCTTGTTAATGATGTCGCGCATGCGCTGGCTGCCGGCCTCGGGCGCGAACGTCAGTCCGCCCTTCTTTTCGCCGGCGACCGACTCGGCCATATCCACGCCAAACGAATCCAGGCGCTGCGACGGAATAGACACGCGAATACCCGTATCCTCCAGGCGACGGTTGAGCCTGCCGAGCACGTCGCGAATGCAGGAGTGGTCGGTCGTGGAGAGCGAGGTCAGCGACACCTCGTCATAGCCGGTCTTTTCCAGACCCTGAATCACCGACGAGACGATCTGGTCGGCCGAGCGCTCACGCACCGGGCGATACGTCATGCCGGCCTGGCAAAAACGACAGCCGCGGGCGCAGCCGCGCAGGATCTCGATAGACAGGCGGTCGTGGACCAGCTGCGCATAGGGCACGCACGACTGCGACAGCGGATTCGTGGCGCCGAAATCCTCGACGACGCGCTTGTAGACCACGGTCGGCGCATCCTTGCCCTCACGCGGCACGGTGTAGCCATGCGGCGAGCAGGGCTCGTCGTGACAAACCTCATAGAGCGACGGCACGTAGTTGCCGGCAATGGATGCAAGCTGCTCAACAATCTGCGCGCGCGGGACTCCTTCGTCACGCAGACGGCGATGCAACTGGCAGGTCTCGAGCAGCGATTCCTCGCCCTCGCCGATGAGGATAACATCGAAGAAGGCCGCGTACGGCTCGGGGTTGTACACCGAGGGACCGCCGGCGATGATAATGGGGTCGTCTTCACCTCGGTCGGTCGCCAACAGCGGAATGCCAGCGAGGTCGAGAGCCTCGAGGAAGTTCGTCACCGCCATCTCGTGCGGCACATGCAGACCGACGATATCAAACGAAGCGACCGGCGCTGCACCCTCGAGCGAGAGCAGCGGAATGCCCGCCTCGCGCATGGCGTCACCCATATCTGGCCACGGCACATAGCCGCGCTCGCAGGAGATGCCCTCGGCCTGGTTAAGGATGTTGTAGAGGATGGCGATGCCCTGGTTGGGCAGACCAACCTCGTACACATCTGGGTAGATCAGGCAGCAACGGTAGTCGGCATCGGCCTTGGAAAGCGTGCCCCACTCGTGATCGATATAGCGACTCGGCTTCTCGACCTTGGCGAGCAACGGCTCAATTAAATGAAAACAGTCTTGGTATGCAACGCGCAACGGAAAACCCCTAAGCAGCGAGATCTGATGCGTCCTGATAGGACGCCATAGGACGGGTAGCGCCCGCGACCGTGGTCACCAGATCGCGAACGCGGGAGAACGTGGCAGTGACCACCTCGTTGGCACGGCTGTAGTCGACATCGCGCTCGTAGAGCGAAACGAGCGCACGGCCCATGCCATAGGTGCCCGCGGCAGCAGTGAGCGCCTTGACGGCAAACCCAATATGCGGCGTCTGCTTGACGAGTGCGCGGGTGACCGCGCGGATCACCAAGCCGCCGGCAAGCACGCCCGCGACCTCGTAGCCGCGCTCGGGCTTAATGCCGCGTCCAAAGACGGCAGCGAGCTCAAAGAGCATGCCCACCTGCGCCAGCGCCATAACGGGATAATCGGCGCCCGGCAAAAACACCAGCGCACCGGTCGCCATATTGGTGAGCGCGCACGAGGTGATGATACGATTGGCCGCCGCGATGCGCATGAAGGCAAAGTTCGCCGCAAAGGCCGTTTCCTTGTCGGTGCGATCGAGAATCCAGCGGGCAAGCGTCTCGAGCAGATACGTCTTATCGGTTGCCGCTACCACGCCGAGCATGGGCGTGGACTCCTCGATAAACGGCACCTCCACAGCAGACTCGGCAAGCACGCACACGGGCGCACCGGCGATCACGAGCTCCTGCACGGCACTCTCCAAGCGGTCGGAACCACACGAGAGCACCAGTACCACATCGGTATCGGTCTTTGGAGCAATTCGCTCCTCCCCCAGACGCTCGACGCGCACAATGCCCGAGGTCGTCTGCGGCACAAAGGCGTCACGCACCGTCTCGGCCAGAAAGCGCGAGGCGGACGAATCCAGATAGACCGAGACGCGCACCGGCGTATCGGAATCCTTCTTAACGGACGCGCCCATCTTAAAAGCGCGGGTCAGCTTATCTACGGGAATTTTCATAGCAAACCCCTCCAGCGGTTACGCGGCGCCCGAACGATGCCGCCATATGGATTGTACGATACCCACCGTCAGCAGCTGGATCATCATCGAAGACGAACCAAAGCTAATAAACGGTAGCGGAATACCGGTAATCGGCATCATGCCGATGCACATGCCGATGTTCTCGAAGGTCTGGAATGCCCACATGCCGACGATACCTACGCACGACAGACGCAGGAACAGCGACTCACACTTAAAGGCGACGCGAATCGTCGAAAAGATCAGCAGCACGTAGAGGCACAGGAGAAAAAAGGAACCGCAAAAACCAAAGGTCTCGGACAGGAAGGCGAAGACGAAGTCGGTGTGGAACTCAGGCAGAAAGCCGCCGGCCGACTGCGTCGCATGGCCCAAACCCTTACCAAAGAAGCCGCCCGAGCCAACGGCGATAAGCGACTGCTGCAGGTTGTAGGCATCGTCCGAATCGGCATTATCGGGATCGATAAAGACCGTCAGACGGTTCATCTGATACTGCTTGATGAGCACATCGTGGCCGAGCAACGAATCAAAGACCGAATCGAGCGCCAGGACGAGGGCCACCAAGCCCACGAGCAGGGCCAGGGTCGACAGCACCCATTCGCGGCGTGCACCGCTCATACAAATGACGATGGCGCCCGAAACCAGCACGACCAGGCCCGAGCCCAGGTCGCCCATGGCAACGACGGCCAAAAACGGAATGGACAGCATGCCGCAGAGCTTGACGTAGTCGCGAACGGTATCGATGCGACCGTTATACTGCGAGCCAAGCGTAGCAATAAAGAAGATGGTGATGAGCTTGGCAAGCTCAACCGGCTGGAATGTCAAGCCGATACCGGGAATCTTGATCCAGCCCGTCATGCCCAGACCGCCCGTATAGGACAGACCCGGAATCTTGGGCGAGAGGATCACGATCAAGTCGATGACGAGCAACGCCGTCGAGAAATTGGAAATACCGCGCAGATCGGTACGCCAGACCAGCACCGCCAGCACCGCTCCGATGCCAATTCCCAGCAGATGGCGTGAGAACGAGGCATCGGCCTTAAACTGCGAAGCCGACCAGATAATGATGGCACCGTAGGCGACGAGCGCCACTGTAGCCACGAGCACACCGATATGCACCTTTTGGCGAAACGTGCCGCGCGAGGCCGAAAGTTGCTTGTTGACGCGGTCCAGGCTGCTGCGAGAGCCGGTCTTGGTTGAACGGAACAGATCCGCCGGAGAAAAATCCATCGCAACCTCCTATCGAACCGAAGAATCGCCCGAGGCCGAAGAGGTATCGGGCTCGTCATAAATCACACCGAGCACGTCGCGCACGACATGCATCGCGGTATCTGAGCCGCCGCCGCCCTGCTCCAGGACAGTAGCGATGACATACTTGGGGTCATCGGCCGGTGCATAGGCGCAGAACCACGCGTATTCGTCCTCGCCGCTTTTCTCGCCCGTGCCCGACTTGCCGTATACCTGCGGCGTCAGGGTGCCAAAGTGCGCCGCCAGGGACGTCGATGCCGTGTAAATCACGTCGTGCATACCGTTGCGAACAAGAGCCAAATCCGAATCGCTGTTGATCTTGGCCTCCAGGCGCTTCTTCTTGCCCTTGCCGTTGTACTTATAGGCATCGCCGTCGCCATCGCGCGACACGGCAGACAAAAACACGTGAGGCACGTACTGTTTGCCGCCGTTGGCAAGACCCATATAGGCACACGCCATCTGCAGGGGCGTCACCAGGATGTCGCCCTGGCCGATGGCGATGTTGGTCATATCGCCGGCATTCCACTTGCGGTCCTCGGCAGAGGCGTCGGTGAAGTACGACTCTTTCCACTTGGCATCGGGAATACGGCCCGCGCCCTCACTCGGCAGATCGATACCGCAGGTCTTGCCTAGACCCCAGCGACGAAAGACCTCCTGCAGGCCCTCGGGATGTTGCTCGTCATAAAAGAACGCCTTGCCCATGTCGTAGAAGACGGGGTCGCATGAGTTGGCGATACCCGACTGCAGCGTCATGGTGCCGTGGCCGGAATGCAGCCAGCAGTACTTGCCCCACGACTTGCCCAGACCCGTCCAATAACCCGTGCAGTTGGTCGTCTGCCCCGACGTGTAGGTTCCAAACTCAAGACCGGCCAGTGCCGAGAGCGGCTTGATGGTCGAGGCCGACATGTACTGTCCGCTAATGGCGCGGTTGAGCAGCGGGTGCGAACCCTTGTCATCATTGAGCTCGGTCCACACGTCATTTGAGACGCCGCCGATAAAGACGGACGGATCGAACTTGGGCTGGCTCGCCATGCCCAGGATCTCGCCATTGTTGGGATCGAGACACACTACAGCGCCGTTGCCGGCATTGCTGTAGCCAGTGGTCTTGGCAAGCTCGATAGCGCTCGCCAGCGCCGTCTCGCAGGCCTGCTGGATCTTAAGGTCGAGCGTGAGCTTAATGTCAGAGCCGGCCTTCGCGGGCACGGCGCCGGCCTGACCGGTCACGTTGCCCGAGGCATCGACCTTGACGGTCTGCTCGCCACGAATACCCTGCAGCAGGTTTTCGTAGTAGCTCTCAACGCCCGCCTGCCCCACGATATCGCCCGACTGGTACGTAATCTTGCCAGCAGAAGCATCATCGTCGCCAGAAGTTTTCTTATTCTGGGCCTCGAGCTGCTCGGAGGTAATGGTGCCGGTATAGCCCAAGATATGGCATGCCGTCTCGCCATATGGATACTGGCGCTCGGTACGCTCGGCAATCTTGACGCCCGGGAACTCGCCGGCGTGTTCCTTGATATAGGCAACCGTGGAGCGACGGACGTCCGTCGCGATGGTATGCAGGCTCTGGGCGCCCTCTGTATTGTCCTGGATATTGCGAAGGACCGCCACGTAAGGCATTCCAAGCACGTTGGCAAGATGGCGAACCAGAACCTCATCCTCGGCAAGGTCGCGGTAGGCCACGACAGCAAGTGAGGGACGGTTCTGGACAAGCGCCACGCCATTGCGGTCGAGGATGCGGCCGCGCACAGCGGGAGTGGTAACGGTGCGAGTCTGATTGCTATTAGCCTGCTTCTCGTAATAGTCCGACGAGACCATCTGCATGCCCCACAGCTTGACGGCGAGCGCCGCAAACATCGCGCCCACACCCGTGGTGAGGATGGAAAAGCGGCCCTTAAAGGCGGTCGCCGCGGTATTGCCCTCGCCCTCGGTGGCGCGCGGGGCCGTTCCATGCTGCGTATCGTAGGTAAAACGGGAATCGCCACGACGCATGATGACCAGCGCGACCACGATGGCCACAACCAGCACGATACCGGCGATAATAACCGTCAACTGGGAAGACATCTACGGGCCTCCCCTATTTGAGCTTGCGGGTCTTGGGCTTAAAGCGCATACCCGTCTGGCGTCCGCCACGTGCGGAGAATCCATAGCCGGACTGCGGCACGACGCCGGACATCAAAAACGGAATGGCAACCAGACCCGTCAGGATCGAGGACGGCAGCGCATGGCCGAAGATCGCCACGACAAAGCTCGTCTCCAAACCCATAAACAGCAAGATGATGCTGTAGATCACATTAATGACGAGCGCGAAGGCGCCCACGGTGATGCCGCGCGCACTCGGGGTACCGCCCGTCTGACCGACGGCGCTGTGCACCAGGGCAAAAGAACCCACGGTCAGCAGGAGCGACATAACGCCCACCGGCACGGCAGCGGACAGGTCATAAAACAAGCCGCTGCAAAAACCGCACACGACGGCACGGGTCGGGTCGCCCGAGAACACGCTTAGGCACAACAGGATAATCATGAAGTTGACGCGACCGCCCGCAATGGAGATCTGCGGTGCCAGGCCTGCCTGCAGCAGCACGCACACGATGGCGGCGATCACAAACGTGCGGGAGCTCATCCCCTGCTCGTGTAGATCCATGGACATGCCCCCTATTCGCTCGAGCCAGAATCGGTCGTCTCGGACGTGTCGGAACTGTCATCCGAGCTCTCGTCCTTCGTCTTGGTCGCAGCATCGCGCGACGTTCCCTGCGGCGTGCTGTTGGCCGTGCTCACGTCCTCATCCGAGGCCGACTGTTCGTCGGTCAGCGAGGTGATGACCAGCACTTCCTCGTTGTTCTCGGCCGTGGTCTGAGCGCGCACCACAATGGTGTAGTACACGTCGTTTGCCGATTTCTCAACCGACGAGACGGTGCCAAGCGGAAGGCCCTTGGGGAACACGCCACCGATGCCAGAGGTCACGATGATATCGCCAACCTTAACATCGGAGTCGACGCTCACGTACTCAAGACGCAGCGTGCCGTCAGCCTGACCCTGCAGCATACCCTGGGCGCGCGTGTCCTGCACCATGGCGGACACGCCCGAGTTCTCGTCGCCAATCAGGCGCACGGTAGAGGTCTTGGCCGATACCTCGATAATCTGGCCGATAACACCGGCAGAACTCGTCACGGGCATGTTGATGGTAAGGCCGTCGGCAGAGCCCTTGTCGATGGTAACGGTCGAAGTCCAGGCATCGCCGGAGGCACCGACAATACGAGCAGCGGTCGATTTGAGGTTATAGGTCGACTGCAGGCCGACCAGCCCTTCCAGACGCTCAGCAGTCTTTTGAGCCTCGGAGAGCTCGGCAACCTTAGAGGTCAGCTCCTCATTTTGCTTCTTGAGCTCGTCGAGCGTGTCCTGCGACGCCGTAAGGTTAGAGAACACGTTGCCGATCGCATTGAAGGGAGCCGCCACGGCCGAGCCCACAAAGCGCACCGGCGAGGTAATCGTCGTTACGCCCGAACGCACGGCATGAATCGGTCCTGCCTCGCCCTCGCGGATGTAAAACGTGAGCAGCAACACCGAAATCAGGCTGAAAACAATCAACGGGCGCATACCCGTTGATTGTCGCTTGGTATTCAGATTTGTGGAGAAACCCGAAGATCGTGCCAAATGGAATCCACCTTTTGGAAATTAAGCATTGGTCTGGACGAAGCCGCCATCAAACGCATTGGCCTCGAGCACGCGGGCACAGCCGTTAACGACGTTATCGAGCGCCGTGGGGCTGACGTTGACCGAAACACCGGTCTCATCGCGCAGGCGCACGTCGAGACCGCGCAGCAGCGCGCCGCCACCAGTCAGCAAAATGCCGTAGTACATAAGGTCCGAGGCAAGATCGGGAGGTGTAGCGTCGAGTGCGTCCTTGACGGCCTTGGCCATCTCGTCGAGCGGCTTGTTGAGCGCGCGACGAATCTCCTCGCTCTCGATGCGCACGGTCTTGGGCAGACCGGTGATCACGTCGCGGCCGTTGACCTCGACGTCGAGCTCGTCCTTGAGCGGCACGGCTGAACCGACCTTGATCTTGATGTCCTCTGCCGTACGCTCGCCGATGGCAAGGTTGTAGGCATCGCGAACGTGCGTGAGGATGGCCTGGTCGAACTCGTCGCCGGCAATACGGATGGACTGCGAGACGACGATGCCGCCCATAGCGATAACAGCGACCTCGGTGGTACCGCCACCGATGTCGATGACCATGGAGCCGGTGGGCTCCTCGACAGGCAGGTCGGCGCCGATAGCAGCAGCCATGGGCTCCTCGATCAGGTAGGCCTGGCGAGCGCCGGCCTGGATCGTGGCCTCAAAGACAGCGCGCTTCTCGACCGACGTGACGCCGGAGGGAACGCAGACGACAACACGCGGACGCGGAGTCCACGGATAGCGCTTCTCGGACGCCTTGTCGATAAAGTAGCGAAGCATGGCCTCGGTAACGTCGAAGTCGGCGATGACGCCGTCCTTCAGGGGACGAACGGCCACAATGTTGCCGGGCGTACGGCCGAGCATGCGCTTTGCCTCGATACCGACCGCCAGGATGCGCTCGTCGTTCTTGTCGATGGCGACGACGGAGGGCTCGCGGATGACGATGCCCTTGCCGCGCACGGAGACAAGCGTATTTGCGGTGCCGAGGTCGATGGCAAGATCGCCCGCATAGCTACCGAAGAACATATCCATCAAAGAAAACAACGCAACTCCTGATGTGTTGGATGATTGCTGGAAAACTACTAGCTCATCATACTAGCGCAAGCCCGGCACCTCACTTGCGGTGAAGCGCCGGGCAAAGCTAAATCCCATAAGGTCACTACTGGTTGTCAGCAGCCGAGAAATCCATATCGAGCGAGGAAACGGCCCAGCCGATATGGTTGTCGGAGCGCACGAATTTGACGGTGTACTCCTGCTCGCCGCCCTTGGACAGCGATGCCTTCGCCTTGGCGGTCGTCTCGGTCATGGACTGAGCCATGCCCTCGACGGACACGGTGGCACCCTGCGGAATCGAGGAGATGATCATCGACTTGGCGTCCTCGGACAGGCTCGATGCCAGGCAAGACTCGGCCTTTGCGGTGTCACCGTCGCCGGCAGCCTGGAACAGATCGGTGATAACCGACTCCTGCGAGGGGAAGCCAAAGCCGCGCGTGTAGGCAAAGCCCAGACCGCCCGCAGCAATCAAAATGAGCAGAAGCAGCACGATGAAGACTTTGAGACCCGTGTGGCGATGGCGACGACGGACCTTGGCCTGCTTACGATCCTGACGGTCCTGCTGGACCATCTCGGACTCGGACAGCGTAAAGAAGCCGGTGTCCGAGGGATCGGGCATAAACTGGCCGGTCGCGCCCGTAGGATCGAGCGGATCGACGGCAGGAGCGTCCATCGCGGGCGCCGGAGCCGTGGCCATAGCCGTCTGGGCAGACAGCGCGGCAAGCGAATCGTGCACGCGGGCAAGCTCATCGGCCTGCTCGGAGGTGAGCTGGTAGATGCCATCGGCAGTAGCGGCGTTAAAGGCGTCGAGTGCGTCGGAGGGACGGCCGGCGGCAGAAAGTGCCTGACCCATGCCGGCGTTGAGCGCACGCGTGTCGTCGCGGGGGCCGGCAAAGTCGATAGCCGTGCGGTAGGTCTCCACGGCATCCGCCGGACGGCCGAGCTTAATGAAGCAACGACCAAGCTCGCCGAGTGCGGCGGCAGGAGCCGGATTGGCGCCGTCGATGGCGGCCTGACGGAAGGCGGTTCCCGCGTTGGCATAGTCGCCCGACTGGAACAGCGCATTGCCCAGGCCGAGATAGGCCTTGAACGGCGTGGCATAGGAAGCATCCTGCGTAGCGGCAGAGAACGCCTGAGCGGCCGTCGTGTAGTCGCCCACGGCGGCGAGCGCCTTGCCGCGGTTGGTGAGCAGCGCGCCGCGCTTGCCGTAGGTGCCGTCGTTGAGGGCGGCGGCATAGGCCTCGGCGGCCTCGGCATACATGCCCAGGTGCATCAAGGCGTTGCCACGAAGGTGATCGGCCTCGCCCATAATCTCATCGGGAGTCTTTGCCGCCCCAAGCATCTGGGCTGCAGCGGAAAAATCACCCGCGCGGTAAGCGGCGCGGCCCTGCTGGATCAGCTGGCTATTCAAGGAAGTCCCCTTTACTCGTGAACGATCTCGACATGGACGATCTCGTCGCCGGCACGCAGCTGCGAAATCACATCGAGACCCTCGACCGTGGTACCAAAGACGGTGTAACCGGAATCGAGGTTATGCTGGGCGCCCAGGCAGAAGTAGAACTGCGAACCCGCGGAATCGGGGTCCATGGAGCGTGCCATGGCAAGGGCACCATCGACATGGCTGTTGCGCGGATTGGTGGCAAACTCGCCCTTGATGCAGTAGCCGGGGCCACCGGTACCGGGCATGCCGTCGGGGCCCTCAAGACCGGCAGCGACGTCGGCGCCGGACATATCGCGGGTATTGGGGTCGCCGCCCTGAATGACAAAGCCGGGCACATAGCGATGGAACTTAAGGCCATCATAGAAACCCATCGTGGAAAGCTCACAGAAGTTCGCGACATGAATGGGAGCGCCCTCACCGTCAAACTTGACCTTGATGGTACCCTTCGACGTCTCGATAACGGCGCACTCGTCGCCGGCAAGCTGATACTCGGGCGTGTAGAGCTCTTTCTTAAAACCAAACATGTGGTTCCTTCCTCGTGCGTTTAAAGCATATTTGTACGAATTGTAGCAATAAGCATGCGCTTACATCAATTGCGCACGTAGGTTATGCCGACTATGGCGAACTAATTTTAGGAACGCTGCTGCGGCTTCCAGGAGCCCACGTTGGCGTCGTACTGATTCAGCGCGCTGTTGCCGCCCTGTGCGATGGGCGCCAGGATCTCGCTTTGGTGGGAACTCATCGACTCGCCATCGGGAATGGCCAGCGAGATATCCCAGCTCTGGCAGATTACGTCGACGCGCTCATACATCCACTCGGCAAGCTGCTTTAAGTGGGCGATGTCATCCGCATAGACCGTATCGTCCTGATACTTAAGGTTGTTAAGCTCATCTTGCGTCTTTTTGATCTGGTCGCGCAGGGCGTAAGCACTCTGCGACAGCTCCTGACGGGTGGACAGCGGCGATCGGAGATAGCCGTTGTTAAAGGAATCGATGACCTCGCCGATCTGGTCCTCGTTACCGTAGGACACGATGGTCTGATACAGACCGTCGAGCCTGGTATAGAGCTGGTCATCGGTGAGCACGGTTTCTTCCTGGACCACCTCGGCAGAATCGTCTTGCTTGGTATCGTCCTCAGTCGCCTCGCCCTTTTGGCGCGTAGGGAAGGTCGTCTGCGCGGCCTGACCAAACTGGTCATAGAAGCCAGGCATGACACCCATGGGATCGGCCGTCACGAACCAATAGGCACCGCCGCAAACGACGGCAAGGACCGCGATGACGATGAGCGGCTTGGGAATATGACGCTTATGCTTGTGATAGGCGTCCTCGTCGGGATGCACCTTGCGCTTGGGTTTTTGAGCATCGTCATGCAAGGAAACCGGCGTGGGAATATCGACCTTGGGGATACCGAAATCCTTATCGAAAGCCGGCAGCACGCAGGTCTCGTTAGGATCGGCGGCGTCCGAAAGCACCGCAGCGGCAGAGGCCGGCGCATGAGGCACCTCGGTATCGATCTGCTCTTGCGTTAGGCGCGGAAAGCCTGCCGTGCGGCCCGCTGCCAGGTCGGATGCGGCCGCGTCCTCGGAGAGGATACCCGGAGCGGGGCGTCCGCATTTGGGGCACGTACGATCATGCGGAGAAAGACGGGCACCGCAGCCCTCACAGAACACGAACTCGGTGTGCTCGGGACCATCGCCCGGACCCACATAGGCGTTGCAGTAGGGGCAGAACGAGGCGCCGTCCTCGATAGTCTTAAGGCAATGCGGGCAGATCACGGCATCCTCTTTTCGAAGCAATTCAAACAATCGAGGTTAGAGCATAACATCGCCACGGCCCCACAGGAACAAGGCACCAATTCAACATCGCCAGGGCGCGTAGCTACTTCTTCTTTTTGCTTGGCATCGAGACTTTGATGCCTTGGGCGGACTTGGTCACGCGAGAGCGCTTGGCTCCGGTACTCTTCTTTTTCTTGGGCTGGGCCTGGGCCACGCCCTCGAGTGCGCGGGCCTCGGCCTCGCGAGCGGTGCGATCTTCGCGACGCTGCGCCATGTCGGCGGCAACGCGCTTGGCAAAACGTTCGGCCGTCGAACCCGTCGAGCTCACCTTGCCGCCACCGCGACCCAGGCGGACGCGCACACCGCGGCCAAAACCAGTTGCGGCATGACGACGACGCGGCTTGAGCGAATCCATCATCGTGGCGAGCTTAAAAAACACCGAGCAGGTAAAGACCACAATGACAGCCAAGATAACCATCTGGCCCATCGACAGGTTGGCAATGGACAGCAGCTCTGGGAATCCGATAACGCCCACCAGGATGTCGGCGACTACAAACACAAAGAGCACCACACGTAAGGGCGTGAGAGGTTGCGAGATGCGCCAGATCAGGCTGACGCTCGCCGCGCACGACGTAAGCAAGCACATCGTAGACAGCGTGAGCTGGCTAAAGCCAAACACGCGCGCCACAAAGATATCGAGCGCCGCAGCCAAAATGACCGCAATCGACGCCGGCAGTGCACGCTTGAGTACGTTGGTCAAAAACGCACCCTTCACGCGAGCATTGTTGGGCTCCAGCCCCAACACAAAGCCCGGCGCGCCGATGCAGAAGAAGTTGATGAGCGTCATCTGGATGGGCTCGAAGGGGTACGGCGGCAGCGCGATGCACAGCGCCGCCAGGCCCATCGAGAACAGCGTCTTGGTCAGGAACAGCGAGGCCGAACGCTGCAGGTTGTTGATAGAGCGACGGCCCTCGGCCACCACGGCGGGCATCGAGGCAAAGTCGTTGTCGACGAGTACGATCTCGGCCACGTTGCGCGCGGCATCGGAGCCGGCCGCCATGGCCACGGAGCAGTCGGCCTCCTTGAGCGCCAGCACGTCGTTGACGCCGTCGCCCGTCATGGCCACGGTGTGTTCGCGGCGCTTGAGCGCCTGCACGAGCTCGCGCTTCTGCTGCGGGGTCACACGACCAAAGACATGGTAGCGGTCCACTGCGGCATCGAGCTTGGCCGGCGTATCGAGCGTCGTGGCGTCCACATAAGCGTCCGCCCCCGGCACGCCCACCACGCGCGCGATCGACGACACCGTACGCGGGTCGTCGCCACTGATCACGTTGAGGGTCACGCCCTGCTCGTTAAAGTAGCCAATGGTCTCGGCCGCCGAGGTACGAATCTCGTCGCGGATGGTCACAAAGCCCACGGGCTCGGCCTCGCCCACCATATCGCCATCGGGCGTAAAGCCGTCCACGCGCGCCACCACGAGCACGCGGCAGGTATCGGCAAGCTCGGCGACACGGTTCTCGACCTGCGAAAACACACGCTCCGAAAGCACAAACTGCGCGGCGCCCATCACATAGGAGCCCTGCGCAAACGACGCGCCGCTCCACTTTTTGGAGGACGAGAACGGAATGACCGACAGCGGCTCAGACACCTCGACCGGGCGATCGGCGTAATAGTTAAGCAGCGCCTGGCAGGTCTCGTTGGCATCGGCCGAAGTCGCACGCGCCACGTTAGCCAGCGCAAAATCGAGTACCGTGGTATCGACGGGAACAGCCGCTTCGTCCGAGCCGGCGCCAAGGCTAACGCCCTCAACCGGCAGCGGATACGTGCCCTCGACCTCCATGCGGCCCGACGTGATGGTGCCCGTCTTATCCAGGCACAGCACGTCGACGCGAGCGAGCGTCTCAATGCAGTAGAGCTGCTGTGCCAGCACCTTGCGGCGGGCCAGACGCACCGTGGCGATGGCGAGCAACGACGAGGTCAGCAGTACCAGGCCTTGGGGGATCATGCCCAGCAGGGCGCCCACCGTGGACAGCAGCGCCGACGAAGGCACATGACCAGCCAACAGCTCGGAGAAGCACCACGAAAGCGCGCTATCGCCCGGGGTTCCCGCGGCATCCCACAGCTCGCTCACGCTCGAGGCAAACAACGCTAAACCGAGCGGGATCATGATGATGCTCGCAAAGCGCACAATGGCATTAAGCGCATTCATGATCTCGGAATTAACCTTTTTGACGTACTTGGCCTCGTTATTAATTTTGGCCACGTAGTTGTCGGCGCCGACATGGATCACACGGGCGCGCAGCAGGCCCGAGTCGATAAAGCTGCCGCTCATGAGCTCGGAACCGGGCTGTTTCTTAATAAGGTCGCTCTCGCCCGTCAGCAGACTCTCGTTCACGAGCGCCTCGCCCGAAACCACCACGGCGTCGGCGGGAATCTGGTCGCCGCGCCCCAGGCGAATGATGTCGTCGAGCACGATCTGGTCCAGGTCGAGCTCCACCTCGGCGCCGTCGCGCACCGCGATGGCCTTCTTGGAGGTCAGCAGCGTGAGCTTATCAACCATCTTCTTGGAACGCATGGACTGAATGACGCCAATGGCGGTATTGAGGAACACCACGAACAGGAACGTCAGATTCTTAAACGAACCGGTCAAAATGACCAGGAACGCCAAGATCACGTTGATCAAATTGAACAGCGTGCAGAGGTTCTCGATGATGAGCTCTTTGACCGACTTGGTCTTGAGCTCCATGTTGCGGTTGATCTTACCGGCGGCGATGCGCTCCTCGACCTCGGCGGTCGAGAGTCCGCGCTCGATATCCGTTGCTGCCATACCACGTCCCATCACGTCGCGTCGGTATAAGAAAAACCGCCCGGACCATGCGAGGTTCGGACGGTCTTACGTTCGATGGTGCCCCATGTTGGATTCGAACCAACGGCCTTCTGCTCCGGAGGCAGACGCTCTAATCCCCTGAGCTAATAGGGCCAACGTTTGGCATTATACCCAAGTGCGCCACGGGCTATCAAAATAAAAGAAAAAGCTTTGCAATTCCGTGGGAGACGAGGCGCAACGGCCCACTTTAGAAGGCAAAAGCGAGTCAGATAGTATAAACTCACATGCACCATATACACGGCTCGCGATGCGGACCGTTTTTGCAAAAGTTATCCATCGAGGTGAGAGGCACACCATGATTGCAATTTTAAAGCAGAGCGCCAGCGACGAGGCCGTCGGCCATATCGTCAGCTGGATTGAGAAAAAGGGCCTGAAGACCGATGTCTCGCGCGGCGAGAATGAGACCATCATCGGCCTGGTGGGCGACACGACCAAGATCGACCCGTTCCTGCTCGAGTCCATGGACGTCGTCGAGCGCGTGCAGCGCGTCTCCGAGCCGTTCAAGCGTGCCAACCGCAAGTTCCACCCCGAGGACTCCGTCATCGACTGCGGCCACGGCGTCAAAATCGGCGGTGACCAGTTCCAGGTCATCGCCGGCCCCTGCTCCGTCGAGGGCGAGAACCTCATCCGCATCGCCCGCCGCGTGAAGACCGCCGGCGCCACGATGCTGCGCGGCGGTGCCTACAAGCCCCGCACCTCCCCGTACGCCTACCAGGGCATGGGTCCCGCCGGCCTGGACCTGCTGTGCGAGGCATCCGCCGAGCTCGACATGCCAATCGTCACCGAGATCATGGACCCACGCGACGTGCAGGTCTTCCTTGACAAGAAGATTGACGTCATGCAGATCGGCGCCCGCAACGCCCAGAACTTCCCCCTGCTCAAGGAGGTCGGCAAGACCCAGACCCCGATTCTGCTCAAGCGCGGCATGTCCGGCACGATCGACGAGCTGCTCATGGCCGCCGAGTACATCATGAGCGAGGGCAACGACAACGTTATCCTGTGCGAGCGCGGCATCCGCACCTTCGAGACCCGCACCCGCAACACCTTCGACCTCAACGCCGTGCCGGTGCTGCACCACCTGTCGCACCTGCCCGTCGTCGCCGACCCCAGCCATGCCACCGGCTACACCCGCTACGTTGAGCCCATGGCGCTCGCCGCGACCGCCTGCGGTGCCAACGGCCTGGAGATCGAGGTCCACGACGAGCCGAGCCGCGCCTGGTCCGACGGCGCCCAGGCCCTCACCCCCGATCAGTTCGACGACACCATGCGCCGCATCCGAGCCATCCGCGAGGTTGTCTGCCAAGAGACCATGGAGTAGCCCATGGGTACGGTGAGAAACGCGCGCGTTAACCAGGGCGGCCCCAAGTGCGCCGGCATCGTGGGCCTTGGCCTCATCGGCGGCAGTTTTGCCCGCGGCTATGCGCAGGCGGGCGTCCGCGTGCTGGCCTGGGACCCCGATGACGATGTCATGACAGCCGCCAGCATGGGCACTGTCGCCGGAGAGCTCAACGACAAGACACTCGGCGAATGCGACATCATCGTCCTGGCTTGCTACCCCGAGGCCTGCATCGAGTGGCTCGAGGCGCACGCCCAGGCGCTCGCCGACGCCACCGACACCGAGGCCATCATGGGTCCCGTGGTGATCGACACCGTGGGCGTCAAGGGCATCGTGTGCGAACGTGCCTTTGAGCTTGCCCGCGAGCACGGCTTTTACTTTGTGGGCGCGCACCCCATGGCGGGCACGCAGTACTCGGGCTACGCACACTCTCGCGCCGACCTGTTCCAGGGCGCCCCGCTCGTGCTCGTGCCGCCCGCGGTGGACGACGCACTTAAGCTGGAGCTTTTGGGCCAGGTGCGCGAGATGGTGCGCCCCTTGGGCTTTGGCAAGTTCAGCGTGACCAGCGCCGCCGAGCACGACCGCGTCATCGCCTTCACGAGCCAGCTTGCGCACGTGGTATCCAACGCCTACGTCAAGAGCCCCACTGCCCAGGTCCACCACGGCTTTTCGGCCGGTAGCTACCGCGATCTCACCCGTGTGGCGCACCTCAATCCTCAGATGTGGTCCGAGCTCATGATCGACGACGCCGATGCGCTCGCCTTCGAGATCGACCATCTGATCGAATCGCTCGGCGCCTACAGCCGCGCCCTTAAGGACCGCGACCAGCGCTATCTGGAGAATCTCCTTGCCGAGGGCGACCGCATTAAGCGCGCACTCGACGACGAGGCCTCCCACTAGACCACCTGTCACGCCAGGTCGAAAGGACCATAGCTTATGGCGATTACCATCGATATCGACACTGCACGCCCCTACCAGGTGCATGTTGGCACGTTTTTGCTGGAGCAGGCGGGACCGCTCGTGCGCGCCACTGCCGGCGGCACCAAGGCCGTCATCGTGACGGACACCAACGTGGGCCCGCTCTACCAGATGCCCGTTAAGCAGAGCCTGGAGGCATCAGGCTACGAGGTGAGCATCTGCACCTTCGAGGCCGGCGAAGCCCATAAGCGCGCCGAAACCTATGTTGCCATTTTGGAGTTTGTGGCCGAGCACGAGCTTTCGCGCTCCGACGTGATCGTGGCACTCGGCGGCGGTGTCGTGGGCGACGTGACGGGCTTTGTGGCCGCCACCTACATGCGCGGCTGCAAGTTTGTGCAGATCCCGACGAGCCTGCTCGCAATGGTGGATTCGTCGGTGGGCGGCAAGACGGCCATCGACCTGGCTGCTGGCAAGAACTTGGCCGGCGCCTTTTGGCAGCCGAGCGTGGTTATCGCCGACGTGGGGTGCCTGGCCACCCTCACGCCCGAGCAGTTCGCCGACGGCTGCGGCGAGGTTGTGAAACACGCCGTGATCGCCGACCCGGAGCTTTTTGCCGAACTGGAGAAGACCCCGCTCACGCTGGAGCTGCTCAACCGCGATGTGGCCCGCGTAGCGCTCATCATCGCCCGCAATATCGACATCAAGCGCGCCGTGGTCGTTGCCGACGAGCGCGAGACCAACCAGCGCAAGCTCCTCAACTTTGGACACAGCGCCGGACACGCCGTCGAGGCCTGCGAGCACTTTGAGCTCGGACACGGCAACTGCGTGTCGATCGGCATGGGCATCATCACGCGCGCCGCGGCTCTGCACGGCATTTGCGATGCTGCACTGCCCGGTCGTATCGAGGAGCTCTGCGCCCGTCATGGCCTCAAGACCCGCTGCGACCTAGATGCCGATGCCGTCTTTGCCGAGGCGCTCCACGACAAGAAGCGCGCGGGCGACACCATCGACCTGGTGATTCCGCACGGCATTGGCCGCTGCAGCATCGACCGCACGCCGCTTTCCACTTTCCACGAACTCATTGCCGAGGGCCTCGGCCAGAAGGGAGACGCATCCGCATGCTAGCCCGCATCACCCCGTCCCCGCTTAAGGGCACCGTTCCCGCCATCGCGTCCAAGTCGATGGCGCATCGCCTGATCATCTGCGCTGCGCTTGCCAACGGCGAGACGCACGTTACCTGTAACACCACCTGCGCCGACATCGAGGCCACGGTGCGTTGTCTTACGGCCCTGGGTGCTCGCATCGAGACCGTCGAGGACGGCTTCCAAGTACACCCCACCATGAAGAGTGTTGAGTTTGGCCTGCTCAAGGCCCTTGCCGGCGGAACGCTCGACTGCGGCGAAAGCGGCTCCACGCTCCGCTTTATGTTGCCCGTCGCCTGCGCGATGGGCGCAGAGGCCACCTTTGTAGGCCAGGGTCGTCTGGGCGCACGCCCGCTCTCCCCGCTCTCGGACGAGATCATCGCCGCCGGCTGCGACCTACAGGGTCTGGGTGGTTTTCCGCTCAAGACAAGCGGACGCATGCGCCCGGGCACCTTTGTGCTGCCGGGCAATGTGAGCTCGCAGTACATCTCGGGCCTGCTGCTGGCAGCCCCGTTGCTCGCCCAGCCCTCCTGTGTGCAGGTGACCGGCCTCATTGAGAGCCGCCCCTACATCAACCTGACGATCCAGGCCATGAAGGCCTTTGGCGTTGAGGTCAACGTCGAGCGCATTCCCGCCAAGGACGGTCAGCCCGAGGTCACGAACTTCCGCGTGAGCAGTGGCTCGTACCGCACGCCCGGCAGCGTGGCCGTCGAGGGCGACTGGTCCAACGCCGCCTTTTGGTTGTGCGCTGGCGCCATCGGCACCGACCCCATCACCGTGGAGGGCGTGTCGCTGAGCTCCGCGCAGGGCGACCGCAACGTGCTTGCCGCGCTTTCGCGCTTTGGCGCCCGCATCGTGCGCTCCACCAACGCCGCCACCGTGCAGTCCGACAAGCTCGCCGGCTTTGAGATGAGCGCCCACGACATCCCCGACCTGGTGCCCGTTATCTCGGCCGTTGCCTCGCTGGCTCAGGGCCGCACGTTCATCCGCGATTGCGCCCGTCTGCGTATCAAGGAATCCGACCGCCTGGCCACCACCACCCGCGAGCTCACCGCGCTGGGCGCGCAGGTGCGCATTGCCGGCGATGACCTCATCATCAAGGGTGTCGATGCCTTTACCGGCGGCGAGGTCGATTCGCACAACGACCACCGCATCGCCATGATGGCCGCCATCGCCGCGAGCCGCGCCACCGGCGAGGTCGTGATCCACGGCGCCGAGGCCGTCAACAAGTCCTATCCCGATTTCTTCGACCACTACCGCCTGCTGGGCGGCAAAGTCACACTCGAGGAGGAATAGCATGTCCTCGACCTTTGGCAACGTCTTGCACTTAAGCATCTTCGGCCAATCGCACTCCCCCGCTATCGGCTGCTCGCTCGATGGCATCCCGGCGGGCATCGCCGTGGACCAGGAGGAGCTGCAGGCCTTCCTCGACCGTCGCGCCCCCGGTCGCGACGAGACCGCGACCAAACGCCGCGAGGCCGACGCCGCCCACATCATCGCCGGTGTTGTCGATGGACATACCACCGGCGCGCCCATTGCCGCGATTATCGAGAACACCAACACGCGCTCCAATGATTACTCCGAGCTGCGCTGCAAGCCCCGTCCCGGACATGCAGACTTCCCCGCGCGCGTGAAGTATCACAACATGCACGATGTTGCTGGTGGCGGGCATTTTTCCGGCCGCCTAACGGCACCCTTATGCATCGCCGGCGGCATTGCGCTACAGGCACTCGAGGCCCGCGGCATTCAGGTCATGGCGCACGTCGCGCAGATCGGCGGCATCTCCGACCTGCCGATGGACGATATGGTCTATCGAGAGGCCGACCGCAAGGCGATCCTTACGAACGATCTGCCGTGCATTGACGCCGCCGCAGCCGGCCGCATGCGCGAGGAGATCCTGGCCGCGCGCGACGAACTCGACAGCATCGGCGGCATCGTGGAGTGCGGCATTTACGGGCTTCCCGCGGGCATCGGTGACCCCATGTTCGACGGCATCGAGAACCGCATCGCGCAAATCGCGTTTGGCATTCCCGCCGTAAAGGGCGTGGAGTTTGGCATGGGCTTTGCCGTGGCCGCCATGCGCGGCAGCGAGAACAACGACCCGTATCGCATCGACGCCGAGACCGGCGGGATTGCGGTCGAGTCCAACAATGCCGGCGGCATCCTGGGCGGCATCTCCACCGGCGCGCCCGTCATGTGGCGCATGGCCGTAAAGCCGACGCCCTCCATTGGCCGCGAGCAGCAGACGGTGGACATGGACGCTATGGAAAATGCCGAGCTCTCGGTGCACGGCCGTCACGACCCCTGCATCGTCCCCCGAGCCGTCCCCGTAGCCGAGGCAGCCGCGGCGCTCGCCATCTGGGACGCTCTCCTCGAGGACGTCGCCCAGCTCTAACCCGACTCACCTGGGTTGCCTGTCAACTCAGCCGTTACGTGAAAGGGGCCTCCATGGACCTTGCTGACATCCGCCAGGCCATCGATGGCATCGATACCACGCTCCTCAACAGCTTTGTCGAGCGCATGGACATTGCCACCGAAGTCGCCAAGTCAAAAATCGAGATGGGCAAGGCCGTCTTCGACCCCGCCCGCGAGCGCTCCAAGCTCAACAACCTCGCCAGCCGCGCGCCCGAGCGCTACGAGGCACAGACCATCGCCCTGTTCCGCCTCCTCATGAGCATGAGCAAGGCCGAGCAGCAGCGCTACATCAACGAGCTCAAGGGCATCACCGTCTCGCAAAAGGCACACGCCACGGCTGCAGCCTCCGACACGCCCTTCCCTCAAACGGCCACCGTCGCCTGCCAGGGCGTGGAAGGTGCCTATAGCCAGATCGCCGCGTGCAAACTCTTCGACGTGCCCGACATCGCGTTTTTCGAGACCTTCGAAGGCGTCATGCGCGCTGTGCGCGACGGCTTCTGCGAGTTTGGCGTGCTGCCCATCGAGAACTCCACCGCCGGATCGGTCAACGCCGTCTACGACCTGCTCGCCCAGTTCGATTTCCACATCGTGCGTTCGCTGCGACTCAAGATCGACCACAACCTGCTCGTCAAGCCCGGCACCAAGCTCGCCGACGTGCGCGAGGTCTACAGCCACGGCCAAGCCATTGCCCAGTGTGCCGGCTTTATCGAGTCCCACGACCTGCACGCCACCAAGTACCCAAACACGGCCATGTCGGCCGAGATGGTCGCCAACTCCGAGCGCACCGACGTCGCCGCCATCGCCTCGCGCAGCTGTGCCACGCTGTATGGCCTGGAGGTGCTGGAGCCCAACATTCAGGACTCGGACAACAACTACACGCGCTTTGTCGTCATCAGCCGCGAGCCGCGCGTCTACCCCGGCGCCAATCGCACCTCGCTCATGATCACCACGGCCAACGAGCCGGGCGCCCTCTATCGCGTGCTCGAGCGCTTCTACGCACTCAACATCAACCTGATCAAGCTCGAGAGCCGCCCCATCCCCGGCCGCGACTTTGAGTTTATGTTCTACTTTGATCTGGACTGCCCCTTTGGCAGCAAGGCCCTCGACGACCTGCTCGATTCCATCGACGACGTGTGCGAGAGCTTCACCTACTTTGGCAGCTACACGGAGGTGCTCTAGATGACCGATATCACTGCAACCCGTCCCTACGGCGTGCTGGGCCGTGTGCTGGGCCACAGCTACACCCCGACCATCTACAAAGAGCTCGCTGGGCTCGAGTACGTGCGCTTTGAGCGCGAGCCCGAGGACCTCGCGGCCTTTATGACCGGCGACGAGTGGGAGGGCACCAACGTGACCATCCCCTACAAGCGCGCCGTCATGGACTACCTTGACGAACTGAGCCCGCTCGCCGAGCGCATGGGCAACGTCAACACCATCACGCGCCTGCCCGACGGCCGCCTGCGCGGCGACAACACCGACTACTTTGGTTTTCAGTGCCTGGTCGAAGAGTTGGGCGTTGAGGTTGCCGGTAAGAAGGTCCTCGTGCTCGGTGCCACCGGTGGTGCGGGTACTACGGCCAGTATGGTGCTCGGAGATCTGGGCGCCATCGTCGTACCCGTGGGTCGCACGAGCGAGGTCAATTACAGCAACATCGCTCAGCAGTCCGATGCAACGCTGCTCGTCAACTGCACGCCCGCCGGTATGTTCCCCCACTGCCCCGACGCTCCCTGCACGCTCGAAGGCCTCGATGCGCTCGAGGGCGTCATCGACATTGTCTACAACCCCGCCCGCACGGGACTCATGCTCGAGGCCGAGCGCCGCGGCATCCCCTGCATCGGCGGCCTGCTCATGCTCGTGGCCCAAGCGGCGCAGGCTGTCGAACGCTACACCGGCCAAGTCACCCCGCGCGAGCGCATCCTGGACGTAACGGAGCGCCTGTCACGCCGCGAACAGAACATCGCGCTGATCGGCATGCCGGGTTCAGGCAAGACCCGCGTGGGTGAGCAAGTCGATGTGCTCACGGGCCGCGAGCACATCGACTTGGATCACGCGCTCGAGGAGCGTCTGGGCATGCCCTGTGCCGACTTTATCGTCGAGCGCGGCGAGGCGGCCTTCCGCGAACAGGAGACGGCTGCGCTGGCCGACATCTCCAAGCGCAGCGGCCTGGTGCTCTCCACCGGCGGCGGCGTGGTCACACGCGACGAGAACTACCCGCTGCTACACCAGAACAGCCAGATTGTGATGCTCAACCGCAAGCTCGACGAGCTCGCCCACAAGGGCCGCCCCATCACCGCGCGCGACGGCATCGACAAGCTGGCCGAGCAGCGCATGCCGCGCTACCGCGCCTGGGCCGACTACATCATCGACTCACGCGACTGCGCCGCCAACACCGCCCAAGCCCTCCTCGAGACCCTCCAACCCGCTCTCTAACCAAAACCACCACAAAGGGGACAGGCACCTTTGTGGTGGTTTCTCGACTGCAAAGGAAGCAACCATGAAAGCACTCGTCATCAACGGCCCCAACCTCAACATGCTCGGCATTCGCGAGCCGGGCATCTATGGCAGCGACAACTACGACCGCCTGGTCCAGATTTGCCAGGAGGCAGGCGCCGCGCAGGGCTTTGACGAGGTCGAGGTCTTCCAGTCCAACCACGAGGGCAGCATCGTCGACAAGATCCAGGAGGCATACGGCAAGGTCGACGGCATCGTCATCAACCCGGCAGCCTACACGCATACAAGCGTGGCGATCCTCGATGCCCTCAAGGCCGTCGCCATCCCGGCTGTGGAGGTCCACATCAGCGCTGTCGAGACCCGCGAGGACTTCCGCCAGGTGAGCTATGCACGCCTAGCCTGCTTCGCCACCATCACCGGCGAGGGCCTGAAGGGCTACGCCCACGCGCTGGAGCTGCTGAGGGAACGTCTCGAAAAGTAGCCTCGCGAGCAAATCCATCAACGCGATTCACACGCTAATAATGCCAGTGCCGCCAGCAGCAACCTCGCTACTGGCGGCACTTTATTACTGGCATATAATCATTGCAGTCACACAACGTCTGGAGACGCGCATGTTAAGCATCCATCTGGGGGATTACCCCGGTTCCATCTACGATACCGAAACCTATTTTAGGAACTCATACTTGGACTCATGGTTCGAAGACCCTATGGCCGCACAGATTATTAAAAGCGTGGACGGATCAGAGCTCATCGGTCCGCACAACATCGTAAGCAAACAGCTGGGCTCGATCACCCCACTCGAACTGTCCGGCGGCGTTAAGACGCTGCTGCTGGTGCGCAATCTCCCAAATATGGTGTTCAACGCATCCACCTGCGGGGACAACTGTGCCCGCTGGCTACTCAAGATCGGCAAAGAGCAGGATGTGCTGGTGACCTTATACCACATCATGAAATTCCCCTGGAAGAGCTTTGAAATCCGCATTGAAAACGATGGCCGCATCGTCAGAAACATGCAGGAGTTTGTCGGCGCCACGAATGTCTTTTTGGATGTTGATGAGTAATGAAGGGAACGCATACCGTTGTCGTAGAGCGTGCAAAGGTCAAATACACACTCACGTTTAAGCGGAATATTTCCTTTATACGCGGCAACAGCGGCACGGGTAAAACGACGCTCATCTCGATGATTCGCGACTACAACGACCGAGGACCGGAAAGCGGCGTTGCACTCAGTTGCGACGTGCCTTGCGAAACGCTTTCCGGCAGACGCTGGGAGCGCGAGCTATCGATCATCGAAGATTCAATCGTCTTTCTAGATGAGGGTAACGAGTTTATCTACTCAAAGGACTTCGCCAAAGCCGTCAACGGCTCGTCCAACTATTTTGTTCTGATATCTCGTCGCGATGCCAACGAGCTCCCCTACAGCGTTGATGAGATCCTGAAGCTAGTCAACACGACAAGTAAAACAATCAATGGCCGCAAGAGCGACAGGCGCTTCTACTCGGTGACCAAGCCGCTATATGACCACACGGCAAGTATGCTGTATCAGGATCTAAATGTTGGATTCGAGGTGCCCGACGCCGTAGTTGTCGAGGATAGCAAATCTGGCTATCAATTCTACGACGCTCTTTGCAACCGGCTCAGGATCCCCTGCTATACCGCCACCGGCGTAGCAAATCTAAAGCGGACAATTCACGAATGCCCCGAGCAAAACGTTCTTGCCATTGGAGACGGCGCAGCGTTTGGTCCCTACATCGAAAAGGTGCTCGGACAGCGCGTTTACAAGAACGTTCGCTTGTTCCTCCCGGAATCATTTGAGTGGACACTTCTGCAATCTGGCCTCATCCCCAACAACGACATTCCAAAAATCCTCAAGGATCCTTCGAGCTATATCGAAAGCCGCGACTACCTAAGCTGGGAACGATTCTTCACCGACGTATTGATCAAGTACTCGGCAGACACTCGCTACGCCTACAGAAAGGCAAAGCTCAATGAGCAGTACCTGAGGCCGCAGGCGATGAATGCAGTTGCAAACGTCTTGCCCGAGTGCCTGAAGGCAGACTAGACAGACTAGATATAGTGGGGAGGGCCAAGTTGGTCCTCCCCGTTTTTGGTACGCCTTCTTGATCACGTACACCAACCCTATGTCGCACCTGCGGCGCACAATCGACGCAAAGAGCCATGATGCTGGCAGCGTCATAAGCAGAGGCATGGTCTGCCAAGGAATAAACCAATCGACCGCGTGGATTGCAAAGATGGCAAGACTGGCCTGTCCGCAGAACACGAGCGCTCGCTCAAAGGACCCCAAAACCGGCACGTCTTTCAACTTCTCCAACGCCATCGAAACCCAGCACACGCAGTAGCTACCGGCAAGAGCGGCAACTGTCGCAACCAAAAACCCATCCACGCGGCGGCTCGAAAGCTCACCCCACTCAGCGCGGCAAGGACAAGCCAAGCAACACCGGCTCCAATAAACAGCAGAGGCTCGCTCACGCTCGGCTCCAGCCCCCTTTGGCGCGCCGTATAACCAATCCACATCAGCAGCACAATAGCAGCTCACGCCACGGCTTCGACCTAAACGTATACCCGGCAAGAACAAAGAACACCGGCATGTGAAAAAGCCCAGACCACCAAGCGGTCCGGGCTTAATAAACGATGGTGCTCCATGGCGGATTCGAACCGTCGACCTTGGGATTAGAAGTCCCCTGCTCTATCCAACTGAGCTAATGGAGCAAATAACCGCACGCCCAAGCACGCGCACGCGTGCCAAGCGCTAGTAATTATAACCTAGTTGAACTGCTCGCGGTACGCCTTGCAGACCTCATCAACCGGGCCGTCCATGCGAAGGTCGCCCTTCTCAATCCAAACGGCGCGCTGGCAGATGCGCTCAACCTGCTCCATGGAGTGCGAAACGAACAGAACCGTCACGTCGCCGCTCTGGATAAAGTGCTGAATACGCGCCTCGCACTTTTGCTGGAAGAACACATCGCCGACGGACAGCGTCTCGTCAACGATCAGAATATCGGGCTCGGTGATCGTCGCGATTGCAAAGGCAATACGCGCCACCATGCCCGAGGAGAAGTTCTTAAGCGGCATGTCGACAAAGTTCTGCAGCTCAGCGAACTCGATAATGCCGTCAAAGTTGGCGTCGATGAACTCCTTGGTGTAGCCGAGCAGGGCACCGTTCAGATAGATGTTCTCGCGGGCGGTCAGCTCGGGGTCAAAGCCGGCACCAAGCTCAATCAGCGGCGCGATGTTACCGTGCACCTTAACGCTGCCCTCACTGGGCTCAAGCACGCCAGCGATGATCTTGAGCATCGTAGACTTGCCGGAACCATTGGTGCCGACCAGACCCACAACTTCGCCGCGATGAATATCGAACGAGATGTGCTTAAGCGCCCGAAACTCCTCAAAGAACAGCTCGTGCTTGGCAAGCTTAATGAAGTACTCCTTGAGGTTGGTCAGCGACTCGGACGCCATGTTAAAGATCATGGTGACGTCGTCGACCTCGACAGCCAGAGGCTGCTCGCTGTAATCAACAACAGATTCAGTCATCACAGCACTCCTTAGATGTAGAGGATGAACTTACGCTCGGACTTATGGAACACGGTATAGCCAATGGCAAGCGCAAGAACCGCCCAAGCAACGCACATGCCAAACGTCATAAGCGAAGGCGTGGTCTGGAACAGGAAGATATCGCGCATAAACTGCAGATAGTTGTACATGGGGTTCGCATATACCAAGATACGGACAATATGGGGCATCTGCGCAACAAAATCGGTCGTCCAAAAGATGGGCGTGATATAGGTCCACGCCGTGATGACAACGCTCCACAGATGCATGACATCACGGAAGAAGACCGTGAGAGCGGAGAGCATCATGCCCAGGCCCATGCAGAAGCACATAAGCAGCAGTAGGCAGACCGGCAGCAGAATCAGGTGCCAAGATGGCATAACGTGGAACCACAGCATAACGATGGCAACGGCGACCAGCGAGAAGGCAAAGTTGACCAACGAGAAGAGCACCTTCTGCACCGGGAAGACCCAGCGGTGCACTTTAACCTTCTTGAGCAGCGGAGCCGCGCCCACGATCGACGTCAGGGCCTGGTTCGTAGACTCGGACATGACGGCAAAGGTGACGTTACCCACGATCAAGTACAGCGGGTACATCTCGGGCGTAATTGAGCCATTGCGGCCCTGGGCGAAAATCGTCGAGAACACGATGGCCATGACGATCATCATCAGCAGCGGGTTGAGCACCGACCATGCGACGCCCAGAACGCTACGGCGATACTTGATCTTAAAATCCTTGGTAACCAGCTGACGAAGGATAAACGCATCCTTCTCAAATTCGTTCTTAGCAAACGTCGCAGGCAGACTGCGAGTTTCTTGTTGCTTTGTCTGATCCGACACGGATGCAACTCCTTTACTCGTAATCGTTGACAAACGAACAGTATAGACCCGACGACCATGCAAACGATTCACGCAACAAAACTGGAGAACTAACCCACATCTTAGGATGCCATGACCAAACGGCTATACTTTCAAGGATTGAATGTATAAGGAGCATTGAGTGAATTCTGAATCCATCGCCGTCATCATCCCCTGCTACAACGAAGCGCTCACGATCGGCAAAGTCATCGACGACTTTCACCGCGAGCTTCCGCAAGCGACGGTCTATGTCTATGACAACAACTCGTCGGACGATACCTCACGCATCGCCACCGAGCACGGCGCCACGGTCCGCTTTGAGCCCCGTCAGGGAAAGGGCAACGTGTGCCGCCAGATGTTTCGCGACATCGACGCCGATTGCTACCTGATGGTCGACGGCGACGACACCTACCCCGCCGAGGCGGCCAAAGCCCTCTGCGAGCCTATCCTCAGCGGCACGGCCGACATGACCGTAGGCGATCGCCTTTCCAACGGCACCTATGCCGAGGAGAACAAGCGTGCCTTCCACGGCTTTGGCAACAATCTGGTCCGTGCCATGATCAAGTGGATCTATGGCTACAGCTTCGATGATGTCATGACCGGCTACCGTGCCATGAGCCGCCCGTTCGTTAAAACCTTCCCTGTGCTTTCCGAGGGCTTCCAGATCGAAACCGAGCTCTCGATCCACGCCGTCGACCACCGCTGGCGCATCAAGGATGTGCCCATCGAGTACCGCGACCGTCCGGAAGGTTCCGAGTCCAAGCTCAATACCGTAAGCGACGGCATTAAAGTCGTTGCGATGATTGGCACGCTGTTCAAGGACTACCGCCCTCTGAAGTTCTTCAGCCTCGTCGCGTTTCTGTTTGCGGTGATCGGCCTCGCCTTGGGCACGCCCATCGTTGTCGAGTATTTCCAGACCGGCCTCGTTCCGCGCTTCCCCACCGCCATGCTCGCCGCGTCGTTTATGTTCCTGTGCGGTCTGAGCCTTGCGACCGGCTTCATCCTCGATTCCGTGGCAAAGGTCGAAAAAAAGCAGTGGGAGGTCAACGTGTACAGCAAATACGCCTACGATGACCAGCCCGGCAGGTCCGCCACCACGCCAAGCGAGTGAAAGATCTTCCGCAAAATACTATTGGCACCACTGCGCAGATAGCCATCAACAAGAAAAGCCGCCGTTAAAGAACGGCGGCTTTTACTCTCGAAAAGTTGATAGCGGCTAGAGCGTCTTGAGGTACTCCCCAAGCTCTTCCTCCCAGTCGGGCATGTGGAACCCGACCGACTCGAGCCTGGAAAGGTCGAGCGCGGAGTGGACCGGGCGCGGGGCGACGGGTCCCTCGGCGCCGCCGTAGTAGTCGGCGGTGCTGACCGGCACGACCTTGTCCCCGTTGCCGTTGGCGGCCTCGAAGACGGCGCGGGCGATGTCGGCCCAGGACTTCACGGCGCCGGAGCCGGTGCAGTCGTAGGTGCCGTAGGGGGCGTGCGTCCCCAGCACATGGAAGATGGCCTCGGCCATGTCGCGCGTGAAGGTCAGGCGGCCCAGCTGGTCGTCCACGACGGTGACCTGCGTGAGCCCGTCCTCGGGGTCGGCGACGCGGTCGGAGAGCGCCTTCATCGTCTTGACGAAGTTGTGCCCCTCGCCGATGACCCAGGAGCTGCGCATGATGTAGTGGCGCGGGCAGCCGGCAACGGCGATGTCGCCGGCCGCCTTGGTCTGGCCGTAGACGGACAGCGGGCTGAGGGGCTCGTCCTCGGTATGGACCTCGGCCGTGCCGTCGAAGACGTAGTCGGAGGACACGTGGACCAGGGTGATCCCGTGCTCGGAGCAGGTGCGGGCGAGCAGAGCCGGGCCGGTGGCGTTGGCCTTCCAGGCGGTGGCGCGGCCCTCGGGGGTCTCCGCCTTATCTACCGCCGTGTAGGCGCCGCAGTTGATGACGGTGCCGTAGAGCGACCAGTCGTACTGCGCGTAGGCGTCCGGGTCGGACATGTCGAAGGTGTCGATGTCGCAGAAGTCGAAGTCCTTCGCCACGCCGCGCTCCTCGGCCAGCGCGCGGACCGCGCGGCCCAGCTGCCCGTTGCAGCCGGTGACGAGGGTGCGCTTCGGCGCCATGGGGACGACGTCCTTCAGCATCGGGTGGTTTTTGTCCGCCTCGGAGACGGTGGCCTGCTCGAGCGGGATGGGCCACTGGATGTTAAGCTCGGGGTCGGCGAGGTTCACGAAGGTGTACGTCTTCTTCAACTCGAGGGACCAGTGGGCGTCCACCAGGTAGGTGTAGGCGGTGCCGTCCTCGAGCGCCTGGAAGGAGTTGCCCACGCCGCGCGGGACGTAGATGGCCCTGGAGGGGTCCAGGACTGTCGTGTAGACCTTGCCGTAGGTGGCGCTGCCCTCGCGCAGGTCCACCCAGGCGCCGAATACCGAGCCGCGGGCCACGGAGATGAACTTGTCCCAGGGCTCGGCGTGGATGCCGCGGGTGACGCCGCGGCTGTCGTTGTAGGAGATGTTGTTCTGGACGACCTTGAGGTCCGGGATGCCCAGGGCGGTCATCTTGGCGCGCTGCCAGTTCTCCTTGAACCAGCCGCGCGAGTCGCCGTGGACGGCGAGGTCGACGACCTTCAGGCCCCCGATGCCGGTCTCCGTGACGGAGAGGTCCTTCTCGAATGCGATGTCTGCCATGCTAGTCTCCCCTACTGGCCCTGGGCCCTATACCTGGCCTCGGTGGCCTCCTTGGCCGGGCGCCACCAGGCCTCGTTCTCCACGTACCAGTCGATGGTGGCCCTGAGCCCCTCGGCGAAGTCGGTGTGGGCCGGCCTCCAGCCCAGCTCGCGCTGGAGCTTGGTCGAGTCGATGGCGTAGCGGCGGTCGTGGCCGGGGCGGTCGGCGACCCAGTCGAAGTCCTCGGGGTCGCGGCCCATGGCCTCCAGGATCATGCGCAGGACGGTGATGTTGTTCTTCTCCCCATTGGCGCCGATGAGGTAGGTCTCCCCCATGCGGCCCTTGGTGAGGATGTCCCACACCGCGGAGCTGTGGTCCTCGGTGTGGATCCAGTCGCGGACGTTCTCGCCCTTCCCGTAGAGCTTGGGGCGGACGCCGTCGACGATGTTCGTGATCTGCCTGGGGATGAACTTCTCCACGTGCTGGTAGGGGCCGTAGTTGTTGGAGCAGTTGGAGATCGTGGTGTGCAGGCCGTAGGTGCGGGTCCATGCGCGCACGAGCATGTCGGAACTCGCCTTGGTGGAGCTATAGGGGCTCGAGGGCTTATACGGCGTCTCCTCGGTGAACTTGGCGGGGTCGTCGAGCGCCAGGTCGCCGTAGACCTCGTCGGTGGAGACGTGGTGGTAGCGGACGCCATATTTGCGGACGGCCTCCAGCAGGCGGAAGGTGCCCTCCACGTTGGTGCGCAAGAACGGCTCCGGGTCGGCGATGGAGTTGTCGTTGTGGCTCTCTGCGGCGTAGTGCACGATCGCGTCGTGGCCGGGGACGATCCTATCGAGCAGCTCCGCGTCGCAGATGTCACCGACGACGAGCTCGACCCTGTCCTCGGGCAGCCCCGCGATGTTCTCGGGGTTGCCGGCGTAGGTCAGCTTGTCCAGGACGGTCACGTGGACGCCCGGGTGGTTCTTCACCACGTAGTGCACGAAGTTGCTGCCGATGAAGCCGCAACCGCCCGTGACGATGATGTTCTTAGGTTCAAAAATCTCAGACATGAAAATCCAATCTGAAGCAAGTACAGCTTCTTTAGTATGCCGCAGGAAGTGACGCCGCGACACTATTCAACAAAACTATCGGACATTTCGGCATGCGATAAGAGCCATGACCTTCGCAGAATTACTTCCCCTACAAAACGCCTCCGGAATGCAGTCTTTGTCGTACCGGAAGACCGAATTCCCAGTTTTATCGCGTAAGTACTTATAGAAGAAGTCTTCCCAGCTTTTAAACTTCTCACTGTTTACAAAGGCTTCTGGGGTTTCCAAAACCGCCTTAACATCTAACCCTGAAATTACGCCAGAGCTCAGCAGAAGCCACTCGAATGACTCGGGAAGACAAACCGTAACAGTATCGCGATGAATGTCTTGCAGCTTAAGGACGCGGTCCGCATAGCACCCAAATGCCGCTCCGTCCGCGACAACAAACACGCGATCGTCGAAATGCTGATCCAACCAGCCCAAAATCGCGCTGTTCGTCATGGCCGAAGCACAGGTAAGCTCACTATCAGCGAAATGCCGTTCAAAGAACTGGAAACCAGACTTACTGTCCTCGCATAGAAGGATAGAAAAGTCCTGTTTTGGCGCCGATCGGGAAATAGCATAACGATGATTTCCGCGATCTTGATAAACAGGGACGAAGGAATGGTATTTTCCGCTCGTCTTAATCTTGTAAATCTCATCCACGCTATACGGAAGATTGGGGAAATCAGCCCTTGAGATCAGCACGAAATAATTCGAGGAATACAGCACATGATGGGCAAACTCATCAGAATGGATCTCTTTTAAGCCCTCATCGACAAATACAATCGAGTCATGAACGGACGAAAGCTGGTTTCGCCAATCATAATCGGTCAGGGCGACACAGGGACAATCGCATTGCAAGGAGACACCCGACTGCTCGCCCGTTCGCATGTAGTCTGCGACCATGTCAAACAGTGTCGTCTTACCCGTGCCACTATCGCCACGCACAATAGTGATGTTCCGCTTGATGGTAAATGTGTACTTAGTTCCCCTGCGGCGGGAAATCTTAACGAGATGCGAACCGTTCATAAGCAGTACCTACAGATACGGAATCGACTCGTGAATCAATTCGGCCATGTTGTGAACGATTCGGCCGCTATTCACGACTTTAATTTTAAAATCCTCGCGACCAAAGTCCATCACATGATAGAGATTCACAACGAGCTTGCGGTCTTTCGCCATGTCAAGAATCCACTTGGCACAGTTGTCACCACAGGTAGAGGCGTTAAAAATATGCTTACGATCAAATCTCATAAGCAGCAGCGTTTTCACGCCACCAGAAAGCTGGAGTGGGGAGATGGATCCAAGCACGGGGCTTTCGATGACGTTTTCGGAGACAACATCCGATCGATCGACATCTTTAATTATCGAGACTGCATAGGGATCCGTAATCCAAGTAGACCGGTAAGAGTTTTTGAAATATGTCGCTGTGTTGTAAATCGCTTCTGGCATATCGCCAAAGTAGACGCTTAACACATCCACTCCCAATCATATTATCTTTATGGTCAACGTAATCATAACGAAAGGGGCCACCAGATAAACGGTGACCCCTAAAAGAAAACAAGCTGGCGCTAGTACTCGCGCGGGCTGTTGACGATCTCGCCGGCGGCGACCTTCTTCAGGTGCTGCCCGTAGACCGACTTGCCGTAGGCCTTGGCGGCTTCCTCCAGCTCGGCGGTCGTGATCCAGCCGTTCTCCCAGGCGATCTCCTCGGGCACGGACACGGGCAGGTCCTGGGAGTGCTCCACGGCGCGGACGAACTCCGCCGCCTCGTGCAGGCTCTCCATGGTGCCGGTGTCCAGCCACGCGTAGCCGCGGCCGAGGGTGACCACGGACAGCGTCCCCTCCTCCAGGTACATCTGGTTGAGCGTGGTGATCTCGAGCTCGCCGCGGGCCGACGGCTCCACCCTATGCGCCTTGGCGGCCACGTCGCCCGGGTAGAAGTACAGGCCGGTGACGGCGTAGGAGCTCTTGGGGCGCTCGGGCTTCTCCTCGATGGAGACGGCCCTCCCCTCGCGGTCGAACTCCACGACGCCGAAGCGCTCGGGGTCGTCCACGTGGTAGCCGAAGACCGTGGCGCGGCCCGACTCGGCGTTCTGGACGGCGCGCGTCAGGTGGCGGGACAGGCCGTTGCCGTAGAAGATGTTGTCGCCCAGCACCAGGGCGCACGGCTCTCCGCCGATGAAGTCCTCGCCGATGGTGAAGGCCTGCGCCAGGCCGTCCGGCGAGGGCTGCTCCGCGTAGGAGAGGTTCACGCCGTAGCGCGAGCCGTCCCCGAGCAGGCGCTCGAAGTTGGGCAGGTCGGTCGGGGTGGAGATGACCAAGATGTCCCGGATGCCCGCCAGCATGAGGGTGGACAGCGGGTAGTAGATCATGGGCTTGTCGTAGACCGGCAGCAGCTGCTTGGAGGTCACGAGCGTGAGCGGGTACAGGCGCGTGCCGGACCCGCCGGCGAGGATGATGCCTTTCATAACATAACTCCTTAAAAAATAAAGCAGCCAGACATTGCATGCTTGCGGCAACGTTAACTTAAAGGTCTACGTTGCCGCAAGTATGCATCCATCACATTAAAACTATAGTATCAGTCATATAGGCGAACGACTCTATCCGTCAGTTTTGACCAGTCCCTCTCCTCCGCAGTCTTCAATCCCCCGTCATACAGCGTCTTACGAAGACCGTGATCATTAACGATGCGATTAATGCAGCCCACCGCAGCATCAATATCTCCCCGGTCATAAAGCAAGCAATTCAATCCGTCGCGAAGGAACTCTGCATTACCTCCATTGGGAACAGCAACAACAAAGCCGCCGGTCGCCATCATCTCCAGCGGGGGATATGAAAAACTTTCGAGAATGCTTGTCTTCAATAAAATATGACACTGGTTATAGATGTCTGATATTTGATCATGCGGTACTCTACCGAGGAAATTATCAATACGGTACCAAGGCTTCTTTTTACCAGTGTAGTTCATGTACCAAATCTCATATCTTTCAGAGTCAAGCCTTTCCACTACCCTGAAAGCTTCATCAACATTTTTATAATCAGAACCGCAATCCCCCTCAATTAGAATCCTAATTTTGGGCAAAGAAAAATCGCGCACAGAATGAGGGAACGCAGCAAGGTCAAGTCCGTTTGGCACAGACTTACAATCCTGACCGAACCTGTCCTGAAGCCATTCCTCACACCAAGGCGAAATTGTCAAATAGTCAATATCATTATTCAAATACGTGGCATTTGCTTGAAGGCGCAGTCTATCTCCTGGAAGATAAAAATCGGTCTCCAGATTCTGGACCAAGTACTTTTTCTTACCAATACGTGGATAGCGCCTAACAAAATCAAGAGTGTCCCAAAGGGTTGCAACTGCGGTATCAATTGCACCCGACAAAGGACATTTATCGAGCTTACCGCTAGGAACGACACGATTAAGAACAGGAATACGATGTCCGAAAACTTCAAGCCACTTTGTTGAATCATCAGTATTAAGCAACAATACATCAACGCCAGCGTCTTGAAGAATGCACAGATGCCTAAGGGCGACTAAGACACCACCGCTAGTATTCACGCTCGGCATGACCATTGCGAGATTGGGAGATTGTTCTTTTACAATAATATCTCGGATTGCTTTAGCAGCCGAAACAGTAGTGCAGTGCTCATGGCAGTATAAATATGCAGATTCGCCGACGCTCTTCCTAAGATCAGAATCTAATATCAGACGGTTGAGGGCAGCACACCAGTCCTCAACACAATCGCAGAGAAATCCAGTAACGCCATCCTGAATCATCTTCTTAAAGGCGCCAACATTGCTAGCGACCGTAGGAACCTTAACAAGCGAAGATTCAATCCATTTATTCTCGGATTTAGCTCGATTGAATAGAGTATTCTCCAAAGGAGCGATATTGATATCACAGGAAGCTATATAATTTGGAAGCCGACGCCAATCGCAAAATGGGAACGTGACAATACGTTCAGAAAATGGCATCAAGTCATCAGGAACATCGAGTTCCCCGCCCACCATCAGGGTGACGTTGTGATGAGTCTCCATTACCTTAGATAATGCTGGGAGCACTGAATTGAAATCTGCATTATGGGTAATGCTTCCGCTAAAATAGCCGATTCTGATTTCCTGAGTTTTCTGTTTTTCATCCCTTCGCTCAACCGCTCGCTTATAGGGAACCCTATCCTCGGGCAAGACGCTTGAGCTTTGCAAGCTGGGGAGTACATCTCGACGATAGATAGCAATATTCGAATAATCAATCATCGATTCAGATGCTACATTTCTATTTATATAGACCCTGGGAACATATTTTTTTAGTTCTTCCGCCATACCCTCAGTAGTAGTGATAGCGCAATCGCAAAGCTTCAGTGTTTCACCCATTCGCCTGACTCCATCGTCATAGCAAGACTTATCATGAGCAGTCATTGCATTAACGAACGGAATAGAATCGGTATAAGCAGTGTCGATAACCAAATCATCAATGTCATAAATAACACGCTTATTGAGTTTTTTTGCCTGCCTAATTAAAGATTCAACTTCATCACTTAGGGGACAACGGAAAATAATAAAAGTACGCGCATGCCTAAGAATATCCTTTTCCATCTCCCAGGCATTAACCTTTTGGACCGTTAAGCCGGCAGCCTCAAGTTCCTCAATCTGATGATCGACACGGTACCTAATAGGATGCGGAACGGAATAATCACATCCATTAATAAAAATAACATCAAAAAAAGAATTGTCTTGGCGAGAGCCAAAATCAAATCGAGGCCTATGCATTGAGAGTACATGGGAGACCTTCTTGGGGACGTTATAAAAGCCCTCTTCTTTAACGGTGTAGCCAATGCCCTCAAGAAGGTTCAACATGAAACACTAACTCCTAAAACGCAGAAAGAATTGAAATAAAGTCAACAAATAGAATAGTACTCATTATCAATGAAGAACCAAGCAAGACATGTCCTTCAGAACTTGATTTTATCGGTCGCAAGATATTCAACAGAACCGGAAGGACCAGTGGGAATAAATATCGTCCTTGGACCCCCATGATAATATCTTCACGCTTATCAACAGTAAGAGTCCAGTTCCTCATCGTCATAACAATCAGGAAGAAATTGACGAATACAACAGCAATCATTACAAAGCGATCCGTACTGCAGAATAATTTTTTATTATTCTCATCGTTATAAAACAGAACAACGGACTGAAGCATGATGTAAAGCCAAAAACAAAATGGCCAAACATTAATCGAAAGAGCGCCAAGATTGTAACCTGCATAGGATTGAAACCAGAATGGCCCCATCTCCCAAATAGACTTAATAAAGACCTTTGCGCAATGCAGCGGCGCTCGCATCAAATCAAAAGAATCTGGCATGAAACTACCATGATAAAGAGACACGAACGCACAGCTCGCAACAAAAGCTATCGCAAAGAAGGAAAAGATGAACTTTATATAGCTGTCTGTTCCTTTAAGTTTTTTCCAGTGAATAAGATTCAAGAGTACCAACGGGAAAAACATTATCTTTGAAAGAAGCAGTAAAACGGATAGCAGTATTAACGCCAGCAGAGATCGATATGAGTACAACGAGTCCGCATAAATCTTAACAACTACAGCAACGTACAAAATGGCAACAATGTTTGCGACAGAATCAGCCGAAACAGACGCTTCCTGCTGCAATAAAATGGGATTTAGTAAAAAAATCAAAACAGCATTTTTACCAACTGGCATCAGTTTGATTATCCAATAAGCCGCGAAGCAATATATTAATCCAGCGCACACGCGCGAAACTGAAAGGGCCACAAAGGCATTGAAACCCGTTTGCTGCGCAAATCCTAGAATTACTCCCGGAATTAAATAAAGATGAGGGTAATAGCTCCCCAAATACGTATGGCACACAAAGACGCTAGACCAATCGGTAGGCTGAGTCATTGCATTAAAATAATCTGCGTACGATGAAGGAAACTGACCCAATTGGAAGCAAGAGACAACATCAAAGCCATTGCCGTTACGAGACAATAAGGCGGCCGCCTGCCAAATATGAGAAGCCTCGTCTGGAACATTAGCGGGCAGCATGAAAAGGCCAAAAGCAGTTACAGCGGGCACACCAATCACCACAAAGCAAATTGCGGGATTGTGCTGCTCTTTAATTAATAATAGGACACCAACGAACAAGCAGGCGATTAAGGGCAGAGCCGAGAGCCATAGCCCAGGCAATCCGATAGCGCTGGCTTTAAAGGCGCAATAGTAGAAAAATCCCAAGCAAAGAGAGAGTGCAGCTATAAGTGGATAAACGATAAACGTCAGAGCTTTTCGATAACTATCAGATAGTTTCAGATGACCAGTAAAGGTATCTAGATTCATAACTCTACAACTCCGTCTCGATAAATGTTCAACTTACGCCGGCATTGTTGCAGCGTCATAAAGAATTGCTTCTCATGCTAAGCGAATACAGGCTACAGACTATTGGAGCAAACCACTTGGGCCAGAATTTTTGAAGCATAGTTTCATCCTCCGACCTCCTTGTATCATCTTTAATCAACGCCGTGGTCTCAGAGCCTTCATGAATTCGATGAAACATTAAAACCTCGGGAGAATAAACGAAAGATCCGTCGATTTTCGAGAATCTTTCCCATGCCTCCCAGTCCAAGTCACATTTCATGTCTGTCATAAATAACGGTGTCTGTAAGATGCTTAGATTAAATGTCACAGAAGGACAGCAGATGGCGGAACCGAACCTCAGGATATCCCTTTTATCCTTAACCGATGAAAGAGCGCCGTGGCGAGCAAACTTACGAAGTAAAATTCTCTTAATTTTCAGAATAAGGAGGTTTTCTTCATATACGCCATTTCTTATCTCACCATAATTAGAAAAGAAGATTAAAGGTCGATCCGCTTCTTTCATAGCCCGCAGCATAGTTTCCGTATAACTAGAGCTATAGATATCATCCTGATGAGCTATAGTCACAAGCTTTGTATTTGAATTCGCAATAGCACAATTCCAGTCATGAGATATGCTAGGCGACCCCTCGTTAACAATTACCGGAATCGAATAATTAGACGCTATACGATCAATATAGGAATTAGGAGTTGACGTCGATATAAGGATATTACTTCGGGTGTTTTGGTTCACTAAAGAATCTAAACAGTCAGACAAGTACGGAGACTCGCCGTATGCGCACAATACAAATGTATGATCTTTTGCCAAGCACATGGCATTACTCCCTATTTTTTGATTCAAGCTCTTTTTCAAGCAATGCAATTCGTTGAGTTAAGTTAGCAATTGCAGAAGATTGTTTACTTGACAGACATGCCATAGAAAGAACAATGCATATCAAAAATAAAAACCCTAAGACAAAAACAAAATTGGCTGGAGTCTGAAAACCAAATAAACTTGAAATGAAGTAAAGAGGTTGCGGAAAGAGGCCGCATACCAACAAAACCAATGCAAGAACAATCCAAAGAAGTGAATACTTGAGCTGAAGGCTATCCTTTAATACAAGACGCAGCACAAAACAAAGCAAAACTAAACAAGCAGTAATGACACCAAACTGTAAGGAAATATGCATAACAACCCGTCCTAATTCGAGAATGAAGAGATGATAATCGCCAAAGTAACCTTTATCATGTAATAAATGCTACTAAAACCAGAAATTGACGACTTTCCCCCCTGTCGTTCTTTCATTACGACAGGCACTTCTGTAACGCGAAGGCCCTTAACCATAGCCGCAACAGCAGAATCCGGCTCCGGATAGTCTACGGGATATTTTTTACAGAACAGATCTATGGCCTTAGATCCACATGCGCGAAAACCAGAAGTGGGGTCGCTAACACGAACGTGAGTTGTAAGATGAATTACCGCAGAGAGCCATCTAATTCCAAGACGCCTCAAGAAGGTTGACTTGAAGCCTTCAGATTCTTCAAGAAATCGCGATCCGATAACTAAATCAGACCCATTATTTATTTCATCAAGCAAGCGCGATATGTAATGGGCGTCATGCTGCCCATCACCATCAACTTGGATGTCTACATCATAGCCAAAGCGTTTGGCATATTTGTGTCCGGCTTGAACCGCGCCTCCAATGCCAAGATTCTGCGGTAAATCCAGGACATTAACCCCCGCATCGCGACAAACACGCAAAGTGTCATCAGTGGAGCCATCGTTAATAACTACATAATCGTATCCAGCTTCCTCCACAGAAGAAACCGTATCTAAAATGTTCGCCTCTTCATTAAAAGCTGGGATGATAACCAGCGCTCTTAATTCATGCATCATCTGAATCCTCAGTACAGAATATCAATCAAACAGCCCAAGTCGAACTGAAAAACCCTATCGAAACAAGGAGAGCGAATTTACAGTTCGGATGTGACAGATTGCTTCGCCTTCCGATTTAATAGGTTAATTATACAAAGGAAGGAAAATAATAATCCAAAACCGTATGCCACCAAGATAATGATATTGATGACATTTGCATCAGAAGCAAATACCGGATTCACAAAACAATAACGAGAAAGAAACACGGCCAACGCTAACGAAGCGGCACCAGAAATCGTGCCAATAATCGGTTTCCCAAATGCAATAAAGACATCAATAGTGAAAAAGTTCAAACCAGTGAATGCGGTAGCAACGAGTGCCAACGGAAGATAATCTGAGTGAAGGCCAACTTCTTTGCCATAAATAGCAGTAAGCACAGGTTCGCCTATGAAAGCACTAGCCATGGCACACATCGCCGTCAAAACGAATACGGAAACGAGCATCTTAATAAATACTAAGCGTAATCGGTGAGTTTCGTTTTCTCGCCACATTGCCGAAATAGGTCCAAGCAGGGGGGCATATAGATAAGATACGAGAGCCTGAATTACGGCAGTCGGAGTGGCAACGGCGGCATAAAAACCCAACGCCTCATTTCCATAGGAAAGGCCATAGAACTGTCTTGTTACGCTAACAACAGCCGTGCACGCAAGAGATGCAACAAAACCGGGAAAGCAGATACGCGACAATTTGATAAGGGAAGTAAAATCAAAATCAGGTATAACGGCACAAAACCGTTTTGTCATTCTAAAATCATATGTAAGCACAACAGCTATGGTAACAAAAGCCATTGAAGCAACGGCTATTACCAAGTTATCAAATAGCAACAAGCACAACGAAAAGGAGACTAGAACTCCTACGCCACGAACTATTTGAGAGATAGCCGCAATGTCCAATCTGTTGTTTACCTGATCCACACCGTGAAGAACATCGACAAATGAATCACCAGCTTTAAATAGGCAATAAACAGCAACAACTGCCCAATCGTTGAATGCAACAGAGACTAAACAATAGAAGAAGCAAATTACACAGGCAAGTATTGTTGCAACGATTCTATGAGCGATAAAATTCCCAGTCGTAAAATCAGAATAGCTCTCAGAAACCTGAACGGGGCGCGCTCTAAGCAAAACAATGGTCGCAAAAATATTACCAACAGACATAGCCACAGCAAGGCTACCAGACATGCTAATGTCGGAACCAAGTGTCACCACAAGAACAGTAATCAGCCAGTTGCAAATCAAATACGCCATCGAGCCGACGCTGTTCCAAACAAGACTCTGCTCAACAGAGAGTTCTTTCGTTTTTCTATTAGACACAATCACTCCAGCAGTGGATCATCAGGCCTTGTTGAATAAAAACAAAACGCGAAGAAGTAAATCAGAAATCAAAGTAGGTCGCAGACGCTTTGGGAAAAATGCTTTCCTAAGTCTTGAAATAATCCCATCATCATTGGTGAAAATATCAAGCTCATGTTTCTGCTCAAAACTAAGCTCATCATAAAACACCGCAGAAAAATGGCTTAACTTTTTACTCTCATCTTTCGATCTATCACCAAATAGCTCGTCCTTAAAATAGGTCTTTAAAAGATCAAAATAACGATTATCTCCAGACGTGACCGCAGAGGAATGACGAACATGTGAAGCCGTACAGACGGAATCAAACAATACCTTTCCAAATGCCGAAGCACACCGAATCAGCCAGCGATCATGCATTTCATTCCCTGGATCTACCTCAAGAATAAAGGCCCTGCAGGCAAGGCGATTAAATACTATCGTGAAGCCTAGTCCGGGAGTATAAAACAAGGTGTTATGAAAAGAGAGGTACTTGTCCTGCGGAGCCGACTCGCGTATCGTCTCGCCATCTTCGTTTACATATGAAAAGGAAGAAAAGTAGACAGTCGGCACCTTGTCTCCACTATTTTCAATTGCCCTGACTGCCCGTTCAACTTTATCGGTCTTCCAAATATCATCCTGATCGGCAAATGCATAGTAGTCATATTCGGGAACCCGTTTGATAATTTCATAAAAACTATTTGGGCACCCAAGATTACCGATTGAATCTTGAATTAAATGAATGCTGGAGTTTGACCGACAGTACCATTGTGCAATTTCAACAGTTTCATCCGTTGAACCATCATCACGAATATAGACGGAGCAATTAGGCCAAGTTTGCTCCAAGATACTATCAAGCTGTTTGGCCAAATACTTTCCGCCGTTATATGTGGGTAAAACAATGCAAACAGACTTGTCTTTGATTTTATCCATAATCCTATTTATTTCTTTGCGAGGCACGATATTTAAGAAATGCGGGAATCAACCCGCTGATCACTTTATAACGAAGCTGAGGAAAAGGCCTGGTTAGGAAATTAAAAGTCCGCCAAGCAAGAAAATAAGCGCCCCAACCATCTTCATCTTTCGCGTCCTTCCAGAACGTTTCTGATAAATAAAAGTGATACTCATTATTGAAGCGATGAGTATTCCCCCGCCGCCATGGCCTCTCTTCGCCGAGATAATGGACAACGATGGGCTTCGATCTTGCGGTATTAAAACTGTTTTCATCCGAAAAGCCCGGCATTAACGAGTTTAAGAATATAAACGGATAGTAGTCAAAGATATTGGAATAATTGAACGCAGGGGATAAACTGCAAATCTTATCTTTAAGTACTGCATTTAGAGCATCTTGATCATTCGCAAACAAGCGTCCTGAGCGGCGCTCGCAATAATCCAATAATTGATCTTCGCAACAAGTTGATCTCCATTGCTTTAAATCAACGAGCAACACGCCAGCATTGTGGTACAGACAGCCATTTAAGTCTAAATCATTAAGTCGAGATGGGCCGACCGTTGGCTCGGGAACCATTCCAACCACGCAACCCTTAAGATCTTGATTCCAAAGAAGAGCAATATCCCCAAGAACAATCGTATCGCCATCGAGGTAAATAACTCTTTCGATCTCATTAGGTAGAAAATGTGCCATCAAAAGCCTAGCAAGAACTATTTCATTCCATCCCGATGTATCAAAATCAAACCCGAGAGCATCTTTGAAGTTCGAAACATCATAAAATACAAGGTTTTGGTTGTATTCGGTCACCATCTCCTGGAGCAAACGCTGGTTATCCTCTGTAATGCCATTAGAGAAGACATGAAAAGTAATGTCTTGAATACCGGAATGATTTGAAACAACCGAGCAAATATTGGCGGCCAACTGTGGGACAAAATTGTTATCAACCGTATAAAGCAAATTCATGATTACCAAACTTCACCTTAATTCACCCAATAGAAATTAATGATGACGACTTAATGAAAGAGGCCGAAACGAAATCCTTACACAAAGGATAAAGTCTAGCACGGTTTGTCTCTTTCAAATAACTTGCAACTAAGGAGGGTGAATTGAGGGGACTACAACCCCATCAATTCACCCCCACTTCATTAGCGTTGGTATATAGGCAAATTGGATCTATATTTAGCTTTTCTCAACCAGCCTAACCTCAAGCGCTTCTAGATGCAGAGCCTCACCAGTTGTACCGGCACACTCGCCCGATTTAACCCAGTCTAGCCAACCTTTGCTTTGAACGTGTGCCCTATAGACAACGTCATAATGCTTGGCAAGATCTCCCGTCAGTTTTATTTCAACAGCCTCAACAGCAAGAGACTTCCCCGTAGTACCGGCAACCTTTCCATTTTTGACCCACTTTTGCCAGCCGATATTTTGAACGTGAGCTCGATACTCGATGCCGCCGGAATACCCTAGGTCAGGCTTGCTAATCGTCAACGCCTCAACAGCAAGATTTCGGCCAGTTGTGCCAACGGTCATGCCTTCGTAAACAGGCGACTGCCAACCAAGGTTTGAAACATGTGCCTTGATTGAAAACGCTCTCTGAATAGAGGGCTGACTCGTATCCCCAGGAGCGGGCGAACCCTTTTCGACCAAAACGACCTGAAATGCCTCTAGCCTCAAAACGAAACCGGTCGTTCCGGCAACTTGATCATTGCAGGCCCAACCGAGCCATCCCTTATCCTGAACGTGAGCTCGATAATAAACGTCATAGTGATTGACCATCTCACCAGTCAGGCGAATCTGAATAGCCTGGACAGACTTGCTCTGGCCCGTAGTACCAGAAACTTTCCCCTCCTTCACATAGCCCTGCCAGCCATAATCGGAAACATGTGTCCTGTACTCCAATGCACCATCATAGGGAGCATTCTGCAGATTGAGAGTAATAGCCTCGACGGCTTTTGACTGCCCAACGGTACCGGAAGCATTTCCACCCTTAGAGGCCGATTGCCAGCCGTCATTTGAAACATGCGAAGTTGCCAAGACGTCAAGAGGGCCTCGTGACACCTTAACAACATCATAGCCCGACTCGCCCTTCTTGAAATAAGTCAGAGCACCGCTATTGTGCGAATAGATAGCAAAGTCGTAATTTGCCGAAGCAAGTATGGAATCCGAAAACTCTACGAGATAGCAAGAGTCTCCCTGTTTGCAAAGGGATCTGATAGCAGCATCCGTGTCTTCGGTAATCGGAGAAGCAAACCAATCCATAATGGAATAATCGATGACGGCACCCGGCTTCAAGGCCTCGGCCTTTGTGGAATTCCAAAGTCCACCGGCGGCATCGGCGCTAGCCGAGTTGTATGTACTAGACCCGTAGCCCGACAGTCCAATCTCCGGATTAAAGAAAAGGATCAGTTCCGCAGCAACGGAAGAATCAACATCGGTAATACCAAGACGGTCAAGCTGCTCCTGCTTTTGGGGATACATGCCCGTCGGTGTGTTCGGATGCCCCTTGTAATAATACAAGTAGTCATCGCCATAGATGACTTCCGTCAAGTTGGCATAGTCGTCAAAATTCTGCTCGTAAGAAACATACGTTCCAAGCAGCATCATTACCTTTTTGCCCTGTTGAGTCGCCGCATCAAAATAACCATCGTTAAAGTTGTACAGTGCCTTAAACGCTTGGACCGTATCCTCTCCCCTATTTTGCAAGCTCGTAAGCATGCTCGAAACGTTTACTTTCTTAACGTTGGGGTCTGAGGCTATTCTATTGGCAAAAGCATTATCGTCACCGCTTGTAAACAAATTGGTGCGAGTCATCCACCACTGAGTACCGGGCTCAATACTCAGCACGGCATACATAGAATCCCAGTGATCGTGATAATCGCTATACGACTTTGAGACCTCACCGGTTTCGTATTCCTTATTCTTAGCAGCGTTCCATAAAGCAATCAGCTCAGCTTGCTTAGAATCTGGATCCTTGACGTCAAAGGCCTCGTTGGTAAATACATACGTGGCAGAGCCATCGGACAACAGCCGAATGGAGTATTGACCAGTGGGAATTTTATTGGCGTAAATCATCCTATGAATCAACGAACAGGTAATGTCATTGATATACAGATTGAACTTTGCATTGGGGTTGATCTTGTAGAGAGCAGCGACATAATCCGCGAACGCCTGATAGCTCGAACTAGAAGCATTCTCCTCACGAGTCAGATACGGAAGACCATACATCCCGGACGGAAGCGAGTTCCAGTTATAAGCACTTGGACGATCGAGCATTACAATCGACGGAATGGTCGTTCCGGCAGAAGAGGTGCTGATATCCCAGAAAGATAGCGAATAGAGAACAACAGGGAAAGAAGCACTCAAAGGGGCAAGGTTGTATTCACTCGCAGAAATGCCGATTGACTGCTGGTCCTCATGAACGATGTTTCCGTTCTTCAAATACTGCAACGAAACGTCAAACGGACCATAATCGCTAAATTCAATTTCACTGGAGCTGGAATCCAAATCTCCGAGTGCGATCGTGCTGGAAACAGAACGGGCAACCTTCCCTCCATACGACATGGAGCCCGCCACCCTTATCGAATCAGCGATACCGAGTCGTTTTATATCCTCGACCTGCGGAATATTCAGGGTTACTTTAGTCGTCTCCCCAACCTGAGAAAGAGAGCAATTAAAGACATACGGGACATAGGCTCCAGTGGTATCGCCGGGCGCCGCTTCACCCTTCTTTACAATAACGATCTGTATTGCTTCAACGGCATAAGACCAACCGGTGGTTCCCGCAGTCGACCCATTTGAAGCCCATCCAAGCCAACCGAAATTAGAAGCATGAACGCGATAATACAGGTCATAAGAAGTTGCTCTTTCACCCGTCAGCTTGAGCTCGACGGCTTCAATCTGAAGGCCCTTTCCCGTTGTGCCGGAGACGGATCCATCAGAAACCCAATCCTGCCAGCCTTCATTTTGAACATGAGAGCGGTATTCGATACCAAGGTCTTCTGAATTAGGGAGGGTAACCCTGAGCGCCTCAAGCCTACGAGACTGGCCCGTTGTGCCAGAGGTCGAACCATTCGATGTAAACGTCGACTCCCAGCCAATGCCTGAAATGTGAGATTTATAGCTGACGTCCGGAGTCGCCTCTTTGGGCTCCACGGCAGCATCAATCGAAGGCGCCGTTTCATCGGCTACAGCAGCAGTTTGATCCGAGGAGTCGGATTGGGTCTCTGGAACGAATTCATATTCGTTGGAACCATCATTTTGATCTGCCCAACAAGCCAAAGGGCTCAAAAGCAGCATCGACATGAAGCAGGAAATCAGAACAACAAATGTTCTAAATTGCCTTTTCAAGAGAATCGCCTCCTAGATAGACAGTCGTCAATAACCATACTATCGGGAGTAGGCTTCATTATTGCTACAAATTAGGTGAACGAAGAAAAAGGAGCCTCATCCAAAGGTAAGGGCCCTTTCCCGTTGCCAAGACTACGACAACAGGAAAGGGCCCTCTAACAAGCTCTCGCCGTTTACGGAATAGCTAGTAAATTACCACCTTGGTAGCAAGGGGCACGTTATCCCAAATCCATTTAGCGCGATCGATGGGCAAACGCACGCAGCCTTGTGAAATATGCATTCCTATTCGGCTGTCCATGGGGTTAAAAGTTCCCTGGTAGTACGGTATCGAATGGAACAGATAGTCCCCGTAAAACTGCGTGTAGTAGTAACAGGTATAGCCATGCCCAAACGAGTAACCCTTGCCGGTGACGGAATACTCGCCTGTAGGCGTCGGAGTACTAGGAGCGCCCGTAGAGCAGGTCCAGTACTGGGCGTAGCTCCACGAACCGCGCTGTCCGCGAAGAACTCCCAGGCGGCATGTTTGCCTGTCAACTGCAATTAGCCAGCTTGTATTGCTCGAATATCTATTAGCCAGATTAAGCATGGCCATCATGTCGGCAGGCAACAAGGGCTGATCGGTAAACGGGCGTCCGGTAGCACCGGGAGCACCAGCGCCCTTGGGAACAATCTTCACTTGAACAGACTCGACTCTGCAACCTATCCTCGACGTGCCCGCAGGCTGCCCATTTGAGGTCCAGTCGAGCCACCCAAAGTCTTGGCAATACGCTCGATACCAGACATCAAAGTAGTTCGATAAGTCACCGGTCAGCCTAATCTTAATAGCCTCGATACGCTTTGCGCGGCCTACTGTTCCAGCGATATCCCCGTTGGAAGCCCAGCTTTGCCAACCAACATCCTGCACATGGGCGGAGTACTCTATACCGCCCGATACGCTACTGGAGATATTTAGCTTCAGAGCCTCAATCGCAAGTGACCTGCCAGTCGTACCCGCAACACCGCCGTTGCCAACGGGATTCATCCAACCAAGCGTGGCAACATGCGCCTGGAGCGTTAGGGCTGGTACCGAGATAAATGCGGGCACAGACGACGCACCAGGATCCCTGCCCTTCGCCACAAGCTTAATTTGGACAGCTTCTATCTGTATATTAAGCCCGGTAGTTCCAGCGGAATCGCCGTTTTTGGCCCAACCCAACCAACCATAGCCCGCCGAATGAACTCGATAGTAAATGTCATACTGATTCGCGAGGGAACCATTTAAGCGCAGCTCAAGAGCCTGAATGGCCAATCCTTGTCCAACGGTCCCAACATAACCGGCAGATTGCCATTCCTGCCAACCAATATTGGCAACATGTGCTCTTGCCTCAATTTGAGAATCGTCATCCACACCGGACAACGACACATTCAAAGCTTGAAGAGAAAGCGATTGTCCCGTTGTGCCGGCATCCTGCCCATCTAAAACAGATGGAGACCAGCCACGGTTAGCGGAATGGGCCTGGTAAACAACATGAGCGCAATCGGCGGAAGTATCAGAAGCAAATGCTCCGTCCGTCACTCCGGGCGCGCCGCTGCCTTTACTGATAATCCTTACTTCGACAGCCTTAAGGAATGAACCCGATATCGTTGCCCCCGCATCCGAGCCATTACACGCCCAACCAAGCCATCCTTTTTTTTGAGTCAAAACAGCGATACCAAACGTCATAGGCTTTAGACAAATCTCCAGTAAGGGCCAATCTCACCGCCTTTAAAACAAGCCCATCGTTTTTAGAGTTAAGCGCAGCACCGTCAGAAACAGCACCGCTCCATCCGCCAAATTCAAAGAAGCCGGAATAATCAATTGAGCCTAAAATCTCTTGATTATCAAACAAAATAGAGAGCGAGGTTAAAGGTTCAGAGCCGTTCTCGGAGCCCAATAAGATTGATTTGCCTTGTTCAGAGCCCAGGCTTTTACCGTTGAGACCGAGCGAGCTCCCGTTTAGAACATCCGTAGCTCCAATGAAATGGTTCAACGTATCGCCGGGAGCAGGGCCGCTTTTCTCGACCAATAAAATCTGAACACCCTGAATGGCGGCACCCTTCCCCACCGAGCCCGCAGGAGACCCGTTAGACGTCCAGCCCAGCCATCCGCCCAATTTGGAAGCATACACACGGTACCAAATGTCATATGCAGCAGATAGCTCGCCGTTCAGCTTAAACTGAACGGCCTCAATGGATCGAGATTGCCCCGTCGTGCCAATGACGCCTGAAGACCAGTCTTGCCAACCAATGCCAGAGACGTGCGCGCGAGAGGAAATAGAGCCTCTGTGACCATACCAATTAACACCAAGCGACAGTGCCTCGATTGCATTTCTTGAGTCAATGACCCCCGATGTTTTTCCGTCCGCGACAGCGCCCATCCATCCAACATTGGAGACATGAGATCGATAGGAAACGGTAGGCGGTTCCTGAGAATGATCCCTAAAGGCATCGCCTCGCGCTGGCGCATCTTGAGCATTTTTTGGAAGCACCTTAATCTGAATAGCTTCGATCTGATAAGCATAGCCCTGCGTTCCAGCAGGCTCACCATTTGAGGCCCAGCCAAGCCAACCAACATTTGCAGAATGAACGCGATACCAAATGTCATACGAATCAGAAAGACCGCCCGACAAAGATAGCTTGATCGCCTCGATGGCTCGCGACTGTCCAACTGTTCCAGATGCCTGCCCGTTACCCACCGACTGAGACTCCCAGCCGATCCCGGAAATGTGAGATTGGACCGAAATGCTGTCATTCCCCAGCGGGGTGCCATCCTGTGAAAGCAAATTTATCTTGAGGGCTTCGACGCGCTTAGCACGGCCTGTAGTGCCCGCCGTCATTCCATTTGAAACGGGAGCTTGCCAGCCAATATCCTGTACATGAGTCTGGTATGAAACAGAGCCAAACACAGTGGATACATCATTTTCGGGTTTCGCCGAATCAGTTGCATTGGAGGCAGGCTCGCTACAAACGGATGAGGGAGAATCATTGTCTGACACAGTCGGCTGCTCGACTTCAATCCCCTGCTGATCGTCATTTAAGACAAAGCTCTCGTCTTCCGAGCTGCTGGCAGGACTATCGATATAATCAGTGGATTCCGGTTGCACAGGTAAAGAATCAGCCCAGACGGAAAGGGGCGTCAGAAGACACTGAAGGATCAGTAATGGCATCATTGCCGTTGCTAGCCGTCGTTGCGTCTTTTTCATTCGACTTCCCCATCAATCGACCATCTTTAGCATCATTATTTATCGTTTCGGCAATTGCTTAAATACCGAAAACGTGAATGGCACTTAAATAGAAACGAACGGACCGTTGCAAAACGACCCGTTCGTTTTTAACCAGAGTAACTGCTAGAACCTGTGCGAAGGCATGACTTTCGATCAGCTATGCAAGCGGCACGTTGTCATACCAACCCCACTTTGGCTTATATGAGGTGGAATAATAATCCAACCAGTACGCCATATCGAGCGTCCTGATCTGACCGACATTATCCATAACCTGGTTATTGCCAATATAGAGACAAACGTGACCGTAAATGCTGCCCATGCGGGTATGCGTATGCGAAGGAACGGCAATGACCATTCCAACTTTCAGCTGAGAATAATCGGTGAATTTACAATAATCCCAGTAGTAATCGCAGGCATCTGTATGGACGTTCCTAAATCCGGCACGCTCGTAGATATCTGCAATCCACTCGGAGCACAATCCCGGGCCAGGAGACGGTACCTGTCGGGCAAGATCAACAATCTTCTTCTGCATAGGATTTGCAAACGCAGAAGGCTGCCCAAGCAAACATGGCGAAACGGTGCTCCCGGGGGCATTGGCGCCCTTCCTTGTAAGTCGAACTTGAACAGCTTGGACATGCGTCCCATAGCCAGTGCTACCGGCAACGGCACCATTTTTAGTCCAACCAAGCCAGCCGACATTATCGACATGGACCCTATACCAAACATCAAAATAGGTTGCTAAGTCACCAGAAAGAGAAATTTTAATAGCCTCAACCGAATTAGATTCAGCGGTAGACGAAAGCTGCTCCCCGTTTGTCTTGCCAGAAGTCCAGCCTACATTCGAAAGATGCAGTTGATAAGCAATCCCGCCGGCAACAGATGAAGTAGTTTTAGCCGAAAACCCGGTGATGGGAATTCCCTGACCGGTCGTACCGGACACCTCTCCGGCAGGGACATAATTCTGCCAAGCACCTTTCACCTGAGCGGAATACGTCACCGTAGGTATTTCAAGATGGGGATAGCCCGATGTATCAGGATGGGAGGTACCCTTCTTAATGAGCTTAATCTGAACAGCCTCGAGAGAGCATGACATACCGGTGGTGCCGGCCTCCTCGCCGTCCTTGGCCCAGGCCATCCAGCCGATGTTGGAGGCGTGCACGCGGTAGTAGACGTCGTAGTCCTTGGCGAGGGAGCCCGTGAGCCTCAGGCGCACGGCCTCGACGGCGCGGCCCTGGCCG
>DBEZXW010000082.1:0-36400 GCA_048291725.1 Collinsella sp. | reverse complement strand
CCCTTCTTCCTCTTTCCGGACATGCCGTCCTCCGATCTCCCGGGGCCGGCCGGTCCGGCCCTCAGGGTATCGGGTTCCCACATTCATCCGCACATGTGCGGATGAATGTGGGAGGTGTTCGGATGAAGTTGATAATCAAGGTTCACGACAATAAACGAGCCCAGGAAGTATCCGGCATCGTTTTGGGTGATATCGTCATAGAGATTCGCCCAATCGCGCTGATTCCAAGTGTATTCGCGCTGGTAACGAGGAATGTCATAGATTTTTAGCATATCGGTCGACAGAATATTGGCAACCGTTGGGTCCTCTACGCTATTAATCATCATGAGTCCTTTCAATCACCTTGCTCACAAACGACGGGAAATCCTTGTCGCCCTTGATTTCTCGCGCCGAATTAAATCTAGACTATAGTAATACCCATGGGCTACAGGAGAGAGCGCCGCGCACGGCGCGCGATCTTTCGAGAGGCAGCATCGGAGCTCTCGGCACCTTGGTCACTTTCCACCCTATCCCAGTTGGAGAAACAAAGCCCAAAACTCTAATGGAGACAGCAACTGTAAGCTTTGCTTTTCCTGCTTCGTTGCACGCATTTATGGACATTGGACATCGGTCACAAAACACACATAAATGCAATTCCGATTTAATTGTTGCATGTTTGTTGCATGAGCTGTTGCATGAAAATGCAAAATCGGGAGCCATACGGCCCCCGACCTGCGAAAACTCATGGAGCCAGTGACAGGAATCGAACCTGCAACCCACTGATTACAAATCAGTTGCGCTACCGTTGCGCCACACTGGCACACTTGGCGCTTTCGCGCGAAGCCTGTTAAGAATAATGGAATTGCGGACGGGGCGCAACAGACCCTTCGACCGACCACATCTCAAAACCCTTCGTCAGAACGAATAGTTTTATCTGATCGCCAGAACCAAAAACTATTCGTTTTGGCGAGGCCGACCTGCAACCCACTGATTACAAACCAGTTGGTTGGTCAATCGAGAAAGTAGCCCCCATTGAAGGTCTGCCTACCTCCCGCGCAGGGCCTTGAGCTTGGCCAGGGCATCGGGGCTCAGGCGACTGCCCAGGGTCATCTTGATCTGCGGAGCTTCCTCTGCCTCGTGAACGTCGTTATCGATCTGTTTGATCTCGTCCACCAGCATACGGCTCGAGATGCGCGTAACGCCCTTGCCCATGACGACGGCTTGGATCGTGCCGTCGCTCGACACCACGGAGCACGCGCGGCCTTCCTCGCGCGCCTCGATGCAGAGCTTCTGCACCACGGTATCGGCCGAGACGCCCGTCGGCGAAAACTCGATGCGCACGCCACGGGCCGGCAGGTTGGGGCGCTCGTTGGAGATATTGCCCGCGCCGTCGAACACGATCACGGCCTCGTAGCGGCCCTGGGCAAAGGCGGCGACGTCGTTGATGAGGGCAGTGCGCGCCATATCGTGAACGTCGCTGGAATACGGATCGTCGGAATGGTCGTACACGAGCTTTTCGTAGCGCGGCGTGCAGTGGATCACGTTGTAGCCGTCGACCACCAGCAGCTCGGGCTTACTGGAGTGCACCGTCGAGACCGGATCGGCGATGGCCTGCGCAAACGCATTGCCGCCCACGCCATAGGTCGCGGCCGAAACAATCGGCTTGGCCGAGCCCTCGCCAAAGCGCTTGGCCTTGGACTTGGCGCGGTTCTTCTTGGACATGCGCTACTCCTCCCCCATGAACTCGCCGGCATTGCGGCGCAGCCACTCAAAGCACAGTGCGGTGGTCGCCTGGGCCACGTTGAGGCTCTCGGTCATGCCGCGCTGGGGAAGCTTGGTCAAAAAGTCGCATTTCTCGAGCACCAGGCGCGAGATGCCGTCGCCCTCGGAGCCCATGACGAGCGCCACGCGGCCCTCGAAGGGAGCATCCCAGCAGCTGCCCTCGGCGTGCTCGGAGGCACCGCCCACCCAAAAGCCAGCGGCCTTGAGGTCGTCGAGTGCACGGGCGATATTGGGAACCTGCGCGATAGGCAGATGCATGACGGCGCCGGCGGAAGTCTTGTAGCTGCCAACGGTCACGCCGGCAGCGCGCTTGTTGGCAATGATGACACCGGCCGCGCCCACAACCTCGGCGGAGCGCACGATGGCGCCAAAGTTGCCGTCGTCGGTCACATGGTCGAGCACAACGACGAGCGCCGGACCGTCGCCCGCACGGTCGAGGATATCGGCAACATCAGCATAGGGGAAGTTACCAACCTCGAGCGCAATGCCCTGGTGAGCGCCATGACTCGACAGCGCATCGAGCTGCGCGCGCGGCGCATACTTAATGCGGACACCCGCGGCGTTGAGGTCGTCGACCAGGCGCGACAAGGCGGCATCGCGCTCCCCGCCCTCGGCAATGAGCGCACACTTGATGGGAAAACCAGTGCGTAGCGCCTCGGCGGCAGCACGGCGACCTTCGATAAACTCGCCCTTGGGAGCCTGAACGTTGTCGCGGTTGCGATCTCGCTGCGGACGTGCAGCCTGGGCTTGGGAGCGCTCGCGCTGGCCCTTGGGAGTGGCAGCGCGGTCGTTGCGGCGAATCGGACGCGAGCCAGAAGCGGCCTGCTTGCCGCCACGAGGCGCACGCTTGCGATTGTCGGCCATAAAGCGGCCTCCTTAAATAGATAACGAACAAGAATCGACCGTCCGAGCCACGGCACCTTGCCTTTCAATCGTCGGGCATGACCACCAGGTCTATGCCCTCCTCTTTCAAGGCAATCTGCCGCACCTCGAACGGTCAACAAATACTAGAGAGTCTTAATACGGGTACCTGCGGCAGTATCCTCGATCGTCAGGCCCAGGTCCTTGAGCTGGTCGCGGATGGCGTCGGCCAGATCCCAGTTCTTGGCGGCGCGGGCCTCGGCGCGGGCCTCGAGAATCTTGGCAGCGGCCTCGTCCACGTCGTCACCCGTGTAGGCAACCAAACCGGCAGCAACGCCCAGCAGGCCCAGCGGCAACTCGACCTTGGGCTCGGGGAGCTCAACGCCAAGCGTATCGAGCAGCTCGGCCAGCGTGTCGGCGGCGGCAAGCGCGGCGGCCTTGTCGGCAGCGTCGCCCGCCTGCTCCAGGTACTGGTTGCACTCGGTCACGAAGCCAAAGACGGCACCCATGGCACCAGCGGTGTTAAAGTCGTCGTCCATGCACTCCTTAAAGGCGGCACGAGTCTCGGCGGCCTTGGCGGCAAACGCCTCGGCGGCAGCCGCATCGGCGTCGGCCGTCGCATGGTTCGCGGCCCAGCGCAGGTTCTCGACCGTACCGGCGATACGCGTGAGCGAGTTCTCGGCACCCTCCAGGCGCTCCCAAGAAAAGTCGAGCGGCGAGCGATAGCTCGTCTGCAGCATCAGCAGGCGCAGGGCGGCAGCGGAGTGCTGCTCGAGGACCTCGGCCAGCGTAAAGAAGTTGCCGAGCGACTTGGACATCTTCTCGCCGTCTACCAGCAGCATGCCCGTGTGCATCCAGGTGTTGGAGAAGCCCTGGTGCCAGGCGCAGGTGGCCTGGGCGCACTCGTTCTCGTGATGCGGGAAGGCAAGGTCGGAGCCGCCGCCGTGGATGTCGATCGGAGTGCCCAGGTAGCGATGCACCATGGCGGCGCACTCGGTGTGCCAACCGGGACGGCCCTCGCCCCAGGGGCTCGGCCAGCTGGGCTCGCCGGGCTTGGCGGCCTTCCACAGGGCAAAGTCGAGCGGGTCGTTCTTGTCCTCGTTCTCCTCGATACGCGCGCCAACCATAAGGTCGTCGATGTTGCGGCCCGAGACCTGACCGTAGTTGGGATCGCTGCGCACGGCAAAGTACACATCGCCGTTATCGGCTGCGTAAGCGTGGCCCTGCTCGATAAGCGTCTTGATCATGGCGATCATGGGGCCGATCTCCTTGGTGGCGCGGGGACGCACATCTGGGTCGAGCACGTTGGCGGCGCGCATGACGCCGATGAACTTATCGGAGAACTCCGTCGCGACCTCGGCAGCCGTACGGCCCTGCTCATTGGCGCGCTTGATGATCTTGTCATCGACATCGGTGAGGTTCTGGGCGAACGTGACCTCGTAGCCGCTCGCGATGAGCCAGCGACGAATCACGTCAAAGCTGATGAACGTGCGGGCATTGCCGATGTGAATGTTGTCGTAGACCGTGGGGCCGCACACGTACATGCGGACCTTGCCGGACTCGATGGGCTGGAACTCTTCCTTTTTATGGGTAGCGCTGTTGTAGATACGCATTCGTTACTCCTTAACGGTTTTTTGTAGCAGGCAGACGGCCCAAGCGCCGATTCCCTCGCCTTGGCCTTCCCAACCGAGCTTTTCGGTCGTAGTGGCGGCGACGCCCACGTTTTCGACGTCAACGCCCAGGGCATGGGCAAGGTTGGCGCGCATGGCATCGCGGTGCGGGGTGATCTTGGGTTGCTGACAGGCAATGGTGCAATCGGCATCGACAAACTCAAAGCCCAGCTCGCGCGCATAGTCCATCACGCGGGCGAGCAGCACCATCGAATCAGCACCCTCGTAGGCAGGATCGGTGTCGGGGAATAGCTTGCCGATGTCTCCCCCGCGGCAGGCGCCCAGAATGGCATCGGCCAAGGCGTGCGCGAGCACATCGGCATCCGAGTGGCCCAGCAGGCCGCGCTCGTAGGGAATGTCGACCCCGCCGATGATACATCGACGTCCCTCCACCAAACGGTGGACGTCATAGCCGTGGCCAATGCGCAGGTTACTGAACATGGGGAAGGTCCTCTCCCTCGGCCATGCGGCCAAGCAGAATCGCGGTTACGGGACGCAGGTCCTCGGGCACCGTCACCTTAAGGTTGTCGCGTGGGCTCTGGACGCAGCGGACGCGCCCGCCCATGCGCTCGACCAGCGACGAATCGTCGGTACCGATAAAATCATCGGCGATAGCAGCGGCGTGAGCGCGCTTCATGGCGTCGACGCTAAAAATCTGCGGCGTCTGCGCGGCCCAATAGAGCTCGCGCGGCGGCGTCTCGACGATATTATCGCCGTCGACGATCTTGAGCGTGTCGATCGCGGGCTGACCGCACACGACACCGTCGAGCGAGCGGTCACCCATGAGCACGTCGATAGCGTGGTCGATGGCCTCGGTCGTAATGAGCGGACGAGCGCCATCGTGGATGGCGACATATTCGAAACCCGCCGGAACCTCATGCACGCCGGCGCGGGTGGAATCCTGACGGGTATCGCCGGCATCGGCAAAGCTGATGGGCGTGTCATAGTCAAACGGGTCGATGGCCAGGCGGCGCATCTCGGCACGACGCTCGGCAGGGCAAACCACGACGATGTGGCCGACCTTATCGCTACGGTCAAATGCGCGGATGGACCAGCTCATAAGCGGACGACCCGCTACATTGACGAGCTGCTTGCCACCGGGGTTACCAAAGCGCTGGCCGCTGCCACCGGCAACGACCACGGCGCATACGGGCGCCATTATGCGTTCCCCTGTTTAGTGCCCTTCATGCGGTACAGGGAGTCCGCAAGAATGGCAGGGTTGTTAACGCCAAAGTCGCCCAAGCGCTCCGGATCCTCGCTGATGTCGTCCATGAGCTCCTGCAGCGAGCCGTACTCGTCGACGATCTTCTCGGCGACGCCGTCACGCACGACGGACACGCGGGAAAGCGTACGCAGGCCCAGCGGCGTCATGACGGAATCCTCGTCCAGGTCGTCATAACCCAAAACCGCCGCCACGTGCTGCGGGTCGGACAGGTCCTTGGGCGTCATGCGGCTAAGCTCGGCGCGAATCTTCTCGGCGTTTGCCTCGGAGGAATCGCTCGCATAGTCGCGAATCATCAGGTCGTATTCGGTATCCATACTGGAGCCAGCAAGCTGCTCGAGCTGCATCTGCACGAGCTTGCCCTGGTTACCCAGCTTGACAATGCAATCCTTAAGCTCGGTCTTTGCCTGCTGCATGATCTCGAAACTCGAGAAAATGCCGGTGATGTCGGCGAGCGTAACGTAGTCGTCGAGCTCGAGGGCCGTCAGACGCAGCAGAGAGCGGTCAAGCGACTGACGGGTGGTCTGGAGCGTGGCGACGAGTTGGTTGACCGAGCTCATGATGGTGGTGACAGGCTGGATCTCGTAGCTCTTACCGTGGACGTACACGTTGACGACGGCACGACGAGCCGAAACCGAGATCACGATGGCATCGGTGAGCACCGACATGCGAGCGGCAGTACGGTGACGCATGCCCGTCTCACTCGTGGCGAGCGAGGGGTCGGGATTGAGGTGGAAGTTGGCGCGCAGGATCTGGGTGAGGTCGCCGTCGATAACGATGGCGCCGTCCATCTTGGAAAGCTCGAACAGGCGGTTCGAGGTAAACGAAATGTTGAGCGGGAAGCCGTCGTTACCGGCAGCGAGCACGTTTTCGGTGTCGCCGACGCAGATAAGGGCGCCCAGGTGACCGGCGATGATCATGTCGAGGGCGGTGCGGATCGGCTGACCAGGTGCCGTCAGGCGGATGGCCTGTTCCATACGCTTTTGCAGCTCGTTCTTATCCAAGGCATCGCTCCCATCGTATACGCTCCATAAACGCTAAATAGTTTCTCACGGTTTGTCCCCGCGGCGCCTGCGAAATACGATGCTTACAGAATGAGCGAACACAGCTGAGAGCCCAACCCAAATGGGCTGCTTATGTGGTAGCATCGGGATTCACATGAATGAGGGAGTAGTCGCGTGGCCGGGTTCGCCTCCGGTGGCGCGGCAAGTCAACATACTGGCCGAAACGGTCTGGCTTGCCTTAATGAACGAGACTCGTGGTTGTGCGCGCAGCGCGTACGCCACGGGTCTTTTTTGTTATTCCCCCAAGAGGTACACGCGGGCCCGCCCGCAGAGAGGGAGCCAGACTATGGGACTCGCAGAGCTCGTGTTGCTCGCCGTTGGCCTTTCGATGGACGCCTTTGCCGTTTCCATCTGCAAGGGCCTTGGCATGAAAAAGATCAACCTTAAGGTCGCCGTAGTGCTCGGCCTGTTCTTTGGCGGCTTCCAGGCCGGCATGCCCGTAATCGGATGGGCGCTTGGCAGCCAGTTTATGGGCATCATCGGCCCCATCGACCATTGGATCGCCTTTATCCTTTTGGCCTTTATCGGCGGCAAAATGCTGTGGGAAGCCTTTACCGAAGACGAGGATGAGGGCGACGGCAAGGATGCCGAAAAAATTGACCTAGCAGAATATCTGATTCTTGCCATTGCTACCTCGATTGACGCCCTAGCCGTAGGTATCTCGTTTGCGGCGCTCTCGGTTGACATCGTTCCCGCTGTATCGCTTATCGGCGTCACAACGTTTATCTTCTCCGTCGCCGGCGTAGCAATCGGCCACACCTTTGGCGCGCGTTACGAAAAACCCGCCACCATCGTGGGTGGCGTCGTGCTCATCCTCATCGGGCTTAAGATCCTGCTTGAGCATCTGGGGATTTTGGCGCTGTAACGCCAAGCACAATCGCTCAAAACTCAACGCCAGCACAAGGCCTTATGCAGAGTTTTGCATGAGGCCTTTTCGTGCAGACTTTTGCATGTCATACTGATATGCAAAAGTCTGCATGTTGGAGATCGCCATGGATACCCTTCCCATCACCACGCCGCGCCAAGCTGGCATCTATGTGCGTCAGGCACGCGAGTCGCAGGGAATCACCCGTGCGACCCTCGCTAAAAAAGCCGGTGTTTCGGAGCGTCTGCTCGCATCGCTCGAGCTAGGAGACGCCACCGGCATTCGACTCGACAAGCTGCTGACGATTTTCAATGCTCTTGGACTGGCACTCGCCGCTCAAGGGGATATCGGCGAAGCGAAAAACGAGCGACCAGTCGACGCCCCGCATGCCAATCCGCTGCCTCGCAGCATCCCCAGGCGCCATCACACTCAACGTCCTCATCATCGCAACCGTCGTAGTACCCCCATTCCGGCTCTTGCAGATGCCCCCTTTACATCCGCACTCTACGACGAGGTCTTCGCCGATTTCGCCATGTCCAATCTCGGAGTCTCGATTGCCGCAAACGTATCTAACCAAACCAAGCCCGAAGGGAAATAGCCAATGGCCAGAACATCACTTCGGACCATTATTTGCGACGTACCTGCGGGAACGCTCACGCAAGATGAGAACGGTCTTATCAGTTTTACCTACGATCATGACTATGACGGGCCAGCCCTATCGACCAACATACCCGTATCGAATCGCACATACGGACAACAGGTCATGAATCCGTACCTGTTTGGCCTTCTACCCGACAGCGAGGACCAGCGAAAAGCGATTGCCGCCGAATTCGACGTTAGGCCCAACAATCCCGTTGCGTTGCTCAGCCATATCGGACTCGACTGTCCGGGCGGAGTGCAGTTTTGTGCCGAAGAAGATGCCGATGCCGTCCTGCATCGCGCTGGCGAATACCGCCCTATAGACGACCACGAAATTGCTCTCCGTCTCAAGTCGATCAGAGATGACCGCGATGCATCGTGGATGGGTCTAGATGAAAGTTGGTCGCTTGGAGGCAACCAGGGCAAATTCGCGCTCGCGTTCATAAACGGCCGCTGGTGCGAATGCATGGGCTCCTCGCCCACGACGCATATTTTCAAAAATGGCGTTATCGGATTTAAACTCGAGGCTCTGAATGAGTTTGTCTGCATGAAAAGCGCCCAGCGCGCCGGCATCGCAACGGCAAACGTCGAATATCGTATGTTTGAGGACGAACCTGCCCTCATTGTTGAGCGATATGACCGCGTGAAAGTCAAAGACGGAACAATCATGCGTCTACATCAAGAAGACCTCTGTCAGGCCCTTGGAGTGATGCCCGCTCAAAAGTACACAGCAGACGGCGGCCCGACCGCACGCGATATTCAGGAACTCCTCGTCAATACGAGTCATCATCAACTTAACCTGTATCTGTTTACGCAGATTCTTTTCTTTAACGCCATCATCGGCGCACCGGACGCGCATGCGAAGAACTATTCCCTGCTTCTTGGAAACGGCGACACAGCTATGATGGCCCGTATGTATGACGTTGCATCGGGGCTGGCATACGAACGCATGCGCCGCCGAGCGCGCCTCGCCATGAGCGTTGGCGGCGAAAATCGTGTGGGGCGCATCGGTCCAGGCGCTATCCGCCGATACCACGGTATGGGCGACCCCGCGCTGGAGGCGGCACTCACCGATGCCGGGCTATCCGAGAAGTTTTGCTTTACGACCATGATGGACCTCGCCTACGAGGTGCCCATTTGCATGGAAGAGGTCATGGATGAATACGCCGACCTGCCCGGCATGGCGGACCTGCGAGAGCATATGCTCGGCCCCGTCCGCGAAAACTGCCAGCGAACCCTCGACCTCATCAGGGCGGATATGGGCTAGGTGGCCACAATTTCCCATTTCTTAAAAGAAGAGAGGGGGCACCCGTCGCAAAAGCTCGGATGCCCCCTCTCATAATGTCATTTGCAATCCACCGGCACGTAGCCCGGACTGCTGCTAGCGCAACCTTTACGCAGCGAGGCGCTTGAGCACGTCGATGAGCAGCTCGTAGAAGCGCTCGGCAGAAGCGAGCTCCATGCTCTCGTCCGGGGTGTGGACATCGGAGAGCGTCGGGCCCACGGCGATGGCGTCCAGGCCGTGCAGGGCCTCGGCAAACAGGCCGCACTCAAGGCCGGCGTGGATGGACTCGATGCGCAGCTCGGAGCCAAAGAGCTCGCGATAGCTCTCGACAAAGACGTCGCGGACCGGCGAATGCTCAGCATAGCTCCAGCCGGGATACTCGAACTCAAACTTGGCGTCGAAGCCCAGGACATCGGCCAGCGTCTGCAGGCGGTCCTTGAACTCGTTCTGCAGCGAGGTGATCGAGGAGCGCGGGGACAGCATGATCTTGACCTGGTCGTCAGAGGTGGCAACCACGCCGATGTTGGAGGAAACCTCGACGGAGCCGTCGGTGGCGACGTTGCGGCGAATCACGCCGTTAGGGGCAAGACGCAGGGCGCGGATGAGGGCAAGCGCGGACTTCTGGTCCATGGCCTCGACCTCGGCGTCGTCGGCAATCTCGACGGTGCAGGTAAAGCCGGGGTCGAAGACCTCGAGCTCGGCAGTGACGTCGGCAATGATGCCCTTTGCGATCTCGGCCGCTGCCTCGGCGGCAGCGTGGTCGGCGTAAACCAGAACAGCCTTGCACTCACGGTTGATGGCGTTGTCCTTAGTGCCGCCGTTAAAGCTGACGATGGCGGGCTCGCCGGCGACCATCAGGCGGTCGATGATGCGGGCCATGATGAGGTTGCCGTTGCCGCGCTCCAGGTGGATGTCGGCGCCGGAGTGACCACCCAGCAGGCCGGAGATCTCGAGCGTAAGGGTGCTGCCGGTCTTGTGCTCGCGCACGATCGGGCAGGTGTAGGTAACGACGACACCGCCGGCGCAGCTGACGGTGGCCACGCCCTCCTCCTCGGAATCGAGGTTGATCATGGTGCGGGCGCTAATCTGGGACTTGTCGAGCGTCTCGGCGCCAACCAGGCCAGTCTCCTCGTCGGTGGTGAACACGCACTCGAGGGCCGGATGAGCAATCGAATCGTCGTTGAGCACGGTGAGCATCAGAGCGACAGCAATGCCGTTGTCGGCGCCCAGGGTGGTGCCGTTAGCGGTGAGGACGCCGTCCTTGACGACCAGGTCGATACCATCGGTCGTAAAGTCGTGCTCAACGGAGCCAAGCTTGTCGCACACCATGTCGATGTGGCCCTGCAGCATCACGGTCGGGGCATTCTCGGCGCCGGCAGATGCGGGCTTACGAATGATGACGTTGTAGACCTCGTCCTGATACACGTCGAGGCCGCGCTCCTTGGCAAACGCAACCAAGAAATCGCTGATGCCCTTCTCGTTGCCAGACCCACGGGGGATCGCGCTGATCTCCTCAAAGAAATGGAACAGCTGGGCGGGCTCGTAGCCAGTAATCTTGTAGTCCATGGTGCCTCCTTGGCGCAACTGGTTAGACAATAAGACATGCGCCTTGTATATTCCCAGACTTCGTTTGCATAAACCACTCGAAAACGCCGAGCGCCCTCGCATCATCGGCTAACGGTGGACCGCATAGCGTAACGGTCACAACTTCACAGCTCTACAAATCGAGGCGCCCTTGCCGGAACGCCTCGATTGCACAGATCAAATTGTCGCCACACCCTACAGCGCGCCGGAACCGGCTTGCATCATGCCGCCGGGGCCCGAGGTCACGCCGCCGCTCACGGGCGCGGCGTTGCCGGTGTGCGGTGCCGCCGGGGCGGTATCGCCACCGAGCGTGCCCGCCGGACGCGGTGCCGGGATCTCGCCCGTGCCGTGGCTAAAGACAAACTTGCCATCGGCCACGTCGCACAGGACGGTATCGCCCTCGCCCCACTCGCCGGCCAGCAGCTCCTCGGACAGCGGATCCTCGATGAGCTTTTGGATGGCACGACGCAGCGGACGCGCACCGTTGGTGAGGTCGGTGCCCTCGGCCACGATCTTGTCGTAGGCCGCATCGGTGAGCTTGATGTTCATGCCGTTGGCAATCAGGCGCTGACGCAGGTCGTCCACCAGCAGGTGCGCGATCTTGGTCAGGTTCTCGCCCGAAAGCTTCTGGAACACCACGATGTCGTCGATACGGTTGAGCAGCTCGGGGCGGAACAGGCGCTTGAGCTCGCCCATTGCACGGCCCTTAATCTCGCTCGAGGTAAGGCCCTGCTCGCCGGTGGTGCCGAAGCCAACGCTCGCATCCTGCGCAATCTCGCGGGCGCCCACGTTGGACGTCATGATGATCACGGTATTACGGAAGTCGACCGTTTTGCCCTGGCTATCGGTCAGGCGGCCCTCCTCCAGCACCTGCAGCAGAATGTTGAAGATATCGGGGTGCGCCTTCTCGATCTCGTCGAACAGCACGACCGAGTACGGGTGACGACGAACGGCCTTGGTGAGCTGACCGCCCTCGTCATGGCCAACGTAGCCCGGGGGGCTACCGATAAGCTTGGAGACCTCGAACTCGCTGCCGAACTCCGACATGTCGAAGCTGATGAGCGCGTCCTTGCTGCCAAAGAGATACTCGGCGAGCGTCTTGGCGAGCTCAGTCTTGCCCGTGCCGGTGGGGCCCAGGAAGATAAAGCTGCCGCCGGGGCGACGCGGATCCTTGAGCGGCGAGCGACTGCGGCGCACGGCCTTGGCAACGGCCTCGACGGCCTCGTCCTGGCCGATAATGCGGGTCTTGAGCACGCTTTCGGCCTGTAGCAGGCGACGGCTCTCGCTCTCGGTAAGCGAGGACACCGGTACGCCCGAAGTCACGGACACGATATCGGCGATCTGACTCACATCGATGGTGAGCGGGCTGGCGTCGAGCTCGGCGGTCCAGGCGGCCTTGGCCTCGGCGAGCTCAATCTCGGCGGCCTTCTGCCGCTCGGTAATCTCGGCGGCCTTGTTCATGTCGTCGCTCTCGGTGGCCTCCTGCGCGGCGGCCTTGAGCTCCTCTATGCGATGCTCGGCCTCGCGCACCGGCTCGGGCGCGCGATTCGCGGCGATGCGAGCGCGGGCACCGGCCTCGTCAATGAGGTCGATGGCCTTATCGGGCAGGAAGCGATCCTGGATGTAGCGGTTGGAAAGGTTCGCGGCGGCCTCGATAGCACCCTGCGTATAGCGCACATGGTGGTGCTCCTCGTAGCGCGGCTTGAGCGCGGTCAGGATCTTGACCGTGTCCTCGACGCTCGGCTCCTCGACATCGATGGTCTGGAAGCGACGCTCGAAGGCCGGGTCCTTGGTGAGGTACTTGCGGAATTCCTCGGCCGTGGTGGCGCCGATAATCTGGAAGGCACCGCGCGCGAGCACGGGCTTGAGCATAGAGCTCGCGTCGATGGAGCCCTCAGCAGAACCGGCACCGATGATGGTGTGCATCTCGTCGATAAACAGGATGACGTCGTCGGCTTCGGTGGCCTCTTGGATCACGTTCTTGAGGCGCTCCTCAAACTCGCCGCGATACTTGGCACCCGCCACGAGGCCCGGCAGGTCGAGCGTCCAGATATTCTGGTTCATGAGGTTCTCGGGCACGTTGCCGGCTGCAATCTGCTGAGCCAGGCCCTCGACGATGGCCGTCTTGCCCACGCCGGGGTCGCCCAGAATGAGCGGGTTGTTCTTGGTGCGGCGCGAAAGAATTTCCATCATACGCTGGACTTCCTTTTCGCGACCAATTACAGGGTCGAGCTCGCCATCGCGCGCCTTCTGCGTGAGGTTGGTCGCGAACTGCTTAAGCGTATCGGTGCCACTCCCCTTTTGCTGAGAGGCATCCGAGCCGCTAAAGAACGGCAGGCCCGCACCGGGACGCCCGGCACCGGCGCCGGCGAGCGGACGCTTCTTGTCCTGGTCCTTGGCAGTGAGTTTCTCGATAGCCTTTTTGATAGAGGCGGACGACACACCCAGGCGCATGAGGATGTCCATGGCCATGCCGTTGCCCTCTTCGACGATGCCGATCAGCAAGTGCTCGGTCGACACGTAGGTCTGGTTATTCTCACGCGCCACGCGGAATGAACGCTCCATAACGCTAATGACGAGCGGCGTAAAGGCGAGCTTAGCCGCCTCGGTCTCCTCACTGGGCTCGGGAACCGTGGTCTGGACCTCTTTGAGAGTATCCATGATGTCATCGTAGGAGATGTCGAGCGAACGCAGCGCCTCGGCGGCAATGCCCTCATCCTCCTTGGCAAGCGCCAGAAGCAGATGCTCGGTACCCACCTTGTTGGTATGCAGGTCGAGCGCCTCCTGTTTGGCCATCGACATGACCTTGCGCGCTCGATCGGTAAATCTATCTAACATGCTCGTTTCCTTACATGAGTTCATCGAAATCAAAACGCCCGCCCGTCGGCGGCGCTTTTGTCTCTTTACCCACAGGTTGTCTATGTTAACAGCTGGAGGAATATCTATAAACCCGGCTCACATGAATGCAGGTTATGACCGCATCGCGGGACTCACCGCGCGATGCGCGACAGGCGCCCCGCAAGAGAAACCCTAGGCGTCTTTCACCACGTCGGGACTCGTCGCACGCGATGCGCGATAGGCATCGGCCTCCTTGGAGACGCGTTCGAGCAGCTCGGATGTATCGACGCCCTCGACTTGCGCGACCGTTTCCACCGTCTGCATGGCGACCGCCCTCAGGTACGCGCACGCGCTGTCCCCCAGCTGCTCGAGGTCTATCTCCTCGCCGCCCTCCCGGGCAAAGCCGACCGCCATCACAAAGCCCATGATGCCCGAGACCAGAAAGCCCACCGCAAAGCTCGAATCTGCCTTGAGCTCTTCTCCGTCGGGGTGGACGATCTCTCTCACGCGGTCGATGATGATCGTATGGATGCCCTGCACGACCTGCTCGGCGGCACCCGCCCTCATGGTGATGACGATGCGCCGCAGCAGGCAGCGGACGTCGCGCCGGTCGAACGCCGAAAGGTCGCCCTCGCTCGAAAAATGCCAGAGGGCATCGGTGATGAGCTCGTTATCCTGTAGCAGTTGGGCTATGGCGATGGCGACGAGTTCATCGAAATCGTGAAAATAGTAGTAAAACGTTCCGCGATTGCACCGGGCGGCGCGGGTCACCTCGCCAACCGACAGCTCGAAGATGCTGTTGTTCTCGATGAGCTCCCAAAACGCCTCGATGATACGGGTGCGTGCATCGGGCGCATCGGCGTCCTTACGCGGTCTCGCCATGCGCCTCACCGCACCCCTGCGCCTTGGCGTTCATGATGAGCATCTGAAGACGGTTCTCCACGTTGGCGAAGCTCACGTCGGGATCGTAGTCGAGCGGCAGGAACTGCGCCGTGGGATACTGCTCCTTGAGCGCATGGATGAGCCCGCGCCCCACGACATGGTTGGGCAGACACCCGAACGGCTGCAGGATCACGAAGTTGCGGCAGCCGCGCTTGGCGTGCTCGAGGATCTCCGCCGGAATCAGCACGCCCTCGCCCGCATCGAACGTATGGTGCAGGATCTTATCGCTCGCGCGCACGAGCTCGGGCATGCGCGTCGGCGGCTCGTAGAGCGGGCTCGCCGCGCCCAGGCGGTCGCAACGGTCGTGCGCGAGCTCGAACAGGTTGTCCGCCGTGGCGTACCAGGCCTTTTCGGGCAGCGACAGGTCGACGTGGAACTCGCGCGACTGCGCATGCTTGTAGAAATAGGTCTTGCGGATCACGTCGGTCATGCGCGCCTCGATGACCTCGAGCCCGTTGTCCTCGAGGTAGCGCTCGATCTCGTGGTTGGCGCCGAGATGGAAATTGAGCAGGTACTCGCCCACGATGAGAACGGTCGGATGCGGGTTCGAGCGGTCGTACGGAACGGCGTCCATGATCGCAAGCGCGCGTTTGAAGCCCGTCGCCTGGCCTCTCAGCCCGGAGCGCTCCATGCCCTCGATAACCTCATCGAGCGCGCGGTCGAACGCAGCGTCCGCCGCGCCCTTCTCGAGCTCGTAGGGACGGATGCGCCTAAGCATGGCCTCGAGGGCATCGATCATGGGAAGACCGTAGGCGATCTGGATGCTCGGGCCAAGGCCGAGCTTGAAGCCCGGATGCGCATTGTGGGCATCGACGTCGTCGTTGGTGAGCACCGGGACATAGTCGTATCCCGCGTCGTCGAGCGCGCGGCGCAGCAGGGGCATGTAGTGCGTCAGGCGGCAGTCGCCGATATACTTGCCAGTCACCACGGCGACGTCGTGCGGGTCGTACTTACCGCTCTCGAGTGCCGCGAGCGCCTCGCCGATCACGATTTGCGCGGGGAAGCAGATGTCGTTGTGCACATAGCGTTTGCCCAGGCGGATGGCATCCTCGCGCCCGATATCAAGGGCCTCGGCGCGCACGCCCTGATTGCGCATCGCCGCGGTCATGAGCCTGCAGAACGCATGGGAGGTGTTGGGGACCAGCGCGATCTTGTCGTGCCGGTCGCGCTTGGTGTACTTGACCTTATACGGGTCGTCGAGCGGATGGACCGCGTGCACCCGGGCGCCCTCGGCACGCTCCTCCGCGCGACGACGGTTGACCGACTCGATAAACGAACGCACGCGAATGCCCATGGGACCGGCGACGTCGCTCTCATCGAGCTTGATCATCATCGGAACCTTGGAGCCCATCTCGCCCATCATGCGCGCGATCTCGTCGGTGAGATACGCATCGTGGCCGCAGCCGAAGCTGCCCATCTGCACGAGCTCGAGCTCGGGCGTCGATGCGACGATGACCGCGCACGACAGCATGCGCGCATGGTAGTTGTTCACGATGTCGATGCGGCTGTTGGAAAGATCGACGTTGTAGACCCCCGGCACCGCATCGGGCGTCAGCACGGGGATGCCGCGCTCAGAGAAGAGCTTGGGCAGCCCGTGGTTGACCAGCGGGTCGTTGTGGTACGGGCGCGAAGCGATCACCACCGCGTAGCCGCCGTCCTCGCGCACGTTCTCGAGCACCTGCCTGCCGCGCAGCTGCAGCTGGTTCTCAAACGTCTGCTGCGCGCGGTCCGCCTGCTCGGTCGCCTTGGCAACCAGGTCGGCATCGATATCGAAGGTCTCCTTGCACCACGCCTTGAGCTGGCGGTTTCGGTCGCCCTCGTCGTACCAGTGGAACAGCGGCGTATCGAACGGAACGCCGAAACGCTCCTCCGGGTTATCGGAATTGCGCATCACGTAGGGGTATCCCTTTACGACGGCGCACATCCACTCGCTGGTAGAGGCGGTGTTTTCGGTGGGCACCGTCGTGATGATGGGCATGAAGATGCGGTCGACGCCGGCGTCGACGAGATTGCGGATGTGCCCGTGGACGAGCTTGGCCGGGAAGCACACGGTGTCGGATGTGACGTGCGCCAGACCGCGCTCGTACATCGCCTTGGTGCTGCGTCCCGAGACGCGCACCTTAAAGCCGAGCGTGCTGAAGAACGTCGACCAGAACGGCATGGTGTCCCAGAACTCGAGCACACGGGGAATGCCGATCGTGACATCGCGCCCCCCGCAGACGGGAACCGTGGGGCACGACTCGAACAGCAGCTTCTCGCGGTCGACAAAGAGATTGGGGGCAGCCGCGGTCCGGTCGCGCCCCGTGCCGGGTGCCCGTGCCTCGCAAGCACCCTGCGGACGCAGCTCCTCCGCCGCGGGAACCTCGCGCACGAGCTCATCCCATGAGATGGCGCCGCCGCGCGGGCAGCGATTGCCCGTGACGTAAAGCGAGCCGTCGCCAAATGCCACGACCGCGCGCTGGCAGCGGTTGTTGCACCGACGGCAGGTAACGCCGCCGAACTCGCGATGCTCGAAGCGCTCCACGGCATCGAGCCCGATAAACGACGTGCCGGCGTCGCCCTTGCGGCATTCCTCGCGCGCGAGCAGGGCGATACCGATAGCGCCCATCAGCCCCGGGTGGGGCGCACGCGTGACGGGTTTGCCCAGATACTGCTCGAATGCGCGCAGCACCGCGTCGTTTCGGAACGTGCCGCCCTGGACGACGACTTTGTCGCCCAGACGGTTGAGATTTGAAACGCGAATGACCTTGGTGAACACGTTCTCGATAATCGAACGGCAGAGACCGGCCATGATGTCGCCCGGACCCTTACCGCGCCGCTGCTCGGAAACGACGCTGCTGTTCATGAACACCGTGCAGCGGCTGCCGAGAACGGCGGGGGCTTTGGACGAAAATGCCTCGGTCGCGATATCCTCAACGGCTATTCCGAGGTTTTTGGCAAAACCCTCGAGGAACGAGCCGCAGCCCGCAGAGCACGCCTCGTTGACGACGATATCGGTCAGCACGCCGTGGTTGAGCCAGATGGCCTTCATATCCTGTCCGCCGATGTCGAGCACGAAGGTCGCATCGGGAACGCATGCGCACGCGGCGCGGGCGTGCGCGACCGTCTCGACCGTATGGTAGTCGGCGTGGAACGCGCGCGCAAAAAGCTCCTCGCCGTATCCCGTGGTGCCCACGGCATCGATCGCAAGCGTGACTCCCGCTGTCTCCCAGCGGTTCTTCAAGCTGACAAGACCCTGTTGGGCGACGTCGAGCGGTCTGCCGTTATTAGACGCGTAGAACGAATCGACAAGCTCACCCACCTCATCGACCAGGGCGAACTTGGTCGTCGTGCTCCCCGAATCGATACCGAGCGCCACACGCACCGTCTCTCCGGGCGCATACGCATCCGGACCCTTTGCCGGCGTCTCTTTGCCATGGCGTGCCGTAAAATCCGCCTGCTCGGCAGGTGTGGCAAAAAAGGGCTGGGCAAGACGTCCCTCCCCGCTTGCGGGCGCGACCGTCTCGAGCTTATCCAGCCGGACAAAAGCGTCGGGAAGGTCGATCGGTTGGGACGATGCGAACATGTCGGTCAGCGACAGGGCGGCACCGCGCGCGACCATGATCTGCGGATCGCGCGGGACGATAACCTGATCGTCCGATAGATTCAGTTGCTCCCGGAACACGCGGACCAGCGTGGGGTTGTAGGCGAGCGTACCGCCCTCGAAGATTACCGGCGGCTCGATGTCGATACCCTGGGCCAGACCGCCGATCGTTTGGCGGGCGACCGCGTGAAGCGCCGAAAGCGCCAGGTCGGTGGTAGGAATGCCCTCGTTGAGCAGCGGCTGGATATCGGTCTTTGCGTACACGCCGCAGCGGCCCGAGACCTCGTGGACGGTCGTTCCCCGGCTTGCGAGCTGCTCGAACTCGCCCGATTCGGTGCCGACCCCCATGAGCTTTGCCATCTCGTCGATAAATGCACCGGTACCGCCTGCGCACGAGCCGTTCATGCGCATGTCGGCAACCTCGATGTCTCCCTTATCGTTGGTGCGGAAGAAGATCATCTTGGCGTCTTGGCCGCCCAGCTCGATGGCGCAGCGCGTCTGCGGATAGAACCTGCTGATCGCGAGCGCGTTGGCGACCACCTCCTGAACGTACGAGGCGCCCAGCGCGGTCGCGATATCGCGCGCACCCGAGCCGGTCACCGCAACGCGCAGCGACTCATGGGGAAAGCGCTCGGCGAGCTCGCCGAGCATGGCGCGCACGCTCGCTGTCTGACACGCCCCGTGGCGGCGATATCCCCACCACGCCTCGGTCATATCCTCGTGCATCGCGTAAACTTTGGTCGTCGTCGACCCTACGTCCAGTCCTACTAGCAACGCCATAATGCTCCGTCTCTCGCATTTTTCCTGCTAGAGATATACCACTCTACGTAATACAACAGACTGTTGTATTTAAACTCCGTATAAAAAGCGGCTGCCGAAACGCTTCAGCAGCCGCCGAATGCACCAACAGATTGTTCTGCGCGCTAGCACGTCGGGCAACGGAGCAGCACGGGCCCTCCGGTCATGCGCACCGCTCACGCCCGCGATGTCGCCGAGAGAGCTATCCACGCTTAGGGCTCCAACCAAGCAAGTCGCCCGCGCTCAGCAGATCCCTAAGCGAGCTACTCGCACTCAGGAGCCATAGCCTGCTCCAAGAGCTCGGCATGCTCCTCCTCGAAAACCGTCCCCACAGGGAAGGCGCGACGGAAGACGAAGTGGGAAATCGGACCGGCTACCAAAAGGTTCCACGGCAGCGCCATCACAAAATTATGCGGGATGTTGATCATCCAGATCGCGGGCACGGAATACAGGTTCGCAAGGATGCCGCCGGGCATGTGCGTCAGACCCTCGCACGCGCCGTAAAGCGACATGATGATGACCATGGGAACGACCATGCAGGAGCTGACGGCGAGCGTCATGGCAAGTGGCGAGCTCTTGCCCGGCGTGACCAAGTACTTAAAGGCGAAACCCTTGGCGAGCGGGCTGGCGACGAACCAGTCGCAGCACATGGCAAAAATGTAGGCAACGGGGAAGCCGAGCCACGCAGCGGCAACAACCTCGCCGTTGATGGCCCCGTGCTGCAGGGCAACGTTGTAGATGCTCATCCAGAGCACCATGCAAAAGCACATGATAAAGGTGAACAGCAGGCTCTCTCGTTTGTTGATAGGCATAAAGGGCAAAATCCTTTCTGTGTTACGCCGCGGCACCACGCAACAAAAACGGGCGGGCAAGATGGAGCTGTTGGGACTTCATCTCGCCCGCCCGTGGTACGTGCGTCTGCGACTACTTATGTGGTGAAACCAGCCTAGCATGAAAGGGCTGCGCTTCGTAAGCGTTGAGTTTGTGGAGATACGGGGCACCAATAATCCCCCGACCCCATAAGTTGCGGTGGAATACGGACTGTTTTGACCCTTTAAGCAGCAATTCAGTCCCTATTTCACCGCAACTCATTTGGTGCAAAGTGACCTGTCCTCCTTGCACCAATTAGCTGGTGTGGCGCCAGCGAGGGTCGGTGAGCGTACGCGCCACACCCAGACCAACGGGCAAAAACGCCACGATGAGCACCGCGCGCACAAACCAGCCGAGCATATTGACCGTGTCGAAGGTGCACATGTAATACATAGAGCGGTAGAGATACAGACCAGGCACCATAATGACAATCGAAGGCACCGTGAGAGCGATGCGCGGGTAGGTGAGCTTGACTTCGGCCAAACTTGCCAGCAGACCCGATACGAGCGCCCCGATAAATGCAGCCGCCTCGGGAGGCATTCCCGCGCTGAGACCCAAGAAGGGAAGCAGCGTCGGCGCATCGACAAGGGTCAGACGCAGGGTATTGGACACGGCGCCGATCAGCCCAGCTGCCGCGGCCATCTTTACCGGGCTGTTGAACATCACCGAGAAGCCGAATACGCCAACGAAGCTCATCACCACGCGCAGGAGCGTAAGAGCAAGTGGCGAGAGGCCGAGCGGGGCAAAGTCGTCCGGCGCCAGGCCCACACACTCGGCAACCATCCAACCTACGAGCGTCGCCATCACAATAATCGAGACGGCATATGACAGACGTTCGATACCGCTCCTCATGTCGAGCTTAGCGATGTCGAGTCCCGCCGTGATGAGGGGAAAACCGGGAATCACAAAGAGCATGGCGCCGATATAGCCTTCTTGGTGCGACATTGCCCCCGGAATCACCTGGCCAAGGCCGAGCAATGCCAGCAGATACGAGATACAAGCAAGCGCGACGCCGGTCGTCAGCGCACTGAACTGGCCAAGACCCTGTTTGAGAATATGGGAGCGAGCAAAGTTGCCGACACCAGCGCCCACGAACGCACAGGCCATCTCGATGGGGCCGCCGCCGAGCAAAAAGACGAAAGCGCCGCAGGCACAGGCCGCGGCAAGCCCCTGCTGCCAGGGAGTGTAATCGGGCTTTGAGCTCTCAACTGTCTTGAGCATCTCATGGTACTCGTGCACGGTAAACCGGCGCCCATACGTCTCGATTTCCTTGAGGAAACTCTCCATCATCCAAATGCGATGGGTATTGACTCCCGTTGTGGGCAGGCTGACGACCTCGTTAAAGCAGTGGCCGCCTTCGATGCAGGTGCACTCAAACGACAGGAGACTCAGGTCGACGTGAATCGTGACGCCGAGTACGGCAGCAACACGATTCATGGTATCGCGCACGCGCCAGGCACCTGTTCCGCTTGCAAGCATAAGCATGCCGGTGCGGCAGATGATGGATGACTTATCGGTGAGCGGCGCATCGACGGCAAGCTCATCGCCTGCCGTCACGATCTGGTGCCAATCAGTTTTCATATGGAGCGCGCCGGCACGAACGCCGTGGTGCATGGGGGCTCTCGAAAGCAGCGAGTCAAGGCGCGAAGACTGTGGGGGCTCCGTTGATTCGTCCTCAACCTCATCAGTCTCTTCATCGACCAGATCAAAGGAATCAAGCGGCGCTGGCTCGCGACGGTCGATCAGCTCCTCGTCCTCATCATCAAAGTAGTTGAACTGATCGAGCATGCCCTCTTCGATTGCGCGCTCGCTCGCGTCGTCCATCCCGGTGCTCCCTTCCTATCGACTAACCCCCATCCTAGACAGCGACGGCTAAAGGAAACATAAAAGAGACGGCTGTCATGCGAACCATGCGCGCAATGACTACCCAAAGCAATCCGTCCCCCTTGCACCAATGACTTGACAAGGACTGTCCCCAAGTGCCGGCACAAGAGGAACGTCCCTAAGTGCCAACCAAGGCAACGCCGCAGGTAGAGGACGGACAGCGAGCGACATCCAGCTTGACAGCCAAGGCAACGCCGATGCCTTGGCAACGACAGCGAAAGCCCGCCAGAGCGAGCAAGGTGCCTTGAAACGAGGCGGCATTGACCTTTTGGTCATGCCGCCGAAGTTGAAAGGCAGATTGCCGCTCTGGCGGGCTTGCAGCGTCAACTGGTTACGCGGGTTGGTAAACCCGCGTAACCCCCTAGTACATCTTTGCGCCGGCGGGGATGGAAGCGTCGAGCTGGATCAGGTTGAGACGCTCCTCGCCCTCCTCCTCGTGGATGGCACTGATGAGCATACCGCAGCTGGGGATGCCCATCATCTTGCGCGGAGGCAGGTTGGTGATGGCGAGCAGAGTCTTGCCGACCAGGTCCTCGGGCTCGTAATAAGCGTGAATACCGGAGAGGATGGTGCGGTCGGTGCCGGTGCCGTCGTCGAGCGTAAAGTTCAGCAGCTTCTTGGACTTCTTGACGGCCTCGCATGCCTTGACCTTCACAGCGCGGAAGTCGCTCTTGGAGAAGGTATCAAAGTCGACGAACTCCTCAAACAGCGGCTCAACGGCGATCTTGGAGTAATCGAGCGTGGGCTTAAGCGACTTAACGAACGGGCTCGCGGCGTTGCCGGCCTCGGCAGCCTTGGCGGCAGCGGCACCGGACTGGAAACCCTTCTCGGGCTTCATGTGCGGGAACAACAGCACGTCGCGGATGGAAGCCTGGTTGGTAAGCAGCATGACCACGCGGTCGATACCAATGCCAATGCCGCCCGCGGGAGGCATACCGTACTCGAGGGCGCGCACGTAGTCCTCGTCATACTCCATGGCCTCATCGTCGCCGCCGGCCTTCTCGGCCATCTGGGCAGCAAAGCGCTCAGCCTGGTCGACCGGGTCGTTGAGCTCGGAGAATGCGTTGGCGTACTCGTGGCCGGCGATGACCAGCTCAAAGCGGTGGGTCAAACGCGGGTCGTCCTCAAAACGCTTGGCGAGCGGGCTGACCTCGATGGGGTAATCGCACACGAACGTGGGGTTGACGATGGTGTCCTCGCCCAGCTCATCGTAGATCTCGGCGATAATCTTGCCGGCGGTCCACTCGGGCTTAATCTCCAAGCCCTTCTCGCGCGCGGCGGCAGCAAGCTCCTCGACCGGCGTGTCGATGGTGACCTGCCTGCCGAGCACGTCGGAGACGATGTCGGTCATGGGACGGCTGGCCCACTCACCAGAAAGGTCGATGGTCTGGCCCTGGTACTCGATGACCTCGGGGTTGCCGATGGCCTTGTTAGCCGCCTTAATGACGCCCTGGGCGAGCGCCTTCATGCCCTCGAGGTCGGAGAAGGCACGGTAGGCCTCCATCGTGGTGAACTCGGGGTTGTGGGTAAGGTCCATGCCCTCGTTACGGAAGATGCGGCCGATCTCGAACACGCGCTCAAAACCACCGACGATGCAGCGTTTGAGGTGCAGCTCGGTGGCAATACGCAGGTAGCACTCCTGATCGAGCGCGTTGAAGTGGGTAATGAACGGCTTGGCCGTGGCACCACCCTGGATGGTCTGCAGGATGGGGGTCTCGACCTCCATGTAGCCGTCGGACTCCATAAAGCGACGGAAGGTGGAGAGAATCTGCGAACGCTTACGGAAGGTCTCGCGAACGTCGTCGTTGGCGATCAGGTCGACATAGCGCTGGCGATAGCGGGTCTCCTTATCGGAAAGACCGTGGAACTTCTCGGGCAGCGGACGAACGGCCTTGGAAAGCAGGGTCGCGCTCTTAGGGGCAACGGAAAGCTGGCCGCGCTGGGTACGCACGACCACGCCGGTCACGCCCAGGATGTCGCCCAGGTCGAGGGCCTTGAGCGTATTCCAGGCAGCCTCGTCCATGTCGTTGATGCGGCAGAACAGCTGAATCTCGGCAGTCGCATCGCGCACGACGATGAACATGATCTTGCCCTGACCGCGCTTGGCGACCACACGGCCGGCGATCTTCACGACATCCTCGGTGTCCTCACCATCGGCAAGATCGGCGTACTTAGCCTCGATATCGGCGACGTAGTCCTCAAGCTCAGAGTGCTCAGGATAGGGGTTCTGGCCCGCCTCGAACAGGGCGGCGCGCTTGGCCAGGCGGGTGGCGCGCTCGTCGTTGAGCGTCGATGCCTGATCGGCGGCGTTCTGGTTCTCTGCCATAAGTTAGCTCCTCAAACTAAAACGCTCCCCAGGATTCGGTCCCAGGGAGCGAAAACATACCTTTACGCGGGACCGTGGTCTAGCGTGCGATCTTGGCGATGGTGTAGACGCGAGTCTTGCCGGAAGGCGTAACGACCTCGACGGAGTCGCCCTCGCCGTGACCGATGATGGCGTGACCGACCGGAGACTCGTTGGAAATCTTGTGCTCGAGCGAGTTGGTCTCGGTGGTACCGACGAGCGTGACTTCCATGACCTCGCCGTTGGGATCAATCAGCGAAACGGTGGAACCGATGGAGACGGTCAGGTCGCCCGTGGTGGCAGCAACCTGAGCGTTGGCGAGGATGGCCTGGATCTCGGCAATACGAGCGGCGTTCTGGGCCTGCTTGTCCTTAGCGGCGTCGTACTCGGAGTTCTCCGAAAGGTCGCCGAACGCGCGGGCTTCCTTGATGTCCTCGACGATCTCCTTGGCGTAATCGCCCTCACGCCAAGCGAGCTCCTCGACGAGCTTCTGGCGGCCCTCAGCGGTCAGTACGATCTGGCTTGCGTCCATACGGATATCTCCCCAACTCTGATCAAACAATCAACTGTCAACAAAACGAAAAAGACCGGCTAGCCTGCGGGCAAGCCGGTCAGGTGCTCACCCCAAAGGGATGGGACTACTCTGCGTCCGCGTCGCTGTCCTCTGCCTGCTTCTTCTTGGCAGCAGCGAGCTTGGCCTCGAGCTCAGCGATCTCCTTGTCCTCCTCGGACTGCTCGACCACGACCTCCTCGGCCTGCTTGGTCTCGGCCTTATCGTCGCCCTCCATACCCTCACGGATATTCTTGACGGTAGAGCCGAGGGACTTGCCGAGCTTCGGCAGGTTCTTGGGCCCGAAGATAATCAGGACAACGACGAGAATAATGATGAGCTCAGGAGCCCTCAGTCCAAACATGTAGACCTCCACAATACAGCGAGACAAGCTCGAATGAGTATACCGCGGGTATCGCGGTATCACAACACTAGCTAAAAAAAGGGACCGCAAGAAGCGGTCCCTCCTCATGCTCTGGTCGGGTTGACTGGATTTGAACCAGCGACCCCTGCGTCCCGAACGCAGTGCTCTACCAAACTGAGCCACAACCCGTTAGCTCGACTATAGTAACAAAGATTTTCGCCGCGTGCTAGAGAAATTTTTATTTCTTTGGCGCGTCGATTTGAACCGTGTTGGGAATAAGCTCAGTCGCGCAGGACCACCAGCCGTTTTGCTGGGCAGCGTCGGCAAGCCTTTCGGCCATGTCGGCGGTGTCGCAAATGGCAAACGAGCAGGCACCCGATCCGCACACATCTACAGCAACGGTGCCGTCCTGTTTACGCAGCCAGTCGAGGACCGTTTGAATCTGCGGCTCCATCTGTGCGGAAATGACACCCAGGTTGTTATGGATGAGTGCATATGCCGTCTCGGCATCACCAGCACGCAAGGCAGAAGCTATCGCGCCGGGCTTGTCCGCAGGCACCGGGGCCTCGTCAAAACGTCGATAGGCCTCAATTGTCGAAACGCTCGCCTCGCGCGGCTTGACCAACACGACGGGCGTTGCGGGCAGCGCGGGGTACTCAGTTGCCAGCACGTCTCCTCCACCTACGTAGAACGCAGGGCTCGCATGCAAAAAGAACGGGACGTCAGCACCAATGCCGCGCGCGATGTCGTCGAGCGCGGGGTCGGTGCGATCAATGCCCCAGAGCTCTGCCAAGGCGACAATGACCGCGGCCGCATCCGTCGAGGGGCCGCCCAAGCCGGCGCACAATGGAATGCGCTTCTCAATCGTCACGCAGATGTTTGCCTCGCGACCATAATGCTCGGCCATAGCAACCGCAGCCCGATACGCCGTATTCTTTTGCATGGGAAAATCTGATGCCGGAACCGTCTGGACGGTCAGCGCCTGCGCCGGCGTGACCGTCACGGTATCGGAAAGACCGACGGCCGCCATCAGGGAATCGACCCTGTGGTAGCCGCGGTCATCGCGCTCGGTATGAACCCCCAGGTAGAGGTTAATCTTTGCCGGCGCGGAAAGAGTCAGGGACCGATCGGTCACCGTTAATGCTCCTCGAGCTGATTGCCGAGCGGGGTAAAGATATGCTCGCCGCTCTCGGGGTCGAACAGCTCGACCTGACCGGTGAGGACATCGATATACTGGTAGGACTGACGCGACTTGCGGCCACGACGCTCGTCAACCTCGACAATGAAGACGGCCGGGTGGACGCTCTTGATGGTGCCCATGCGCTCGACGACGCGGGTACGGCCCATGTTGGCCTTAACCTTGACGCGATCGCCCACCATATCGGTCAGCTTCTCGTGGATGTCGTCGACGTGATTGACTTCCATCTCTTCCATGAACAGGGCCTCCAGAAGGTGCAATTCAAAAAGGGGATAATACCCCTAAGATAGACAAAACTCTAATATTATAGCACCCTGTTGTGGCCATACGCAAGTAGCTAAAAAAACCCGGTCCCAAATTAACTACTTACAGACTATCGGTGTCCAAGACGATGGTGAATGGGCCGTCGTTGACCAAGTCGACTTTCATATCGGCGCCAAAAATGCCGTGCGCCACGTGTTCGACATCTTGGCGAACGAGCGTCAGGAAGTACTCGTAGAGCTCGTTGGCAACATCGGGCGCGCCGGCATCCGTAAACGATGGGCGGCGACCGTGGCGGCAGTCAGCGAACAGCGTGAACTGCGACACCACGAGCACCTCACCGTCGACATCGGCAAGCGCCAAGTTGGTCTTGCCGTTCTCGTCCTCGTTGATGCGCAGCCCGCGGAGCTTGCCCCACAGCTTATCGGCCTCGGCACGCGTATCGCCATGGCCCACACCCAGCAGCACCAGGTAGCCGCGTCCAATGCGGCCCACGCACTCGCCGTCGACCGTCACGCCGGCGTTGAGTACGCGCTGCACCACCGCGCGCACGGCCTACTCCTCGCCCGTCAGTTTGGCGGACAGATGCTCGAGCGCATGGAATCGATGGCTGATGGCGTTCTTCTCATCCGCCGTGAGCTCGGCCATGGTCTTGCCCGGCGTGTCGACCGGCAGGAACAGCGGGTCATAGCCAAAGCCGTGATCGCCGCGGCCCTCGTGCGCGATAACGCCCTCGCAAGCGCCCTCGCCATAGGTGACCAAGCCGTCCGTGTCGATGAGCGCAACGACGCTCATAAAGCGTGCGGTGCGGTCCTCATCTGCCACACCTTCCAGGTTAACGAGAAGCTTGGCGTTGTTGGCGGCATCGTCGCCGTGCACGCCCGCATAGCGCGCACTATACACACCGGGATCACCGTCCAGCGCGTCGACGACCAAGCCCGAATCGTCGGCAATGGCCATAAGGCCCGTCTCCTCAACCGCGGCTTGGGCCTTGATGATGGCGTTCTCCAAAAACGTCGTGCCGTTTTCCTCGGGATCCTCAAAATCACCCAGCTGGCCGAGCGCCACAAAGCGCACCTCGGGCATGACCTTGCCCAAAATGGCCTCGATCTCGGTGAGCTTATGGGCGTTGCCCGTTGCCACGACGATGGTCGCCGCCGGGTCGAGGGTGTCGATGTCAATCTTCTCAAGTGCCATGACTGGCCTCCTTGTCTCTATAGCAATGCCGAGTTGAGGACGACGAGGACTTCGGTCTCTCTCCCGTCTCAATCAACGGCAGTCTTATACTTCGACGTTTTCCCAGATAAAACCTGCCAAAATTAACATCCCTTTTTGGCAGGTTAGGCGAGGGCTTGGCGCTGAAGCTCGATGAGCTCGGCGATACCCTTGTCGCCCAGGTCGAGCAGGGCGTTGAGACGCTTGCGATCGAAGGGCGCCTGCTCGCCGGTGCCCTGGAGCTCGATCATCTCACCGGTGTCGGTGGCGACGAGGTTCATGTCGACCTCGGCGTGGCTGTCCTCGGAATAATCGAGGTCAAGCAGCGTATTGCCGTCGACAACGCCCATGGAGATGGCAGCCACCTGGCCGGTAAGCGGGATGCGATCGATCTTGCCCGCCTCGACCCACATGGCGAGGGCGTCGTGCAGCGCCACCCAGGCGCCGGTGATGCTCGCTGTACGCGTGCCGCCATCGGCCTGAATCACATCGCAGTCGACGGTGACGGTGTACTCGCCGAGCGCCTTCATGTTGACGACGGTACGCAGGCTGCGGCCAATGAGGCGCTCGATCTCCATGGAGCGACCCTTGCGGTTGGCGTGCTCGCGCTTGCAGCGCTTGCCGGTCGACGCCGGCAGCATGGCGTATTCCGCGGTCACCCAGCCGGCCTTAGCTCCCTTTCGCCAGCCCGGCACGCCCTCCTCGATAGTGGCGGCGCACAGCACGCGCGTGTCGCCGAACTCGGCCAGGCACGAGCCGTGGGCGTGCTTCATGACGCCACGGGTGAGCTTAACGGGGCGCAACTCGTTGGCGGCGCGACCGTTGGCGCGGTTGACCTGCATATACTCCATAGAAATATCCTTTCGGCAAAAGGTGAAAGTGAGCCTTTGGTCGGTGACCTTGTATCTATTTCAGTTCGTCGATATCGATATGCTCAATGCTCTTGAGCGGCTGGCCAAAGATAAAGCTACCCGCCACCGCAAACTCGGCAATGTTATCGGCCGTCGTGGCAAAACGATGCTGCGGCTCGGCGGCGTCGCCCGCCAGCTGCTCGCGGCGCGTGAGGATATCGGTCAGCTCGCGCGTGGTCTCCTCGGCGGAGCTCACGACGCGCACCCCAGGCCCCAGCGCATGGCGGATAGGTCCCACCAACAGCGGGAAATGCGTACAGCCGAGCACCACGGTGTCGATACCGTGGTCGCGCAGCGGCTCAACCGTGGCACCCACCAGCGCACGCACGGCAGGCGTATCGAAGATGTCCTCGTTCTCAAGCCACTGTTCCTGCAGATGTGCACCCGAGGCGAGCTCGTGTTCGACAACCTCGACAAAGCTCGAGGCAGGACAGCCGTATACATCGACGCCGGCATCTAGATCCTGAATGGCGCGCGTGTAGGCGCCCGAGCGAATGGTGAGGTTGGTAGCGAGCACGCCCACGCGACGCGTACGCGTGCTGTTGATTGCTGCACGGGCACCCGGCGCGATCACGCCGATCACGGGAACGTCGAGCACCTGCTGGGCCAAACGCAAGGCCGCAGCGGTCGCCGTGTTGCAGGCGATGACCATAATCTTGACGTCGTGCTTCGAAAGCCAACGACCCGCCTGCAACGCAAACGAGCGAACCTCGTCCTCGGTGCGGGTGCCATAAGGGCAGCGCTTAGTGTCACCGAAATAGTAGACGGACTCGTGCGGAAGTGCCGTTGCGATCGCGCGCGCGACCGTCAAGCCGCCCAGGCCCGAGTCGAACACGCCGATCGGACGCGTGTCCCCGGCCATATTATCGATATCGGACATTACCTCACCAGATTCTCTCTCGAAAAATGCGACCAATCGTGATGCGTCGCGCTACGAACGGGCTGCGACCAGCAGCTCGGCCGTTGCCACCCAACCGTCGACAATCTTGCCGCGCGTAATATAGGCATTGTCGCAGGCGTCCAAGAACTCCGGGGCACCGGCGCTCGTCAGACCGTTCTCGACCAGGCAGAACATGCCAACATGGTCGGCCATGTAGAAGTCGGACTCGGAGTCGCCGAGCGCAAGCGTCTCCTCGCGCTCGATCCCCAGGTGCTCGCAGAAGCGCGCAATGGCAACGCCTTTGTTAAGACCCGCCGGATTGATGTTGAAGGCGCGACCGTCCTCGACGCGATTAAGCTCGAGCGTCGTCGGCTTGGACAGGTGCGTCAGATGGCCGTTGCAAGCCCAGACCAGACCGCAGCCGGCCTCGTCCAGGATGGCCTGGACCTCATCGTCGGGCACATCGCCGCGCATGCCGACGGTGACCTCACGGTACTTGTAGCCGGTCGACATGTCGTTGTGGTACTCGATCTTGTGCGGCCAGCGGGCAAGGATCTTCTCGCACACGCCGGTCTGCTCGATCACCTGGTGCGGAGTAAGGCCGCAGGCGGGGTCGTAAGGCATGTCGCCGGTCAGATACTCCCAATCGTTGGCTTTGAGGTCGTACATGACCAGGCCGCCCATCTCGCCAATGTAGGAGTTGAGGCCGAGCACGCGCGCGTCCTCGTGGATCATGGTACGGTTGCGGCCCGAGGTGGGAACCACCTGGATACCAGCGCGAGCGAGCGCCACGACGGCCTCGACGAGTTTGGTCGAAGGGTTGCCGTCGTTGTCGCGCAGCACGCACGAGCCGGGCGCGAGCATCGTGGCATCCAGGTCGGTAAAGACGTACTTGACCTTGGCCAAGCGCTCGCGCATCTCGCCCGAAAGCTCGGCAACGGTCGGCAGGGTATTGTGGGACATGGTTACTCCGTTTACGTAGAAGGATTTGGACTTGGACGGCATGTTTTGATTGAGGGAACACGCTTATGGCGACAGCGCACTCAGGGCGCCGCCGCCATCATGGTTCATTAGTCAAACTGGGTAACATCGATCAGGCGATTGGCCAACGAAAGGTCGCTCTCGATGGGCACGAACTCGTCGCCCACGTGCATGAGCTCCTCGTCACCCTTTGCCAGCAGCAAGACAATGGTAGGAGCATCGGGGTTGACGTACTCCTCGCGCGCCGCCTTGAACGCCGCATGCACGGCAGCTTCGCGATCGAGGATGATCTTGTTCGGCGTATCGTCGGGAACATGTTCGGCAAGCTCGCGACAGACCTTCATCGGGTCCTCGTGAGCCGGGTCCTCATTGGCAAAGATCATCAGGTCGGAATACGGTGCGGCCTCGCGCGGAAGCTGCTCGCGGCGCTCCTGCGCCTTGCCGCCGGCAGCGCCAAACACCGCGATGACCGGGCTGGCGGGAAACGCGCGCTTGACCGACGAGAAAAGCGAACGGAACGAAAGCTGGTTGTGCGCATAGTCGACGACGCAGATCACGCGGCCGTCCTTCGACTCCACGACCTCCATACGGCCCGGCACACGCAGTTTGGAGAGGCCCTTCTTGATAGCCTCGATACCGATGCCGATCTCGCGCGCGGCGGCGATAGCGACCAGCGCGTTTTCCACGTTAAAGTCGCCCGCGATGCCCAGCAGGACCTTCTCCCCCGCCTCGGACTCGTCGGCACACAGGCCATGCAAGTTGAACTCGATGCTAAAGCCGACCATGCGTACGTCGCTCGCCCACAGGCTCGCCTCGGGATGCTCGACGCCAACTGTCACCAAGCGCTCGGCCGTCGACGCTGCCTCCAGCACACGGTCGACCTCTTCGGTGCCCAGATTCACCACGGCAGTCTTTGCCTGGTCAAAGATCCTGAGTTTGCTCTCAAAATAATCCTCAAACGTGGGGTGTTCGATCGGCGAGATGTGGTCGCGGCCGATGTTGAGGAAGCACGCCACGTCAAACGGCAGATTCTCGACGCGTTGGTACTTGAGCGCCTGGCTCGAGACCTCCATGACCATGGACTGGCGACCGGACGTGCGGCAGTTGGCGATATGGCGCCAAACCTCGGGGGCCTCGGGCGTGGTGTTGGTGCTCTCGTAGCACTCGATACCATCGTCGGTACTCACCGAGCCGATCATGCCGCAGGACTCGCCCGCCGCCTTGATGATGGACTGGAGCATAAAAGCGGCCGTGGTCTTTCCCTTGGTGCCGGTGATGCCCACGATCTTGACGTCGTGGTCAGGACGGTCGTAGACCTCCGGCGGCAACAGGGCCATGGCCGTGCGAACACTATCAACAACCAGCATCGCAGCACCGCTCTCCTGCGCCAGCGGCTCCAGAGACTCGACCAGCGACTCCTCGCACACAAATGCGACGGCGCCCGCATCGAGCGCCATGCTCAAAAACGCGGGCTTAAAGGCAGCACCTTTGCAAAAGAATACGTCACCTGCCGAGACCGCGCGCGAATCAAACGAGCAGCCGGTCACGGCACGCTCGTCAACCTGCTCCGATGCGCGCAGCTCGCCGCACACACCGAGAAGCTTGGCAAGCGTATCGACCGTGGTCACGGTCGCGGAATCCGAATGGTGCATCTTTCACCTTTCTCAGCCATTTGGCAGGGACGGTTTTCATAGTAACTGAAACGTGCTCGCGCAAAAACGGCTCCCGGAGGAGCCGTTACGCGCAGGCATTCGTAAGCCGAGACTAGGCAGCCTGAACAGAAGGCTGGCCCTCGTCGATAAAGAAGCGCTTGTACCACACTAGGAACACGAGCGGCGTATAGATCTTGCGCTGGAAATCGCCCTTGCCCGCAAAGTGCAGATCGAGCAGGTGCATGAGCTCGTCGGTATTGAAGAACTCGCTTGCCCACGGCGCGGTGAAGTACTCCTTGACATAGTCGTACCACTTTTGCTCGCGCAGCCAGTAGACAATCGGCACCGGGAAGCCCACCTTGGGACGGGTGGCCCACTCATCGGGCAGCGACTTGTTGGCAGCGTGGCGGAGTACCTGTTTGTTGCCGTTCTCGTTGATGCGGTAGCGGTCGGGAATGTGCTCGGCGAACTCCATGACTTTGCGGTCCAGGAAGGGCACGCGCAGCTCCAGTGAGTGTGCCATGCACATCTTGTCGGCCTTGAGCAGAATGTCGCCCGGGAGCCACATGTTCATGTCCAGGTACTGCTTCTTGACCAGCTCGGGCTGACCCTTCACGCGCGCATAGATGGGAGCGGCAAGCTCGAAGGCGCCATCGCCGGTGTTGTACTCGGGCTTGAGCACGCCGTCGACCTCGCGCTCCGGCCATACCAGAGCCTGTCCCAGGAACGACTTCTCAGGGATCTCGGCACCCTTGACCAGGAAGTTATGTCCCTTGAAGTACGGCATATGCAGCGCCAGGTTACCGAGCGCGCGACGGATGGGCAGCGGCACCATCTTTTTGTACTTGCGCACCGGGACCGTATCCTCGTAGTAGGCGTAGCCGCCAAAGAGTTCGTCGGCGCCTTCGCCCGAAAGCACCACGGTGACGTCCTTGCGGGCCATCTCGGCCAAGAACCACAGCGGCACGGAAGACAGGTTGGACTGCGGCTCGTCCATGTGATACTGGATGTCCTCGAGCGCACCGAAGAACTCGTCGGCGGTAATCATCTTGCGAACGTTTTCGACGCCGAGCTTATCGGAAAGCTCCTTGGCGTAGTTGGTCTCGTTGAAGTTCTTGTAGTCAAAGCCCACCGAGAAGGTCTTGTCGGGCATGAGGCAAGCGGCGATGTAGCTGGAGTCGACGCCACCGGAGAGGAACGACGCGACCTTGACGTCGGCGATGCGATGGGCCTCGACGCTCTCGTGCACGACCTCGTCCAGCTCATCGACATACTCTTCGAACGGCTTCTCGACGGCAGAGTAATCGCAATCCCAGTAACGCTCGATGTTCATCTTGCCGGTCGGGATATCGACGGTAAAGTAGTGCGCCGGCGGCAGCTTGTAGACACCCTCGAAGAAGGTCTCCTCGGTTGCCGAATACTGCAGCGTCATGTACGGACGCAGAGCCTTTTTGTTGACCGCCTTGTGGAAGTGCGGGTAGTCCAGGAAGCTCTTGATCTCGGAACCAAAGAGCACGCCCGGAGCGCCGTCGCCCGCATCGGCCATGGGATAGTAGTAGAGCGGCTTGATGCCAAAGATGTCGCGGGCGCCAAAAAGCTTGTTCTTCTTTTTGTCCCAGATGACGAAGGCGTACATACCGCGCAGGCGATCGAGAACGGCCTCGCCCCACTCCTCGTAGCCGTGCAGGAGGCTCTCGGTGTCGGCGCCGCAGTGGAACTTGTAGCCCTTGGCCTCGAGCTCGGAACGGAGTTCTTGGAAGTTGTAGATCTCGCCGTTGAAGACAATGACGACGCTACCGTCCTCGTTGGCCATGGGTTGGGCGCCAGCCTCGGTCAGGTCGAGGATCGACAGGCGGCGGAAGCCGAGGGCAACGCGGCCGTCGATAAACTGACCGCCCATGTCGGGACCGCGATGGACGATGCGGTCCATCATCTTGGTGAGCACCTCGGATTGGTTATCCGTCCCACCGACAAAACCGACAAAACCGCACATATACTATCCCCTCTGCTGTTGCTGGGCATCAAATCGAATCAGTAGCTTTTGAGTATACCCGAGGGCGTAAAGAGGGGCGGAATGTTCAGGCAATCTCAACTGAATCAGCTCCGCTGTGACACGCGCCGGTTACCTTTAATGGATATGAGGTGAATGAGGCGATTGTTTTGCTATACTCTCTCCGCACGGGCGATTGGCGCAACGGTTAGCGCAGGTGCTTTACACGCACAAGGCTGGGGGTTCGAATCCCTCATCGCCCACCATTGAATTGGAAACGGTCCTCGAAAGGGGACCGTTTTTGTTTGGGCCCATTTCATGGGATTCGAACCCGCAAGGGTGCGGAGCTGAGGAAACGCGAAGCGTTTTCCAGCGCAGCACGCGAGGAGCGAAGCGACGAAGCGGATGCGGGCGGTGGAGCCGCACGCGGACATCCCTCATCGCCCACCACTGATTTGATAGGCTCCCAGCAATGGGAGCCTTTCTTTTTTGGGCCCAGCGCATGGGATTCGAACCCGCCAGCACGTCTGTCACAAAGGCCGTGGTCAAAAAATGGCAAAAATGAGTACTGCTACTTTGTTTGCAACATATAAAAAGACAGTATTTTCTTAAATTACGCAACATATGTCCATTATAAGGACTAACAGTTGGATCAAAATCGTGCATTCATCGCCATTTCGACGGTAGCGCACAGAGATGTGGTGTAAGAGTGTCCTGAGGTCCGTCGCTGCAAGCCCCGATGTTACTCCTTCTTGAGGCCGCGCTTCTCGACTATCTCGTCCACTATCTCCCTGGCGCGCCGCCCGAGCGCGCGGCGCCTCCCCTCTGTCGGGGCCGGCCTGTCCGCGGGCTCGGCGAAGCCCTCGGCGGCCGAGGCCTCGGAGAACACGCGCTGCTGGGACCACTGCCCCTCGGTCTCCATGAGGCTCGCGCACGTCAGGCGCAGCATCGACTCCCTCGAGGGGAAGGACTGCACGACCCTGTAGCGGCGCTTGATCTCGCGGTTGGCGCGCTCCTGGACGTTGTTGGTGCGGAGCTTGGCCCAGTGCGCCCTGGGGAAGGCCGTGAACGCCAGCGCGGAGTCCTCGGCCTGCTCGAAGACCTCGCCGGCCCTGGCGGACACCGACGCCACCCAGGGCGCCGCCTCGGCCCACACGCAGCGCGCGAGGTCGGGGTCGTCCTGGTAGACCGCGGCGTGCACGAGGTCCCTGACGGCCGCCTTGGAGTCCTCGGGCCTGCCCGAGCAGGCGCTCTGGAGGTTGCGCTGCAGGTGCGTCACGCAGCGCTGCCAGGCGCAGCCCTGGAACAGGCGCGAGACGGCGGCCACGAGCCCGGCGTGGCTGTCGGAGACCACGAGGCGAACGCCGGCCAGCCCGCGCTCGCGCAGCCCGCCGAGGAATGCCGCCCAGGAGTCCTCGCTCTCGGTGTCGACCACGTCGCAGCCCAGGAAGTGCTTGCGCCCGTCGGCGCCCAGCCCGATCGCGGTCACGACGCCCTGCGAGACGACCGACGAGCCGACCCTGCAGCTCATGTAGGTGGCGTCGAGCCACAGGTAGCAGCACGGCGTGCCCGAAAGGTCGCGGCGGCGGAACTCCGCCACCTCGGCGTCGAGGTCGGAGCAGAGGCTCGAGACCTCCGAGCTCGACAGCGAGGATATGCCCAGCTTGGACGCCACGCGCTCGACCTTGCGGGTGGACACGCCGCACACGTACATCTCCTGCACGATGGCGGCCACCGAGGTGTCGACGCGCGACCATCGCGCGAGCATGCCCTCGGGGTAGTAGGTGCCGTGCCTGAGCTTGGGTATCTCGAGCTCCACGTCGCCCACGGCGGTCTTGAGCGACCTGGGGCGGTAGCCGTTGCGGCTGTTCTCCCTGCCGTCGCTGCGCTCGTTGCGGCTCGCGCCGCACATCTGCTGGGCCTCGGAGTCCATCAGTGCGTTCATCACGCCGCCCAGCACCCTGCACGCGAACTCGCGCGCGTCGCCGCACTCCTGCCAAAGCCTCGCCGCCTCGAGGGCCTCGTCGCGACCGAGGCGCAGTACACTCTCTTCTTGGGGCATCGCCTTTCCTTCCATTCGTCACCTTCATTACTCCAACGACGAATTCTAGGCGGTGTCCCCTCCCTTTCAAGAAAGGGCGGAGGCGGGGCATGCCCCGCCTCTTACACCACATCTCTGTGCGCTACC
>DBEZXW010000081.1:0-6100 GCA_048291725.1 Collinsella sp. | reverse complement strand
CCGCGTGAACCTGATGAAGGCCAACAAGTTCCCCGAGTACGACACCCCCACCAAGCACGGCAAGAACGTCGTCGTCTTTGGTGGCGGCAACGTGGCTATGGACGCCGTCCGTACCGCCAAGCGTCTGGGCGCCGAGCACGCTATCATCGCCTACCGTCGTACCGAGGACGAGATGCCCTGCCGTCGCGCCGAGCTGCACCATGCTAAGGCCGAGGGCGTCGAGGTTCTGCCGCTCGTCTCCCCGCTCGAGTTTGTCGCTGGCGAGGACGGCTCCGTGTGCGCCGTCAAGGTCCAGAAGATGGAGCTCGGCGAGCCTGACGAGTCCGGCCGTCGTCGCCCGGTGCCCATCGAGGGCGCCATCGAGGAGATCCCCTGCGACGTCGCGATCTCGGCTATCGGTACCAACGCCAACCCCTTCGCAAAGAAGATCGGCGGCAAGATGGAGCTCAACAAGTGGGGCTACATCGTCGCCGACGAGGAGACCGGCCAGACCACCGATCCCCGCATCTGGGCCGGCGGCGACATCGTCACCGGTGCCGCTACGGTCATTCTGGCGATGGGCGCCGGCAAGAAGGCCGCCGCTTCGATCACCAAGAGCCTGCTGGGCGAGTAATCACCTGCAGCGCTAGCCATCAAACGGCAAAGTCCCCGTCGAGCACACGCCCGGCGGGGACTTTTTCTATGCCGACCACCCAACCACCACGATGGGGACAGGCACCTTTGTGATGGTTTTGGTCGGTTAGCCTTCGAGCTGGGCCACTTTGTAGCGGTAGGCAGCGGCGATAACGTCTTTGCAGCCCTCGCGGCCCAGCTTGGCGCGGTTGACGACGATGTCTTTACCGCTCGTCATCTTCCACTTTCCGGCACTGTAGCGCTTATAGAACGCCTCGCGCGCCTTCTGCTGCTGTTTGACCAGCTTGGCACCCTTCTTTTTGTTAAGGCCACGCTTCTTGCGCACGATCTCGACGCGGTCCTCAAAGGGTGCGGTCACCAGCACGGCAATGTGGTTGGGGTTGTTGCGCAGCAGATAATCGGACAGGCGGCCTTCGATAATGCAGCTCTCGGTCTCACCCAGATCCAAAATCACCTGGCTCATCTTTTGGAACAACTTGTCCGAGTACGAACGCGCATCGTAGCGGTCGGGCAGAAACGCCATGTTCTCCACGGCCAGACGCTCGTCGTAGGCGGCCATCTTGTCGAGCGACTCGCCCGCGCGCAGCGAAGCACGCACCAGCAGCTCGTTATCGTACAGCGGAATCCCCAGCTCATCGGCGAGGATACGACCAATCTCGTGGCCCTCGGCGCCAAAGTCGCGCGCGATGGTAATGACCACAGGACTCTTCTTATTCACCAGATCGCTCATCGCGATTCCTTTCTCTATGTGACAAAGGGGCTGTCCCTTTGCCACATTCTACGCTGCCACCATTCGCCTCTGATACGCTCGGACCAGCAGCGAGATACCAAAGTTGAGCACAAAGTACATCGCAAACACCAGGCCGTAGAGCATAAGCACCTGCGACAGGTCGATCGCGTGGGCCATCACGACGTTGGCCGTGTACATGAGCTCGGCCACGTTAATGCCCGAAAGATACGAGCTGTCCTTAATGACGGTCGTGCACTGGCTAAACAGCGCCGGAATGATCGTCTTAAACGTCTGCGGCAGAATGATGTAGCGCATGGTGGCAAAGAAGCCAAAGCCCTGGCTCTGCGTTGCCTCAAACTGGCCGCGCGGAATCGAGTTGAGGCCGCCGCGCACAATCTCGGCCATAACAGCGCTGGTAAACAGCGTAAAGGCGATGGTCGAAATCACAATGTCCAAACCCTGCACCGTAAAGTAGATAAACAGAATCCACAGCAGGTTCGGCGTGCAACGGAACAGCTCGATGTAGGCGCTCACCAAAATACGGAACGGGCGGGGCGCATAGCTTTTAACGAGCGCCAGCACCGTGCCAAAGATAAGCGAGAAAAAGATCGACAGCGCCGAGATCTCGATTGTCTTAACAAAGCCGCCCCAAATGTAGAGCAGGTTGGTCGCGTTGAAGATTTCCATGCGCTAGGCCTCCTCTACGTTGTCGAGCCCCAGCTCGGCCAGGCTCACGCCGCGCGGACGCTCCTTGGAGCGGCGCTCGAGCCACTGCACCAGCATGGCGAGCGGAAAGCAGATGATGAAGTACATAAGGCAGCAGACGATGTATCCCTGCAGGTAACCGTACAGACTCACAAAGTTGTCGGAACGGTACATAAGGTCGCCGCCGGCCACAAGCGCCAGCACCGACGTGTTCTTGACCAGGTTGAGCGCCTGGTTACACAGCGGCGGCAGAATGATCTTAAACGTCTGGGGCAGCACGATGTACCAGTACGCCTGCGCACGGGTGAAGCCCTGGCTCTGGGCCGCCTCCATCTGACCGCGCGGCACCGCTTCGATACCAGTGCGGATGACCTCCGAAATGTAGGCCGCGTGATACAGGCCCACGCCCAAGAAGCCCAGCACGAACGGTGCGATGCGCACCGGCTGGTCGGCACCGGTTATGGCCTGCAAAAACTGCGGACCGGCCATGTACATAAAGAGCACCTGTACGGGCAACGGGGTGTTCTGGTAAAACTCCACGTACACGCGGCTTATGACGCGCAGCACGCGCGAGCGAGTGGTAGAGAACACGCCTAGCAGCGTGCCCAGCACCAGCGACAGCAGCAGACCGGCAACGACCACCTGTAGCGTCACGCCAAAGCCCTCCCAGAAGGGCCCCATGTTTTGAAATGTCGTCGACCAACGGTCGGCGTCAAATAATCCTTCGAGCATTTGATTCCTTCCTTGGACGATGCGCCTATACAAGACCCCAGGTCTTGACCTCTTGGTCGAGCCAGCCGTCGGCCAGGCGATCGCAAATCACCTGATCGACCACGGCCGAAAGGTCGCAGCCCTTCTTGGTCGCCACGCCGTAGCCCTGCTCGCCAAACTTGACCTCGGGCTGCAGAAGCTCAACGGTCTCGTTCATGTAGCCGGCCAGTGTGGAGCGGTCCATGGCAAAGACGTCGATATTGCCGGCGTCGAGCGAACTCTTGATGATGGGGTAGCCGCTAAAGGCCCTAAACTCGGGCTTGCAGTTAAAGCCGTTGTCCTTGATCATCTGCTCAATCAGACTCTGCGTGGTAGCACCCTGGCTCACGCCGATGACCTTGCCGTCCAGATCCTCAATCGAGGTAAAGCCCGAACGCTTCTTGACCATAAGTCCCACGTAGTCGGTGCGGTACGGCATCGAGAAATCCCAGCTCTTCTTGCGCTCGTCGGTGATGGTGTAGGTCGCCGCGACCACATCGAGCTGGCCGTTATCGATCAGCGGGCCGCGCGTCTTGGGCGTTACGTCGGTAAACTCGACAAGCTCCTGGGCGCGGGCCTCCTTGTAGCTCACGTCAAAGACAGCAGCGGCGATCTGATAGCACAAATCGACTTCCATGCCCTCAAAGCGGCCCTTGGCGGTGTCGTAATAGCCATAGCCGGGAACGTCTTTCTTAACGCCGGCATTCAGATGGCCACGCGATTTGATGGCCGCAAGCTTGGACCCCTTGTCGGAGTCCTCGCCGCTGGTGGAGTTGCCGCAACCGGTAAGCGCGGTCCCCGTCAGCGCAAGCATGCCGGCGCCAGTCAGCTGCAAAAAGTGACGGCGCGACACGGCCGCCCTCGTCATATCCGTCATGTCCATCACCGCGCCTAGTGCAGAATCTTGGACAGGAACTCGCGGCAGCGCGGGTTCTCGGGGTTATCGAAGAAGTGCTCGGGCGTGCCCTCCTCCAGAATGCGGCCGTCCTCCATAAAGATGACGCGGTCGGCCACCTGGCGCGCAAAGCCCATCTCATGCGTCACGCAGATCATGGTGATGTCCTCCTGCGCGAGCTCAATCATAACGTCCAGAACCTCCTGGACCATCTCGGGGTCGAGCGCCGAGGTCGGTTCGTCAAACAGAATGATGGGCTGCTTGGTGCACAGGGCACGGGCGATGGCGATGCGCTGCTGCTGACCACCCGAGAGATTCTGCGGATACTCGCCGGCCTTATGCGCCATGCCGACGCGCTTGAGCGCGGCGATGGCGATCTCGGTCGCCTCCTCCTTGCTCTTCTTTTGCAGCTTGATGGGCGCGAGCGTCAGGTTGCCGAGCACCGTCATGTTGGGATACAGGTTGAACTGCTGAAACACCATGGAGCTGTACTTGCGAGCCATCTCCAGGTGGTTCTTTTTGGTGAGCGGCGTACCGTCGATGACGACCTCGCCCGACGTGGGCTCCTCCAGATAATCGACACAACGGATGAGCGTCGACTTACCCGAACCGGAAGGCCCGATCATTACGAGCTTCTCGCCGCGTTTGACGGTGAGATTGATATCTTTGAGCACATGCAGGTCGCCAAAGTACTTGTTGAGATGCTTGATCTCGATCATGTCTGCCATGAATGTCCCTTCCCTGCGTTTACACGAGTTGAACTATTGTACGGAAAGAACCACGTTTCCGCAGCCCACACTACATTCCCGTAAAGAACCCGCAACCTTTAACCAACTCATTGGGGACAGACTTAAATGAGTACCTGCTCATTGGGCACTCATTTAAGTCTATCCCCAATGAGCGCCGAAAATATTACAACCGTCCTTGTTGAGCATAAGCCAGCGAAAACCCGTACACGCGAGCAAGGTGACGTGAAATGAAAGGGCGCAGACCTTCTGGTCGCGCCCTTGAAATTGAACGTCAGATTGCCGTGTGTACGGGTTTGCAGCGTCGAGCCGTTACGCGGTTTGGTAAAACCGCGTAACAAATTACGCAAGCTTTGCGCCGACGATCTTTGCTGCGGCCGGCTTATCGAAGTTGCCGCCGGTGGCCTTGCCGAGTGCACCCATAACCTGGCCCATCTGCTTCTTGGACGTGGCACCCAGCTCGGCGATAACCTGCTCGATCAGGGCCTCGAGCTCCTCACCCGAAACCTGCGCGGGCAGCAGGCTCTCCAGAATCTTGACCTGCTCGGTCAGGTTGTCGGTACGCTCTTGGTCGGTACCGGCCTTGATGGACATCTCCAACGTCTCGCTCGTCTGCTTAATCAAACGCTTGATCATGCTGTTGACGTCTTCCTCGGTCACATCGCGGCGCTCGTTGACCTCGATATTCTTCACCTCGGCCTTGACCTGGCGAATGATGGACAGGCGAACCTTGTCCTTGGCCTTCATGGCCGCAATCATTTCCTTCTGCAGCTCTTCGTTGGTCATCTGCAAATCCTCCTCAATAGTGCGGACGGCACTCACACGAGCGCCGCCCCATGATTACTCAGTCGTCGACGAATCGTCGGTCGAACTCTTGGTGACGCCCTTCAGGCTGACGTTGTACGGCACGTCCTTGGGCATGGGGTTAACGGTGATGTCGGCATCCTTCTTGTACTGCTCCAGCCACTCGCTGTACGCGGTGCTGGCCGCTTGCGTCTTCACCACATTGGAAACGTACTTCTTGATGGCCTTGGGCACCTGGTTGATGTCATCGACCTGATTATCGACATGGAAGTAGTCGGTGCACTTGATGATGTGGTAACCATAGGTCGACTCGACGACGTCGCTCACGTCGCCCTTGTTGAGCCCCTCGAGCGCCGTCTGGTAGCTGTCGACGAAAGTGGTGAGCTTATCCCAGCCCACATCGCCCTTCTTCTCCTTGGAACCGGTGTCCTCGGAGTACTGCTCAACGGCGTCCTCAAAGCTCAGCTCACCGGAGTTGATCTTGTCCAGGCACTCCTGTGCCTTGGCCTTGGCGGCAGCCTTGTCCTCGTCGGAAGCGTCGGAATCAACCTTGATCAGGATGTTCGACGAGCGGCGAGCATCGTTGTAGTTAGACAGGTTCTCGTTGATGTAATCGACGATCTCGCTGTCCTTGGGCTTGCTGGTGGGCGCCACGGCATCCTTGAGTTTCTGCTGCGCCAGGCTCTCCTTGAGCGAGTCCTTGTAGGTGTCCTCGGTATAGCCGTAGGTCTTGAGGGTCTTCTTAAAGGCCTTGGCACCGCCCGCGCTCTTGCACGCGTCCTTCCAAGCCTTCTCGACCTCCTCGTCCGACACCGTCACGCCGTTCTCCTTCTGTGC
>DBEZXW010000080.1:0-8844 GCA_048291725.1 Collinsella sp. | reverse complement strand
TCGATTGTAGCGGATGGCGTTGCTTGCCAGATTATAGATGAGCTCGTCAATCAAGCGCGACACGCCCTCGATGACCACAGGCTTGGTCTCATGACTTATCGTCACATTCGCCTGACGGGCGACCTGTTCAAGACGCTGCTCGACCGCGTAGATGGCACGCGAGAGCTCAATAGGCTCCGTGGACCCAATGGGCACCGCCTCGCCCCCAGCTGCACGCTCGGCCTCGTCCAAGTTAGACAGCGTAAGGATATCGTTGACAAGCGCTGCCAAGCGGCCCGCCTCACGATAGATGCGACCGCCAAAGTTGCGCAGGTCGCCCTCGCCCTCGACCATGCCGTTTGCGATGAGCTCGGCATAGCCCGAAATCGCCGTAAGCGGCGTCTTGAGCTCATGGGTGATATTCGCCGTGAACTCGCGGCGCATACGGTCGTTGTCCGCTAGCACCGCCATTTGGCGCTTGAGTTCCTGGCGCTGTGACTCAATGCGCTCGAGCATGGGAACCATCTCGGTGTAGGCGTGTTCATAGCTACGGCGCGGGTGGTCCAAATCGACCTCCTGCAGCGGCGCAATGATGGCACGGGATTCGCGGCGCGCAAGGAAAAATGAGAGCACCGCGCCCGCCGCCGCAATAAGCAGCATCGGCGCCACCAGCGAAAGCAAAATCGCCGCAACGCCAGGCTGGGCCTGTGCCAAACGAACAACCTGACCGTTATCAAGGGCGACGGCGCGATATAGCATAATCTCGTCGAGCGTGGTGCTCGAGCGCTCCGCGGAGCCCGAACCGCTCTCAAGGGCCTCAACGACCTCGGGGCGATCGCCATGGTTGGGCAGCATGGAAGGAGGCGCCTCGTTATCGTAGGCGACCGATCCATCCCTGTTGATCAGCGTGATACGAAGGTCCTCGCGATCGAGGCTTCGCAAGAATGCGATGGGCTCCTTCTGCTCGTTTAAGGCGGCGGCAATAAGCTCGGTTTCTTGCGAAAGGTTGGCACTCGTGGCATCTGCCAAGGTGTTTTGCACAAAGAACGCGCCCAGCACCGTAAACGCCAAAATGACGGACATGGCGCAGACAAATATCGTCGCAAACACGCGATGCGAGAGCGTGTGTTTTCCCTGAGGGGCAAAGACCACGGACTACTCCTCCGATGCTGCTGCCGCAGCGACGGCATCTTCAGTATCGCTACCGGCGGAAGGCTCCGCCAGGCGATAACCCACGCCGCGCACCGTCTCGATAGCGCCGGCACGCTCGCCGAGCTTTTGGCGAAGCGTCTGCACGTGAACGTCGACGGTACGCGAGCCGCCGTCGAAGTCCCAGCCCCACACGCTCTGCAGCAGCGACTCACGGGTAAAGACCACGCCGGGTTTGCGCATAAGATATTCGAGCAAATCGAACTCGCGCAAGGTGAGTTTGAGCGGCTCGCCGGCAACGGTCGCCTCGCGATGGCTGGGCGAAAGCACGATATCGCCCACGCTGAGCACATCGCTCGCCTGCTTGACCATACCGCCGCGGCGCAGCAGCGCACGGCAACGGCTGGCAAGCTCCATGAGCGAAAACGGCTTGGTCAGATAATCGTCAGCACCGCCATCGAGCGCCATCACCTTATCGAGCTCGGTATCCTTAGCAGTAAGCATCATGATGGGCACCGTCGCCGTCAGACGGTCGGCACGCAGGCGACGCATAATTGCCAAACCGTCGGTATCGGGCAGCATGATGTCGAGCAGGACGGCATCGGGTACCCGTCGCGCCACGGCAGCCTTAAACTCGCCATCGCACGAAAAGCCTTCGGCCTCGATTCCCTGTTTGCGCAGTGCATAGACCGTCAAATCCCTGATGTTGTCATCGTCCTCGACGTAATAGATCATGTTGAACCCCTTTGCGGCCGGCATGACCGCATCTTAACCCTAAAGGTTCCTTTACTAGATGGTATCAGCCAAAACGTCCCGTCAAATAATCCGCCGTGCGCGGGTCGGTGGGATTTTTGAAGAGCTGAGCGCTGGGTGCGTGCTCCACCAACTCACCCAGCAAGAAAAACGCGACCGAGTCGGAGATGCGCGCCGCCTGCTGCATATTGTGCGTAACGACCACGAGCGTGCAGGTCTCCTTGAGCTCGCAGGCCAGCTGCTCAACCACCAGCGTCGACACGGGATCGAGAGCGCTCGTGGGCTCGTCCATCAGCAGAATATCGGGTTGCACGGCAAGCGCGCGGGCGATGCACAGACGCTGCTGCTGCCCGCCCGAAAGGCCCAGCCCCGACTCCTTGAGCTTGTCCTTGACCTCATCCCACAGTGCGGCGCGTCGCAGGGAGTCTTCGACCAGCTCGTCGAGCACGACGCGGTCGCGCACTCCCATGCCGCGAGGACCGTAGGCGACGTTGTCGTAGATGCTCATGGGAAACGGATTGGGGCGTTGGAACACCATGCCCACGCGCTGGCGCAAGCGGCAGATATCGTAATCGCCCAGGATATTCTGGCCGTCAAGTGCAATCTTGCCTTCAATGCGGCAATCCTTGATGCCGTCGTTCATGCGGTTAAAGCAACGCAGCAACGTCGACTTGCCGCAGCCCGAAGGACCGATAAACGAGGTAATCTGCTTGTCGCGAATCTTGATGTTCACGTCCTTGAGCGCATGATGGTCGCCGTAAAACAGGTCAAGGCCCTCAACATCGATACGCGTCGGCGAGACGGCAAGGTCCTGCGCCGTGGGGCGAGTCGCATCCCCAACTTCGCGCTCGTGCGCGGCCTCGGCCTGCGCCTCTATGAGTTCCTCAAGCTCCGTAGGCCCCATCGCCGCAGCAGCCGTCATACCGCATACCTCCATATCGATATCAATTCAGCAGTATCGATAGTAGAAATCACGGCTCATACGCACGTGAGCGCATTGTCAAGTGTTTGTAAGGACACGCTGGTTATGCAGCGGGCAGCGCAATGGTAAACACCGTGTGCTCGGGCGTCGATTCGCACGCAATGGTGCCGCTGTGTGCCGCGACAATCTCCTTGGCAATGGCAAGGCCCAGGCCGGCGCCACCGCGATCGGTCGCACGCGCCGCGTCCAGGCGATAGAACTTCTCAAAGATCACCTTGAGTTTAGCCGCCGGAATCGGATCACCCTGATTGATAAAGCGAATTCGCACGCCACCGTCATCTTGGCGCCCAGCCTCAATCGTGATGGTCGATCCTTCGTAGCTATAGGCGATGGCGTTTTTCATGATGTTGTTGAACACGCGAGCCATCTTGTCGCCATCTACGAGCACCGTCAGGTCCTCACGCACATCAACTTGGACATCTTGGTGCTGCTCGTTGAGAATGGGATAGAACTCATCGGCCACCTGCGCCAGCAGCAATCCCAGGTCAACGTAGCCGCGCGTGAGCACAATATCGTGGAAGTCAAAGCGCGTGATATCAAAGAACTCCTCAATAAGCGCGTCGAGCCGGTGCGCCTTGTCGAGCGCCACGCCCGTAAAGTGTGCGCGCTGCTCAACCGGCAGGTCGGGCGCCTCCTGCAACAGCGAGAGGTAGCCCACCACGCTGGCAAGCGGCGTGCGCAGGTCATGCGCCAAGTATGTGACCAAATCGTCCTTGCGGTGTGACTCGTCACGCAGGGCTTGCTGGACTTTGTGCTCGCGGTCGCGCACACGGTTGAGCACACCCTCGACCTCCAGGAAGTCGCCGTCGATGTTGTCCCACGCGTCGGGATGATCGATCAGGCGGTCCTGAATACGGGCGGCAAGCACGCGGTCGGAATGCTGCTCACCCTGCTCATAGCCCTGGTAGTACAGAGCGCGGCCGCAAAAGAACAGGACGCACACGGCGAGCGCCAAGACAAAGCCAAGCATGTTGAATACAAAGCCGGCATCGACCAGCACCGGTCCCTCAATGCCACCGAGTGCCATGGCGCCGATCGCCAGCGTCATGACCCACGCGGCACCGCCGATCACCACGCAACGACGCACGATTTCAAAGCGATCGATCAGCAAGAAGCCGATGAGTAGCACCGCCAAGATACCGGCGATGTTACCAATGCCGATTAGCAGCAGACTCAGCAAAAAGAGCAGCACCGTCGCAAGCGCGCGATTATCGACGACCGCCCTAACATATCCAAAGTGCCGATCGGGCACCTCAAACGCCTGCTTATCGTCTTTTGTCATGTCCATGTCCTCGCAAACAAAGGCGTTATTCGATGATATAGCCGACGCCCCAAACGTTTTTGATAAAGCGCGGCTTCTGAGCGTCGTCACCGATCTTTTCGCGCAGGTGACGAATGTGCACCATCACCGTATTGTTGGAGCCGGGCATAAAGTCCTCGTTCCACACCGCGCGGAACAGGTCCTCCACGGGCACTACGCTGCCGCGTTGCTCGGCCAGATACAGCAAGATGGAATACTCGATGGGCGTGAGGCGCACCGGCGCACCGTCCACCGTCACGGAGCGAGCGTCACGGTTGATCTCGAGGCCGTCGAGCTGGAGGGTCGGCGACTCGGTCGCCTGCGCGCGGCTACCGTAGCTGGTGTAGCGGCGCAACTGAGCATGAACGCGCGCGATGAGCTCCAGCGGGCGGAACGGCTTGACCACGTAATCGTCCGCGCCAAGCGAAAGGCCTTCGATCTTATCCTGCTGGGCATCGCGTGCCGTCAACATAATTACGGGATAGGTATGGCTGGCACGGATGGTACGCAGCAGCTCAAAGCCGTCGATATCGGGCAGCATGACATCGAGCAGTGCCAGGTCAAACTCTTGCTCCAGGATTGCCTTGGCCGCATCGGCCCCGCTGTAGGCGATCTGGACGTCAAAGCCCTCCTTTGTAAGGTAGATACCAACCAGGTCGGCGATGGCCTTCTCGTCATCAACTACCAGTATGCGCTCGTTCATGCGTGCTCCTCTCGCGCTCCATTATGCCCGAGGCGGCGCCCGCCACACACAACAAGCGCGGGCGATTAAGTCGACCTTAAGCACCCTTGCGCCCGTTCGAGCACGAATGCGGGCCATGCGCGCGGCGAAACTCAACCTGAGTGAATGCATCAAGTTGATTTTGATATTTAATTACCGCTTTTCTTTTCGAATCCCTTGAGACCCGCCATATCCATCTCTGATTGCAGGCGCTCAGACAAGGCTAGAGCGGAGATACCCAATGCACGCGCATAATCAAATTGTTCGTATAGCTTAAGAGACCGTTCTCCTGTTTCGACCTTCGACACAAACGATTGCGGCACGCAAAGGGCGCGCGCAATATCGACCTGGGTCAAACCAGATTCTTTTCTCATGCGAGCGAGGCAACGACCGCACACCTTGTTAGCGTCAACGTTCATGCCGTCAAAGCTATATCCCGTATCTGGATATCCCAAATTAGGATATTATTGGTTTATTAAACGGGGTTCTTGCCCATTCAGCTCCTACCGATTGGAATGCGATGGAAATACTCGACCAAATAAAATCCCTCAAAGAGCTGCAGGAAATGGGGGCAATTAGCCAAGAAGAGTTCGATGAACAGAAGCGTCGAATTCTCGACCATCACTTTGATGGAAGTAGATTAGAGACATCCAACACCCGTGGTGGGCAGGAACCCCGTGGCGAGCAGGGACTCTTTTATTCCAACACCGCAAACAACAATTCCCCAGCAAATTCAACGTCCCCAAAAAGTAAGATGGTCGCCGGATTGCTTGCAATATGCCTTGGCGCCCTTGGCATCCACAAGTTCTATCTCGGCTATAAAAACGAGGGTATAGCAATGCTGCTAGGGACGCTGCTCGGATCGCTTTTAATTATTGGGCCTTTAGTCATGAACCTGATTTCCTTCATCGAGGGAATCATCTACCTCACAAAAACTGATAGCGACTTTGAAGTCCAGTATGTCCTCGGCCATAAGGGGTGGTTTTAATAATGCTCACCAAGACGAAATACCTGCTTAAGAATAATAAGTTCGCATTAGCAGCAGCAATCGCAACCGTCTGTTATCTATTCTTCTCCTTCTATTACATTTCCTTTTTAGTGATGGATCATTTGAAAATGGGTTCATTGACGCCATCGATTTAAATAACCTCTTCTCCGGCATGAGTGACATCGAACATCTTTCTGAAGTTGTGCTCTTGCCAATAACAGCCCTATTGGTTTTCGTCAAAATTGCTTGGCGCTTTGCCATGACGGCACTACCCGTTTTTCTCATCGGAGTTTACCTATTCACGAAGCATATAGGAAAGCAATCTGTTTTATACGCAGCTCTTGTCTCCATGGCGCTATCAGACATCATTATCTTGTTGCAATCCTCCCCGTTTTATCTCCTGCCACTTGATCTTCTCACCATTGCCGTATATCTAATCGGCGTAAAATTCAGCGACAAAACCGAGCTAACCCCGGCTTTCTGTTTTAGCGCACTCGTTCTTATCGCCGGATTCTGCTGGGGACTCAAGCTGGCCCCTTTTGTCCAAGGAAATGCTGATCCAACATACAACGTAAGCGCGCTGCTCCAATACATTTCCCTTTGGACGTTGTTCTCCATGGCCCTCTTTATACAGAAGCCCATTAAATCTAAAAACGTCGTAAACGAGTCTGAGCAGGCAGAAATCACCGTTGCAGACGCCCCTCTGGCTTTAAATCATCCGCGCAACAGTCCTGCGCAAGTCCCCGTTGAGCAAACGATTGCCATGCTAAAAGAGCTCAAAACGCTTCTTGATGCAGGGGCAATCACTCCCGAGGAATATGAGAGCTACAAGCAACGCATTCTGAATCAATAGCATTATTTACAAGAAAGCCCACTGGAGGCTCGATTCGTAAGGAGCAGTCCCAATGCTCGATAAGTTTAAAAAGATGGATCTTCCGAAACAAGCTGCATGCGTAATGCTGTCCTCCGCCCTCTGCGCGTGCCTGATTGGTTATCTGGGCTCCGTTGGCTCAACTATTTCACCGTATGGCGCAAACCCCGATGTTCCGGAAATATCGTCTGTAATCGACAGCGCAAACGGCTTTTCGGACAACGCCTATGACTATGGCGACTACGACAGCGATTACGATTGCTATGAAATTAGCGACGGATATGGCGACAATGTCGCATCTCTGTACTACGACGACGATGGTTGCGATATCAAGCTCTACGTAGACGCAGATGAATACAATTGCGACGAAACCCTCGAGGAGCTCTCTAGCGCAATCATTCTTGCTTGTGACCCCACGGTCGGCACCCATACGGCAGCAAAAAAGATATTTAATGATTCTTTTTATACTGGTTGTATCCACAATGGAGTCACCTATAGAGCCGACGATGACAGCAGCGTTAACTATATCTTCGAGCTTAAGCTTGAAGATGATTCGAATGATTAGCTGAATAGCATCTGGCGCGCATTTCGCGCCACAGACACCACCGTTTCGTAAAGGATTCACGGCCCGCTGTTTCGCAGGATATACTTGAACAAATATGCATCCATCGTCGAAAGCGAATAGCCGTGACTTCATATCCCTCCCGTATAACTGTCCGCCTTCATGCACTTGCCGCCGGCTTTGCCTGCGCCATCGCCCTTGTTGCCGGCGTGCCCGCTGTTGCCGGCGCCCAAGTGCTCACGACCGACGACGTCTGCGGCAAGACCGCCGACGTCCGCGGCATCACGACAGAAAACCTGCCCGATATCGAGGCGACGAATGCCCTTGTTATGGGCAAGGACGGCACCGTCTACTATGGACGCGGCGCCGATGAACAGGTCAAGATTGCCTCGATCACCAAGGTCATGACCGCAATCCTGACCGTCGAAAACTGCAAGATGGACGAGAAAGTCACGGTGAGCAACACTGCCGCCACCGTAGGCAACTCGACTGCCGGCCTGCTCGAAGGCGACGAGCTCACCGTGGAGCAGGCACTACGCGGCCTGATGATCCCCTCGGGCAACGACGCCGCCGTCGTGCTTGCCGAGCACGTGGGCAAAAAGATCGACCCCAAGACCAAGGACGCCGTGGCCACCTTTGTAAAGGCCATGAACGAGCGCGCCAAAAAGCTCGGCTGCACCGGTACGGTCTTCGAGAATCCGCACGGCCTGGATTTTGACGAGTGGGCCGGCGATATGCACTCGACAGCACATGACGTGGCACTGATGATGCAGGAGGCCATGAAAAACGACACGTTCCGCGAGGTCGTGGCGAGCGAGGATTCTTGGATTGAGGTCACGGGCGCCGATGGCTCAGACCATTCGCATTCCATGGACACGCACAACGTTTTGCTCGGTCAGGACGGAAACATTGGCGGCAAGACCGGCACCACCGACGACGCGGGCTATTGCTTTACGAGCGCCTACAACCGCGACGGCGACGAAATCTACACCGTTATTTTGAACTCCACCACCAACGACCAGCGCTTTACCGATACAGCCACCCTTGCCAACTGGTACTACGGCCACAAGGCCACGGTCGCGATCGCCAACACGCAGGAGAAGACCGCCAACGGCAACCCGCTCATGGCACGCATTAGCCAGACAGATTGGACGGACAAGACAATCGACGCCACGCTCGCCGACCCCGCCGCGCAGGCAACGGTGTTCTCACTCGCCGGCGAAGTGACCGAAAAGGTTAGCTACGATGACCTTTCGGGCACGGTGCATGTTGGCGATAAGGTGGGCAGCGTTACGCTTAAGCAGGACGGCACCAAGATTGCCGTCATAGACCTGGTTGCCGACGAGGAAGGAACGGGGCCCAATCCTATCGAGTGGCTGCTCGTAAAGCTCGACCGCCTGGGCCGCCGCATCGACAACCGCCCGCTCACAGCCGAGAGCAAGACCGTAGCCAAGGCTCCTGAGGTGTAGGGCCAAAGCGTTATCACATCGAATCAGAACCACCCTTAAAAAGGGTGGTTTGCTCTTAGGGTATAACCCA
>DBEZXW010000079.1:0-10798 GCA_048291725.1 Collinsella sp. | reverse complement strand
GGAAGCTAAGCCCCATCGCGCCGAGAGTACTGCGGGGTCAGCCCGTGGGAGGCCAGGGCGCCGCTGACCGGTGGACGGCACCGAGCCGTACGCTTGAACTGAGAAGGGGGAGGCCTCGCGGCCTCCCCCTTTTTTGCGTTTGATACACCACAATGTAGTTGCATTCACCTCTAGCCCGGTTGGGCTTATGAGTAATGAGCTTTTATTTAAAGACAATAAATCGAATCACAAGGGCAACTGCTATGACCACAATGATTAAAAGTAGCAATTGGAGTCGATGCTGCTTACGTCGTTTACTTGATGAGACGAAGATCGTTTTCCCTTGTTTTGGCGTCTCGAGATAACGAGCCGAATGCGTTAAGGTTTGCTTAGGTCGAGGACCTCTTTGCTGTCGAGTTATGGGCGCTTTCGTCGGGTCGTCATTGATTGCGCTGTTTTTTGATAACGGTGCATCTTTCAGATATACGGGATCGCTCGATGCGACGCCCATGTGCTTACGTCCCGTCTGGGCATCCTCGAGCGTTTGATATCGATTTCTCGTCACATACTCGGGCTCTGCATCATTAATGGGCTCTTGCGAGATGTGGGGGCGATGGAACCGTGGCGGCTGCGTGGAAGTATCTTCCCCCTGCATCGGCATAAACATATTGTTCTGGTTTTGGTCGTCCATGATGCCCTTTAGCTCGTTACAAACAACGTGTACGCGCTCATTGTAAGCCCCTTGTTATTTGTAGCTGTGGACATACTCGTTATTTAAGCTCTGGTTCAAAGAACCTTAACCTTCCTAAAACCTTAGTGCGACACACTTAGATATGTTTATAGTAATGGACTCAAAAAACTTTATAGTCGATGTATATATGAGCATTGGGTGGGCATATATAAGAGCGTCAAAAGAAGTCCCAGTCACCTAGAAGATGACTCGGCAGCCCTATAAAGGAGTGGTAAACATGGCAAGCATGGTTCCTTATCGTTCGGTTTTTGGCGTTCGTCCCTCTGCAAGCTCGCTGTTCGATCTTTTTGATGATATGAGTGACCTAGCGAACGGCTCGATTGCCTCTAAGGCGTTCCCCGTTGACGTTGAGGATAAGGGCGATGGCTATGAGGTCAAGGCTTATCTTACCGGCGTCGCCAAGGACGATATCGATGTCGAGCTTAACGAGGGCCGTCTCTCCATCAGCGTGAATGTCGAGGAAGACGAGGAGAACGAGAGCAAGAACTTCCTGCAGAAGGAGTTCAGCTCGTACAGCGCGACGCGTGGCGTGTATCTTAAGGACGCTTCGAGCGAGGGTCTCTCGGCTAAGTACGCTGACGGCATCCTTACCGTTACGGTTCCCAAGATCGTCGAGAAGAAGAACGTTACGAAGATCTCCATCGACTAACTTCGTTGGTGTTCTGCGCTATAAAAAGATTACAAAAGGGGCTGGGAAGCGATTCCCGGCCCCTTTTGCTGTCTAGGAAAGCCTATTGAATGGTTGCTGGCCGATACTGGCTTGCGGGGCGTATCGAGAGTTTTCGCGATCCTTGGAGAAGGGTGGCGGAGCTGCCGACCTCGTCATCCAGGGTTGCGGCTAGAGCTTTGGCATAGCTTTTGACGGTAAGGCTCGGACGATTGTTGTCTTGGCTGATATGCATGGCAATGAGCTGTTCGGTGCGATCGGTAACAAGTTCGCGCGCGGCTTCGGCGGCTTGGTCGTTGGAGAGGTGTCCCCTTGCAGACAGGATACGCTCCTGAAGAAAGCGGGGATATTCTCCCTCGCGCAGCATGGCCACATCGTGGTTGCTTTCGAGCGCGAGGACTCGACAATCTTTGAGGGTGTTCATGGCTTGGCTCGATAGCTCTCCGGTGTCGGTGGCAAAGCCGATGGAATCATCGAGAGCATTGAATCGATAGCCGACAGGATTGATGACATCGTGTGATGTTGAGTAGGTTTGCACGTGGATGCCGGCAATGGATAGGGTGTCACCGGGATCGAATTCCTCGACAGGCAGATGTGAAAGATTTTCTTTGTTCGAAAGTGTGCCCCTGCTGGCAAAGAGGGGGCCGTGCCAGTGCTTGCACCAGACATCGAGACCCTTGATGTGATCGCTATGCTCATGAGTAATGAGAAGAGCCGAGACGTTGTCTGCCGAGAGCCCCAGTTCTGCCATGCGCTTTAATGTCTCGCGGCGAGAAAGACCGTCGTCAATCATGATGAGCCCCCGGGGGCCTTCGATGAGCGCGCAGTTGCCTTTTGAGCCGCTGCCAAGGATATGAAGGTGCAGACGAGACATAAGATTCCAAAGGATACAATGGGTGCGAACGAATAGAGGAGGAAGCAAATGCCAACGGTATCTCAGCATTATGGACACCATGCTGCATCGCGGGCTGATGATAAAGCCCTGGCAACGCGGCAGACGGCTGCCCCCGTGGTGCTCATGGTATCAGGTGGTGCGGACTCGACGGCTTTGCTCCTTATGGCGTGCACATCAAAGTTGGATATTCTGGATGGGCGTGGTGTAGCCTCCATCGCGCGCGAGCGGCTGCACGTGCTGCATGTGAACCATCATCTACGCGGCGAGGCATCCGATGGCGACGAGGCCTTTGTACGCGGCCTATGCGCACAATATGGCTTGCCGCTGTGTGTTGAGCATGCCTATTTTGATGATGAATCGGGCAATATCGAGGCGGCTGCCCGCGAGGTGCGCTATGCCGCGGCGCGGAGGTATGTCCGCGAGCTCTGCGCCCAGACGGGGGCACCGCGAACGGCGGCTCGTATCTGCACCGCGCACACGTCTTCGGATCGCGCGGAAACGTTTTTGATGAACGCGATTAAGGGTTCGGGGCCCGCTGGTCTATCGAGCATTCCTCGCCGGAGGAATATCGTGGTGCGTCCCTTGCTCGACCTGACTCACGGCGAGCTGGTGGGCTATCTGCAGGTACATGGTCAGCCGTGGCGTGAAGACGAGAGCAATGAGGACATCTCGTATCTGCGAAACTACGTGCGCCATCGAGTGATGCCGGTGGTGGCGCAGCGCAACGCGAGCGTCTGTAAGACGATTGGCGCCGCCTGCGAGATCTTAGGCGATGAGGACGCCTTTCTTTCCCAGCTTTCCGCGCAGGCGTTTCGAAGCTGCCTGCGTAAGGAGGCGGCGGGTGCACTGGTCCTTGACGCTCGCCGACTGGCCGCGGCCGAGGTGGTGATTGCTCGGCGCATGGTGCGACTGGCAATTAAGCGTATCGACCCCGACGCTCGCCCGGAGATGCGGCATGTGGAGCGCGTGCTCGCCTGTGTCGCCGAAGGCTCGGGTTCGGTCACGCTGCCGGCGGGAATCGATGCGCGCGTGGAGTTTGGCATGCTGTCATTCAAGGCCCCGGCGGCGCGCGAGGGGTTAGTTGCCGATTGGGTCACCATTCCCGGTCGATTGCCGCTGGGGGCGGGCCGCATCCTGGTGGCAGAGCCGATGGCTGTTGAGCCGGGGTGCGATATTGTGCGCCGTGCCCGTGAACTCGCGGGTGCCGGAGGGGTGGCCGCTATGGTGGATGCCGCGACGCTGGGCTTTGCCGATCGCGATAGCGAACGGATGCTCGCCGGCTCGCGCGGGGAGATTCCCGCCGAGGCGCGTTTGGCGCGTCTGTGGGTAGACGGTCCCGTGCCGGGGGATGTGATGTGTCCGTTGGGCATGAGTGGGCGAAGTAAGAAGGTGTCCGACCTGCTCAACGAGGCTCGTATTCCCGTCTCTGAGCGCGCAGGCGTTCCTGTGGTGAGAACGGCTCCGGGAGGTGCCGTGGTATGGGTCGCAGGCGTTCGCACGGACGAGCGTTTTAAATGCACGGCCGCAACGCGCGTGGCGTATCTGCTTCGTGTGGTCGATGCGGAATAGCATCCCACGCCAGCTATTCTGTGCGACGTTGACGGTATTCCCGCGCTGATGGCGTACGGGCTGGAAAATATACCCCGTGCGCTGCTAGAATGTGAAGTTCGCGTCCATACGGCGGTGTGTGGGCGATAAGCACAAGAAAGGGTTGTCATGGCTTCTCAACATCCGGATATCGAGAAGGTTCTGTTTACGCAGGAGGATATCGACGGTATCGTCTCTCGCCTAGGCGAGCAGATTACTCGCGACTACGCGGGTAAGGATCTGGTGCTGATTGCGGTCCTGCGCGGCGCCGTGGTCTTTATGGGTGACCTGATGCGCAAGATCGAGCTGCCGACCAACATCGATTTCATGGCTGTTTCGAGCTATGGCGACGGTGTGAAGTCCTCGGGTATCGTGCGTATCATTAAGGACCTGGATATCGACATCCGCGGTCGCGACGTGCTGATCGTCGAGGACATTCTGGACTCGGGCCTGACGCTCAAGTATCTGATGAAGAACCTCGAGAGCCGCAAGCCCGCTTCTCTGGAGGTCGCCGCCTTCCTGTGGAAGGACGTTGAGGACCGTACCTCGGCCATCACGCCCAAGTATGTTGGAACCCATTGCCCCGATGCCTTTGTGGTGGGCTACGGCCTCGATTATGCCGAGCGCTATCGTAACCTTCCGTATCTGGGCATTTTGAAACCGGAGGTTTATTCGTAAGATGCCCGACGACCGTAACGATAACAATTCCCAGACTCCCCGGGAGCCTAAGATCCCGGGGATACCCGGAGGCAAGAAGCCCACGCGTACGGGCTGGCTGTATTTTATTTTGGCTTGCGCGCTTCTGGGCTACGCCTTCTTTAACATGGGCTCCGGCTTTGCCAATTCCGGCAATACCGTAAAGCTCGCAACGAGCGAGATGGTCAACGCCATTAAGCAGGATCGCGTCGAAGATTTGACCTATACGGTTCAAGACGGAAGCGTGACGGGTCATTACTGGAAGACGAAGAAGGACAAGGGCGATACGAGCGAGCTCAAGGGCTTCTCCTCGACCTATGTCGGCTCCGATTCGCTTGCCGAGCTTATGGCGGAGCACCCCGATACCAAGTACATCGTCAACACCAATGACCCCGATTTTTGGGGCGACTTGGCGATGAGCGTGCTTCCGACGATTGCCCTGATCGCCATCATGTTCTACTTTATGCGCCAGATGATGGGCGCCAACAACAGGAACATGCAGTTTGGCAAGACCAACGCCAAGACCAACGAGGCCACGCGCCCCAAGGTCAAGTTTGAAGACGTTGCCGGTGTGGACGAGGCAGTCGAGGAGCTCGAGGAGATCCGTGACTTTTTGAGCGATCCGGATCGCTATCGCAAGCTGGGCGCCAAGATCCCGCGTGGCGTGTTGCTGGTGGGCCCTCCGGGCGCCGGTAAAACGCTGCTGGCCAAGGCCGTTGCCGGCGAGGCGGGCGTGCCGTTCTTTAGCATCTCGGGTTCCGACTTTGTCGAGATGTTCGTGGGTGTCGGCGCCAGCCGCGTGCGTGACCTCTTTAAGGAGGCCAAGTCCCAGGCCCCGTCGATCATCTTCATCGATGAGATCGATGCCGTGGGACGTCAGCGCGGAGCCGGCCTGGGCGGCGGCCACGACGAGCGCGAGCAGACGCTCAACCAGCTGCTGGTCGAGATGGACGGTTTTGAGGAGAGCGAGTCGGTCATTCTGATCGCTGCGACCAACCGTCCTGACATCCTGGATCCGGCATTGCTGCGTCCCGGTCGTTTTGACCGTCAGGTCACGGTCGACCGTCCGGATGTGAAGGGCCGCGAGCAGATCTTGCGCGTGCATGCCGAGAACAAGCCGATGGACGAGGACGTGAAGTTTGAGAAGCTCGCCCAGATGACCGTTGGCTTCACCGGCGCCGATCTGGCAAATCTGCTCAACGAGTCTGCGCTGCTGGCTGCCCGCCGCCATCGTTCCGTGATCTCGATGGACGAGGTCGAGGAATCGATGGAACGCGTGATTGCCGGTCCGCAGCGCAAGGGTCGCGTGATGACCGAGGTCGAGCGCACCACGATTGCCTACCACGAGAGCGGTCATGCTTTGGTGGGCCATATCCTGGAGCACTCCGATCCGGTCCACAAGATCTCGATCGTCAGCCGCGGTCAGGCCCTGGGCTACACGCTGCAGCTTCCGCAGGAGGACCACTTCCTCAAGACCAAGAATGAGATGCTCGACGAGCTCGCCGTGTTCTTGGGCGGTCGCGTTGCCGAGGAACTCATGTGCGACGACATCACGTCGGGCGCGAGCAACGACCTGGAGCGCGCGACCAAGATGGCGCGCGAGATGGTCACGCGCCTGGGCATGAGCGAGGAGCTTGGAACGCAGGTGTTTGGCGAGGCGCAGCATCAGGTGTTCCTTGGTCGCGATTACGCCGATCACCAGGATTACTCCGAGGAGACGGCGCGTCGCATCGATATCGAGGTCCAGCGCATTATGCGCGAGGCCCATCGTCGTGCGGTTGAGATTTTGGATGCCCGTCGCGATCAGCTCGACCTGATGGCGAAGGTGCTGCTTGAGCGTGAGACCGTCGAAGGCGACGCCGTGAACGCCCTGCTCGACAACGAGTGGGATGCTTACCTTGAGCGCGAGGGCGATATCCTGGCGGCCAAGGAGGAGCGCAATGCCAAGGCGGCCGGTATGCCGACCAAGAAGCGTGCGCCTCGCATGAGCGAGGAGGAGCTGGCGGCTGATGCCGCAGCCTTTGCGCAGGCGGCCATGCAGGAGGATGTCGAGGCCGAATCCGAGACTGCCGATGATGCCGGTGCCGACACCGACGCCGACAAATAGTCTTTGTGGCGAAAGCCTCCGCGGGGAAACCTGCGGAGGCTTTTTCTTTTGAGTGATATGGGGCCGTCTGTTGATTGGGAACAGACTTAAATGAGCGTTTTCACGCATTTAAGTCTGTCCCCAATCAACATTGCTGCGGCGCTTTGCTCGGCTAAAGCGTACAATAGCGCCTATGTGAAAGGGGAACAGATGATCAACGAAACTATGTATGCTCGCGGTGCGGAAAGCTCCATCATCCGCGAGATTTTTAGCTATGGCCTTGAGCGCAAGGCGCAGATTGGTGCGGAAAATGTATTCGATTTTTCGCTGGGTAACCCGAGCGTTCCGGCGCCCGCTGCCGTGGCGGAGTCCATTAAGAAGGCCTTGGAGCTGCCGAGTGACCAGCTGCACGGATACACGCCCGCACCGGGCCTGCCGCAGTGCCGTACCGCCGTGGCTGAGTCGCTCAACCGCCGCTTTGGTACGAGTTATGAGGGCAAGGATGTCTTTATGACCGTGGGCGCCGCGGCTTCGCTCACCTGCACGCTCAACGCCGTTACGAACCCGGGCGATGAGGTTATCGTCATTGCACCGTACTTCCCGGAGTATCGCGTGTGGATTGAGAAAGCCGGCTGTACGTGTGTTGAGGCGCTCGCCAATGAAGATACGTTCCAGCTGAGTGTGGACAACGTGCTCAAGGCGATTACCGATAAGACGACTGCCGTCATCATCGACTCGCCGAATAACCCGACCGGCGCCGTGTGTACGCGCGACACGCTGACGCGACTGGCCAATGTTCTGCGCGAGGCCAACGCTCAGCGCGATCCCGAGAATCCGATTATGCTCATCTCGGATGAGCCGTACCGCGAGATCGTGTACGGTGCCGAGGTGCCTTGGGTGCCCTCGATCTACGAGCACACCATCGTGTGCTACTCGTATTCCAAGTCGCTGTCGCTGCCGGGTGAGCGCGTGGGGTGGATCTTGGTTCCCAACACCAATCCGCAGGCTGCCCGTCTGATGCCGGCTGTTGCGGGCGCTGCCCGTACGCTGGGTTTTGTATGCGCACCGGCACTCTTCCAGCGCGTGATCATCGATTGCATCGATGAGCCGAGCGATGTCGAGGCCTATGCGCGCAACCGCACCGCGCTTACCGACGCACTAGCGGAGTATGGCTACACCTATGTTGAGCCGGATGGCGCGTTCTACCTATGGGTGAAAGCGTTGGAGCCCGATGCGAATGCGTTCTGTGAGCGCGCAAAGAAGTATGAGTTGCTTGCGGTTCCCTCGGACAGCTTTGGTATGCCGGGTTGGTTCCGCCTGGGCTATTGCGTGAGCTACGAAACGATTGTCAATTCGCTACCCGCTTGGAAACAGTTGGCGGACGAGTATCGTTAAAAGTAAAGCGCTCTGCCTACAATGTTTTACGTGAAACGGGGTTTGGTGTTAAGCCGGACCCCGTTGTCATGGACGTTGTGTCTTTGGGATGGAGTGGTTTTACGACTATCGAAGGCTATGCGTACAATGAATATAAGCGACGGCCGTGCCAGATAAGGAGACCTGATGCCCTACCTGCTTTCTTGTGACATTCATACCCATACGATGTTCTCTGCGCATGCATATTCGACCATTGAGGAGAATGTGTACTGGGCGGCAGAGCGTGGTCTGCAGGTGCTCGGATCTGCCGACCATTTGAGCTCTATGGTTACGGCTTGCCCCAATGACCTGCGCAGTTACCAGTTCTTTATCAACCAGGATATCTGGCCGCGCATTTGGAGCGGCGTGCTGGTGCTGCGTGGTGCCGAGGCCGATATCGTTTCGCTGGACGGAAGCCTGTTTGGCGAGGACACTCTTGTCACGCTCGATATTGCCGGCGATTCGTACAGTCACCAGCATTCGCTGTTCGATTTGGTGACGCGTAATTTGGATTATTTGGTGGCAAGCGTGCATAACCCGCAGTTTGCCGAAGGCGCGACGCTCGCCCAAACAACCCAGATGTATATCAATGCCCTGGAGCATCCCAAGGTGTTCATGCTTGGGCATACGGGTCGTTCGGGCGTGCCGTTCGATATCGATGAGGTGCTGCTGGCGGCCAAAGCCAAGCACAAGATCATTGAGATCAACAACCATAGTCTTGAGCACGGTGCCGACACTGAGCATTGGGCCGTATGCCGCAAGATTGCCGAGCGCTGCGCCGAGCTGGGCGTGGGTATTGGTGTGTCGACCGATGCCCACATTGGTATGGCCATTGGCAAGCTCGAGCACGCCCGCAAGTTGCTCGACGAGATTCACTTCCCGCTGGACCTGATCGTGACGCGCGACCGCGAGACGCTGCTGTGCGAGATGGCGGCAGCCGGCGTGTGCGATCTGCGCAATGGGATGTAGCGGAGTTTATAAACCAAGCGAAGGGGGCGGCCCAGGCGGGTCGCCCCCTTTCTTGTCCCAAAAATCTACTGAGGTTGGTTAGCGGCGTTCGAGGACCGCTACGGTTTCGGTGTGGTCGGTGTGAGGAAACATGTCGACGGGCGTGATCTTGAGCAGGCGATAGCCTCCGTCGAGAAGCTGATGCAGGTCGCGCTCTTGAGTCACGGGGTTGCAGCTGATATAGGTGATGCGGCGCGGCTTAAGCGCGCAGGCAGCTTCGAGGAACTCGGGGGTAGAGCCGGCGCGCGGCGGATCGATGGAAAGGACATCGACCCGCTCGTTGTTGTCGGCGGCATCTAGGATGTAGTCGGTGGCATCGTCAGCCATAAACCAAGCGCTGCGGGTGAGGCCGTTGAGCTCGGCATTACGACGTGCGTCGGCAATGCCGGCGTGGTTGCGCTCCACGCCAAGCAGCATAATGCCGACGCCCTTGTCCTGGGCGGCTTTGGCTGCGCACAGGCCGATAGTTCCGCTACCGCAATAGGCATCCATGAGTACGTCGCCCTGCTGCAGGTCCATGCCGTCAATCGCGAGCTGATAGAGCAGCTCGGTCTGCTGCGGGTTGGTCTGGTAGAACGCGGTGGGGGAGATATCGAACTCGCAGCCGAGCAGCTGGTCGCGCATGCACTCGGCGCCATATACAATGCGGGTTTCCTCGCCGAGGATGGCGTTGCCGGGACGTCCGTTGATGTTTTGGGCGACGGTGACGATGTGCGGATTGAGCGCGGCGACAGCCTCAAAGAACTCCTGCGCATGCGGCAAGTCGCGCTGAGCGGTCACGAGCGTGACCATGACCTGGTCGGTATGCCAACCGCAGCGGACGACGGCATAGCGAAGCAAACCAAGATGCTTGTCCTCATTAAAGGCGGGAATATGCAGCCGCTCAGCTTCGCGTGCGATGCCGTTGAGAATCTGACGGGCGCCCGGTGCCTCGACGGGGCATTCGGGTACGGCAACGATCTTGTGCGTGCCGCGCTCAAAGAAACCGCAACGGACGGCGCCCTCCTTACCGGGAGCAAAGGGAGTGGCGGCCTTATGACGAAAGCCACGCGGCGCAGGAAATTTACCCGCGTCGCCCAGGGTGACTCCCATACCGCGAATGGGGTCGACGCTAATACCCTCGCGCTCGCAAAGAGCAGCAAAAAGCTCTTCCATGGCGGCCTGCTTGGCGGCGAGCTGCTTCTTATAAGGACGATTGAGCGCCGTACACCCACCGCAAGCTTTCATGATGGAACAGGGGGACTTGGGGTCCACAGCCTTACGCGCAGACGAAACCCGATCTTTATGCGAGTGCTTGGAGCGAGTCTGAGATGTCTTATCCTCGTTCCGACGAGAGCCGGGACGCTTGGCCTTAGCCTTGCCCTTGGCCGACTTACCCTTCGCGTCCTGAGACGACTTGGATTTCTTAGAAGATTTTTTCTCCTCTGACCCCTCAGCCGCCTCGATCAAAGCACGACGAGCCTTACGCTCCGCACGAGATTCTGCCATGAATTAACCCCACTAATTTACAAATTGAAATCTGAAAGCATTGTACCGTGTCAAGTTAGCAGACGATATGCAAGCGCCCATTTCATGTCAGTGATAAGTCCAACGATGTTTGCCCGGCGTGGGCGGGGAGCGGCGCGTAATTAAGTTTATCGCGAGTTCCGCACGCAAAGGAAAGCACTTAATGTGCTTTCCGTCTTGCGCAGGACTGTAGAGCAGGAAACTTAATTA